>JBDGST010000085.1:0-14098 GCA_042217365.1 Haloarculaceae archaeon
GACGGCGGTGCTCGGCGACGGCAACATCGTCCACATCCTCGACGTGGTGACCCTTTAAATGAACGGCGAGCGGACGGGGCGTATGCCGTCGGAAACGAGTCTGGTGGCGCGCGTGGCCGGTGTCGAACGATGAGCAGGAGCCGCGGACGCGCGTTCGACGACCTGCTCTCGTTCATCGAGCGTGAGCTGGACTTCGAGTCGGGATTTTACAACGACGCGTACCTGGACCGCCGGATAACGGCGCGGATGCGGCGCCGGGACGTCGAGGACTACCGCGAGTACGAGCGGCTGCTGGAGGGCGAACGCGGCGAGAGGGAGGCGCTGCTCGACTCGCTGTCTATCAACGTGACCGGGTTCTTCCGGAACCCAGAGGCCTGGGAGTCGCTCCGGGGGGTGCTACGCGACCTCGCCGCGGCGAACAGGCGCGTCCGGGTCTGGAGCGCGCCCTGTGCCGACGGGCGGGAACCGTACTCCGTGGCGATGCTGGCGCTCGACGACGACGAGGTCGACGCCAGGCGCGTCGAGGTGCTCGCGACCGACATCAACGGCGACGTCCTGGAGACGGCCCGGGCGGGCCGGTACGAGACCTCGAAGACGACCGACATCGAGGAGGAGCTCGAACCGCTCGACGAGTACGACCGATACGTCGACCGGGAGGGCGACGCCTTCACCGTCAGGGACCGCGTCAAGGACCTGGTCACCTTCGAGCGACACGACCTCATCCGGGGGGACCCGAAGCGGAACCTCGACCTGGTGCTGTGCCGGAACCTCCTGATCTATATCGACGCGGACTACAAGGTGCCCATCTTCGAGACGATCACGGAGTCGCTGTCGCCGGACGGGTACCTGATGATCGGGATGACGGAGACCCTCCCGGTGGAGTTCCGGGAGCGATACGAACCGGTCGAGAAAAAACACCGCATCTATCGCCGAAGCTGATGTCACTGTACGAGCTCGAACGGAACGGGGACGTGCAGGAACTGATCGGCCACCTGCGGCGCAGCGACAAGCCGCGGATCCGGGCGCGGGCCGCCGAGCTGCTCGGCGAGTTCCCGGACCACGACGACCGGGCGGACGTCGTCAACGCGCTGGTCGGGGCCGCGAGCGCCGACGATTCCGACCAGGTGACCGCCGCGGCCGTCGACGCGCTCGACAGGCTCGGTGGTGACGCACTCGAAGAGCTCATCGGGGAGATGGCCGGCGTCGACTTCGAGGAGAACGGCGCCGACTGGGTGAAAGCACAGGCGTTCGCCCGCGCGCTCGACGCCGACCTGCCGGAACTCCGCATGGCGGCCGCGAACGGGCTCGGGCAACTCGAACACGCCGACGCCGTCCCGAAGCTCGTCGAGCGCTTCGACGACCCGGATCCGCGGGTCAGGGCACGGGCGGCGCGGGCGTGTGGAGCCGTCGGCGACCCGCGGGCGACCGGCGCGCTGGAGGACCTCCTGACCGACGACAGCGCCGCCGTCCGCCGGGAAGCGGCGGAGGCGCTCGGGGGGATCGGGAACCGACAGGCGCTGCGGGCGCTGTTGCCCCTCTACGAGGACGGCGACGAGTCGGTCCGCCGGATCGCCGTCGGCGCGTTCGGCAACTTCGACAACGAGCGGCCCGTCGAGTACCTCGTCGAGTCGCTGACCGACCCGGCGGCGGCCGTCCGGCGGGCGGCGGTGTACTCGCTGGTCGAACTGCTTGCGAACGTCCCGACCGAGCAGAGCCACGAGATACGCGAGACCGTCGTCGAGGAGCTCAGCGAGACCGACGACCCCAACGTCGTCCTGCCGCTGGTCGAGATCCTGGAGGAGAGTCGCCAGAACGCCCAGCGCCGCAACACCGCCTGGCTGCTCGGCCGCGTGACCGACGAGGCCGAGCGCGAGCGCGTCGTCGACGCGCTGGTCGAGGCGCTCCGGGCCGAGGACACCATGACCGCGCAGTTCGCCGCGACGAGCCTCGCGGAACTCGGCGGCGAGGCCGTCGAGGACCGCCTCCTGGCAATCGTCGACGACGCCGACGAACCGACGGACGCGCGCGCCCAGGCGGTGTTCACCCTCGGCAAGGTCGGCGGGGAACGGTCCCGCGAGCGCCTGGACGCGCTCCTCGACGAGACCGAGAACGAACAGATCCGCAAGCGCACCTTCTCGGCGCTGTCGAAACTCGGTGGACAGACGTGACCCGGCCGACCCGCTCCCGCGAGCCGCGTTCGGACCGGCGCGGTGAGAGCAGGGCTCCCGACGGGGGGCGGGGGTGCAACCAGCCGCGCCACGGGCGTCCGACCAGGGACGGGTGGGACCGATGAGCGGCGAGGAACGGACGCTGGTCGACACGAAGGGCAAGTTTGTCCAGGTCGTCAAGGACGGGCGGAAGGTGGCCGACCTGGACTGGCTGAGCGGCCGGATCATCCTCTCGAACCGGCGGCTCGTCCTCGTGAGCCGGGAGGGCAAGCAGACGATCGTCCTGTCGAACGTCAGGACGGTCAAAAACCGGAAGGACGTCGACAACGCCATCGCCCCGGTGTCCGGGTACTTCTCGGTCCAGGTCGGGGCGGACGTCTACCTCGTCGGGCCGAGGGCGATCGACGAGTTCGAGGAGGAGTTGTACACCGCGCTCCTGGACCAGGAGGTCGTCCTCGTGAAGCACCCGGCCGTCAAGGGCGGGGTCGTCCAGGACACCGACTGGCAGAAAGCCCGGGTCAGCGTCGAGCACGACGAGGTCGACCTCGGGCTCGCCACCGGCCGATTCGTCGAGATCGAGGTCGACGACGTCAGCGGGGCGGACGTGAAAGAGAAATCCGTCCGCGGGTCCGAGCGGCGGGTCCTCGAGGTCGAACACACCACCGACGGCGACACCAGCGTCGAGACCCACGTCTCGGGAACCGGCCGGCACGTCGCTATCCTGGAGTCGCTCGTCAGCAAGGGCACGCTCGCGGACGCCGAGGACATCGACATCTCCAAACGGGAACACGAGGTGTTGATGGCCCTGTACTCGGGCGTTTCGCCGTTCGAGATCCCGGACTTCGTCGGGATGGAGGTCGAAGAGGTCGAGGAGATCTACGACGCGCTCATCGAGAAGGGGCTGCTCACGAAGTCCCGCGTCCGCCGCGAAGTCCGGCTGAAAGCCCGCGGGCGAAACATCGCCAGCGACGTCATCGCCGACCAGTGACGGCCACAGCGGTCAGCGTGGTCACCGCCGACCAGTGACGGCCACAGCGGTCAGCGGGAACGTCCGGACCGCCGACGGTCACAGCGGCGTCCCGCCGCGCTCGCCCTCGCCCTCGCCGTCGGTCGCTTCGCTCAGCAGGTCGGCCACCGGCGACTCGTAGTCGTAGCCCGGGACCACGCCCTGGACATACGTGCCCTCGACGAACTCGACGAACGTCTTCGCGATCTCGACCCCGCGGCGCTCGTCGCCGAACTCGAACCAGTACTCGACGGTGACCGTCCCGTCCTCGGCCGACACCGCGAACGAGGAGAGTTCGACCGCCGCCCGCGTCGCCGACGGGGCGCCCTCGAGGCGCCGCTCGAAGGCGTCGAGCCAGCCGTCGGCGACCGCGGTGCCGACCTCGCCGGCGACGGCGGCGTCGAGGGTCGGGACGTCGACCGCGACCGAAAACGCCGTCTTCCACTCGCCGGCCGGCCGGGCGCTGACCCGCGCATCGAACGGCGTCGTCGCCACGCGGTAGCCGCCGTCCGCCGACTCGAACGCGTCGTGACCCTCGAAGGCCGCCCGGACCGCCTCCGTCGTCTCGTCGGTCATCACCCGGGAGTGAGGCGGGAGACGGGAAAAGCCCGTCGCGTCCGACCGTGGACCGGGCGGAGGAGCGAAAGCCCGAACCGGGCACCTCGAACCTGGCGTCAAACCGTCGGCCTCGGCGGCAGATCGGTCAGGTTGAAGTGAGTACCGGTGGGAATCCGGAGCATGGTCCGGCGGTCTACCTGGATGCTGGTGGTGGGTGTCCTCGTCGGCGTCGCAATCGGTCGGGTGCTGAGCCGGTACCTGTTGAGACACCGCGCTGTCCCCTGGTGGGCGCTACTGGTGCCGGCATCGCTGCTCGTCGTCGTCGCGGTCGCGTACGAGCGTACGTAGCACCCGTCAGGAAGCGCGCCCGACCGTGGCCTACGACAAGGGAGCGTCGTGCTTCCTCGACGGAGGCCCCCCACCACAGCGTTCCGCTGGGATTTCTCGATCGGCCCGCACGATCCGGCGGGGCCAGCTCGCGTGGAGCGAACGCATGCGAGGGATGGGATTCGAACCGGAGTCGGACGTTCCGGGCTGTGGCCGTCCTCCGGTCGGCCATTCCGGGTCTGCGACCGACAGGCTTCGAATCCAATCCGTGATTCACACGGCCCTCGCGTCCGCTCGGGCCGATTTCATGCGAGGGATGGGATTCGAACCCATGGACCCCTACGGGAGCGGGTCTTAAGCCCGCCGCCTTTGGCCAGGCTCGGCCACCCTCGCTCGCCTCTCACTCCGGCCGGCCGCCGAAAGTCGGTTTCGGTCCGGTGCGCGCACCCCCGGACCGGTCCTCCGGGGCGGGTCACGGGCGCGCGCCAGAGGTATATTCCGGACGAAAGCGCCGACGTCAGGCGGTAAGTGGATTATAATTAGTTATGAATTTTCGATCACGCACCCAGTTCGTTTCGGTTTTCAGACGTATTGTTGAACACCGATCAAAAAATATAGGTTTCGATTGCCCAAACAACCACGTGAGGCGCAGAAGAACCGCACGAAGCAAAGACTATATGTACTCGTAGCCGGTGTGGTTGCGTATGCCGTCTGATGACAAACCTCTCATCGATAAACACGGTTCGAACAAGCCGTACAGCCGGCGGCAGTGGCTGAAGGCGCTCGGCGTCGCGGGTGCTGTCGGGGTAGCCGGGTGTGGCGGCGGTGGCGGCTCGAACACCGACACGCCGGGCGAAACGGCGACCGACACGGCAGTCGGCGGCGGGACCACGGTTGCAGGGTTCGGCGAGGAGACCGAGACGCCGGAACCGACTGACGGGACTGGCGCGACTGAGACGGCTACCGGGACGCCGGAGCCGCTCCCGGAGGTCGGCGGCTCGTACACGCTGGCGCTCAGCTCGGACCCCACGACGCTGAACGCGATGTACAACACCGAGTCGACGGCTGGCACGCTCATCAGGTACGCCGTCGAAGGCTCTTACGGGTTCAAGCCGGGCCAGATCCAGTTCCCGAACCTGTTCGAGCTATCGAGCGACGACAACACGGTCTGGGTGGCGAAGCTCAGGGAGAACCTCCACTGGAGCGACCCCTACGGGGACGTCACCGCCGAGGACTACGTCTACATGATCCAGGAGCTCCACCAGACCGACTGGGCGGGGACGGCGGCCAGCGCCGACTGGTACAGCGGCGGCGAGCCGATCCCGGTCGAACAGACCGGCACCTACGAGTTCCAGATCGAACTCCCCAACGCTGACCCGCTGTTCCCGAAAAAGCCCACGACCTGGGAGATGATGGTCGTCCCGAAGGACCTGATTCAGCCCTACGTCGAGAGCCAGGACGCCAAGGGGCTCCAGAAAGACGAGGAGCTGATGAACCTCTCGTACGCCGGGAACCTCGGCGCGTACGACCTGGACAACTGGGCGCGCCAGAGCCGGCTGAAGTACTCCCGGGCGGACGAGTACTACATGCGGGACCTGGCGGAGCGCGACGACACGGACGTCCCGCGGGCGTTTGCGAACGCCCCGTACTTCGAGACGCTGGAGGCCCAGATCATCCCCGAGTCGTCCTCGCGGCTCAGCGCCTTCGAGGCCGGCGACCTGGACGAACTCACCCTCTCGCCGCCCCAGGCGGTCAACATCGAGGGCACGGAGGGCATCGATCTGAACCTCGCGCCCCAGCCGTACAACACGCCGGTGTTCTACAACATGCGGGCGAACGGCTGGAAGCCGTTCCGCAAGAAGGGCGTGCGGCAGGCGCTCGGGTGCGCCATCAACAAGAAGGAGTTCGTCGAGGGGATCCAGCGCGGGTACGCGACCCCCGAGTACACCTGGCAGCCCACCTGGTCGCCGTGGTACACCGACGAGGTCGCTAACGGCATCGACCGGTACGGGACCGGCGACCTCTACGGGCCCGAGGTGACCCGCCAGAAGATGTCGGAGGCGCTCTCGGACACGGACTACGGCTACGACGGCGACAAACTCTACAACCCGGAGGGCAACCCGGTCGAACTCGACCTGTACTACCAGTCGGGCCAGGACATCGAGGCGACCATCGCCCAGTACATCCAAAAGCAGTTCTCCAACAACGCGGGGATCACGGTCAACATCAGCGGCGTCCAGGCGCGGACGTTCGACGTTGACTACTTCCGCACCGGGGTACCCGACAACGCCAGCGAACTCAAGTGGAGCGCCGGCCCGTACAACGGCGGCCCCCGCGACAAGGTCACGAGCAACAAGGCCTGGGACATCGGGCTGGTCTACGGGCTCAACACCTACCCCATGACGCCGATGACCAACGAGGTGTTCTTCACGAAGGACGGGTCGTTCAACCCGTACGGCTACTACCCCTCGTTCGACGCGGCGGGGCTGTTCAAGCAGGCGAACAACGCCACGTCGGAAGAGGAGATCCAGTCGGCCCTCGCCGAGTTCTTCATCGAGATCTCGAAGGACCAGCCGATGGGAATGATCTCGCTGGGCGTCGAGATCACCGGCTACCAGACCGAGGTCGTCGGGTACGAGGAGGAGTTCTTCAACGGCTGGAACTTCCCGGCGTGGTACAAGGAAAGCTGACCGCGCGGCTCCGGGCCGTACCGAAAACCGGATATTCGAGGTTCCATTAACCGGGACACACGAGGTTCATTAAACATGGGCATGAGATGGTACGTGGCCCGGCGGCTGATGTGGACCGGGGTAGTCGCGTTTATCATTGTCTCCGTCACCTGGGTGTTGTTCCGGTTTACGCCGAACCAGGAGGTGCTCCAGGCCGGCCAGCGCGCCGCGATGCGGGGCGCGAACGCGACGGAGGCCCAGGAACGCATCAGACAGATCGAGGGCCTGAACCAACCGCTCTGGCAGCAGTACGTAGACTACGTCGTCAACGTGTTCACGCTCAACTGGGGCTATTCCGACAGCCGCGCCCAGCCGGTCACGGACGCGCTCCTGAGCAGCCTCTACTACACGGCGCAGTACTCGATCCCGTGGACGATCGGGACCGTCGTGTTCGGGACCGCCGCCGGACTGTACTCGGCGGCAAACCAGTACTCCTGGAAGGACAACGCGGCGACGCTGCTGGCCTTCTTCGGTCTCTCCATCCCGAACTTCTGGTTCGCTATCATGCTGTTGCTCGTCTTCGGCGTTTACCTGCAGTGGGTCCCGATCGTCTACCAGTCGAACGTGGCGGTGTTCAGCTGGCTCAACGTCAAACAGCTCATCCTGCCCGTGTTCGTGCTCATCACCGGATCAGTCGCCACAATCCACCGCGTCTCGCGCAACGAGTCGGCGGAGTACCTGAACGCCGACTTCGTCAAGACCGCGCGGGCCAAAGGAGCGGACAGCCAGCGGATCTTCACGCGGCACATCCTCCGGCCGGCGGCCGTCCCGATGTCGACGACGTACGTCGGGACGCTGCTGGCGCTTTTTACCGGGAGTTCGGTGGTCGTCGAGGAGGTGTTCAGCATCCCCGGGCTCGGACGGACGCTCCTGCAGGGGATCATCGCCCAGGACACGTCGCTCGTCCTGGGAGCGTTTTTCGTCTTCACCGCCATCGCCGTCATCGGCAACCTGATCCAGGACATCGTGTACACAGTGCTCGACCCGCGGATCGACTTCAGTGACCGATAATGTCTTCCGACACGCACCACGAACGGTTCGAAGAGATCGATTGGAACGAGGTATCGCGACCGAGTTGGTTCTCGCTGTCGGTCAACACGAAGGGGTTCGTCGCGGTCTCCGCGGTCGTGATAGCCCTGTTCGTCTACGACCTGCTGTTCGTGCCGGCGGACACGGCCACGTTCGCAGCGGTCACCGACGCGCTGGCAGCCACCGGACTCGAGATAGAATGGGGGTACAACGTGACCCAGACCGACTGGCTGTTCTCGATGACGCTACTCATGCTGTTTTTCTACGGCACGCTCCCCCTGTATCAGAACCCGCGGATGACGCGGTACTACTGGGGTCGGTTCAAGGAGAACCGGCCGGCGATGCTGAGTCTCGCCTACCTGATCGTCATCCTCGTGATCGGCCTGGTCGGGCCCCTGTTCCTGTCCAGGCCGGAACTCTCCGTGCTGGAGAAGTACCAGCCGCCGGTGTTCATGACCGTCCCGGAGGACACCGTCGTCCAGTGTGTCGGGGAAGTCTCGAACGGTCGCTGTCACGGCTCCTGGCAGTACCCGTTCGGGACGACGAGCGAGGGGAAAGACATCGTCAGGATCATCGTCTACGGGATGCAGGTGAGCATGAAGGTCGGCCTCATTTCGGCGCTGTTCGCCGGCATCATCGGGAGCATCGTCGGCATCGTCGCCGCCTACAGTAGCGGCCTCGTCGACGAGGTGCTGATGCGGTACGTCGACATCCAGCAGACGTTCCCGAGTTTCATCCTGTTCCTGATGCTGACCTACCTGTTCGGGGCGAGCCTCTTCCTGTTCATCCTCATCTTCGGCGGGTTCAGCTGGGGGAACACGGCGCGGTACGTGCGGTCGAACGCGCTCCAGAAGACCGAAGAGGAGTACATCCAGGCGGCGAAGGCCTCCGGGGCCAGCACGTGGCTCATCGTCAGGCGCCACCTGGTCCCCAACACGGCGAGCAGCATCATCACGAACCTGACGCTGCTCATCCCGTCGTTCATCCTCTTCGAGGCGGTCCTGTCCTTCCTCGGGGTCGGCGACCCGACGATCCCGTCGTGGGGCCAGGCGATCGCGTCCGGCCGTAGCGACCTCGCGTTCGCCCCCTGGATCGCGACGATCCCCGGGATCTTCCTGTTTTTCACGATCCTGGCGTTCAACTTCCTCGGCGACGCACTGCTCGACGCACTGAACCCGCGGGCCGAAACCGAAACGGAGGGCTAACATGTCGGAACCACTGCTCTCCGTGCGCGGCCTTCACACTCAGTTCGACACCGAGGGGGGCGTATTGCGCGCGGTCGACGGCATCGACTTCGACATCCACGAGGGCGAGACGGTCTGTATCGTCGGCGAGTCGGGATCCGGGAAGACGGTCGCGAGCGAGTCCATCACCCGGATCATCCAGATGCCGCCGGGGCGGATCGAGGGCGAGGTCCTGTTCCGCGGCGAGGACGTGAGCGAGATGTCGGAATCGCGGCTCCGCGAGCTCCGCGGCGGGGAGATCGCCCACATCTTCCAGAACCCCCAGGACGCGCTCAACCACTGTTACACCGTCGGCTGGCAGATCGTGGAGGCGATCCAGTTCCACGAGGACGTCTCGAGGAGCGAGGCCAGGGAGAAGGCGATCGACCTCCTCGACCGGGTGGGGATCCCGGAGGCGCCCGCCCGGTTCGACGACTACCCCCACGAGTTCTCCGGCGGGATGAAACAGCGGGTGATGATCGCGATGGCGCTCGCGACCGAACCCGACCTGCTCATCGCCGACGAACCGACGACCGCGCTGGACGTGACCATCCAGGCCCAGATCCTCAGTCTGCTCGAGGACGTCCAGGAGGAGTTCGACACGAGCGTCCTCTTCATCACGCACGACCTGGGCGTCGTCGCCCAGATTGCGGACCGCGTCATCGTGATGTACGCCGGCAAGATCATGGAGAAGGGAGACGTTTTCACGATCTTCGAGAACCCGTCACACCCCTACACGGAGGCGCTACTGGAGTGTCTCCCCGGGCGCGGCGACCACACCGTCGGGATCGAGGGGTCGCTCCCGGACCCGACGGACCCGCCGGACGGGTGCCGGTTCGCCGACCGGTGTCCGTACGCGCTCGCGGACTGTCGGACCGGCGACCAGCCCGAGCTGATAGAGATGACCGACCCCGACCACCGCGTCTCGTGTCTCCTCTACGGGCAGGGGTACGACGCGTCGGTGATCGGGTCCGAGGAAACGACAGACGAGATGAGCTTCGACGTGGGGGCCGACGATGACTGACGGAGAGTCCCTCCTCTCGGTCAGAAACCTGAAAAAGCACTACCCGATAACGGAGGGGATCCTCTCGAAGGAGGTCGGGCGCGTCCGGGCGGTCGACGGGATCGACTTCGACGTCCACCGCGGCGAGACGGTCGGACTCGTCGGGGAGTCCGGCTGCGGGAAGTCGACCGCCGCGTCGTGTATCACGCTGCTCGAGGAGCCGACCGAGGGGGAGATCATATTCAACACGAACGGGGGGGCGCACACGGACGCCCCGCGGGGCCCCGACGGCGCCCACCCGAACGACGCGACGACGTTCACCGGCGAGCGGCGCAAGGACTTCCAGCGGAAGGTCCAGATGATCTTCCAGGACCCCTCCTCCAGCCTCGACCCGCGGATGACGATCGGGGAGACGGTCGCTGAACCGCTCCGGATCCACGGCATCACCGACAACGAGCAGCGGCGGGAGATAGTGAAGAACTTGCTCGAACGGGTCGGGCTCGATGCCGAGGACTACCACCGGTTCCCCCACGAGTTCTCCGGCGGGCAGAAACAGCGGATCAGCCTCGCGCGGGCGCTGGTCACGAACCCCGAGCTCATCGTCGCGGACGAGCCGGTGAGCGCGCTCGACGTCTCGATCCAGGCCGAGATCCTCGCGCTCATCAACGAGGTCCAGGAGGAGTTCGGCCTCTCGATCCTCGTCATCAGCCACGACATGGGCGTCATCCGCGAGGTCAGCGACCGCGTCGCGGTCATGTACCTCGGGGAGATAGTCGAGATCGGCCCGACCGAGGAGCTGTTCGCCGACCCACAGCACCCCTACACGGAGGCGCTGCTCTCGTCGATCCCGCAGCCGGACCCCCGCCAGCGCGGCGAGGGGATCGAACTGACGGGCGACGTCCCGAGTCCGTCGAACCCCCCGTCCGGCTGTCGGTTCCACACCCGCTGTCACCGGGTCATCCAGCCCGAGGGCTACGACTTCGAGCAGCGGGAGTGGCGGGCCGTGATGGACCTGCGCGACCGCCTCGCCCGGCGCGCCATCGACGTCGAGGCGGCGCGGGAGTTAGTCGTCGCGGAGAGCGACACCGGCGCGGTCGAAGAGGTCTCAGCCGAGGAGACCGCCGCGGCGATCCGCCAGGAACTGGACATCCCTGAGCGGCTGTCGGACCCGAGCGGCGAATCAGTGGTCGCGGAGGCACTCGAGGCGATCGTCCAGGAGGACTTCGAGCGGGCCGACGATCGCCTCGCCTCGGAGTTCGAAACCGTCTGCGAGCGGGAGGCTCCCGAACTGAGCGAGACCGAGGCCGGCCACCCGGCCGCGTGTCACCTCCACGAGAGCGGCGTCGAGACGGACGCGCTCCAGCAAGCGTTCTCGGAGGACTGACACGGACGGTCGTAACTATTTCGACGCTCCGGGGTGGCGAACGTCCGAACGAAGGGACAGCCGGCAGAATCAGTCGTGGACCTCGACCGACTCCAGCAGCACCGTCTCGATGGGGCGGTCGCTGGGGTCGGTCTCGACGTTCCCGATGGCCTCGACGACGTCCATGCCGTCGACGACCTCGCCGAAGACGGCGTGCTTGTCGTCGAGGTGTGATTGGGCGTCGAGCGTGACGAAAAACTGCGAGCCGTTGGTGTCGGGGCCGCGGTTGGCCATCGAGAGCGTGCCGGCGGCGTCGTGGCGCAGGTCCGGGTGGAACTCGTCGTCGAACGTGTAGCCCGGGCCGCCCCGGCCGGTCCCGGTCGGGTCCCCGGTCTGGATCATGAAGTCCTCGATGACGCGGTGGAACTCGATGTCCGAGTACAGCGGGTCGGTCCGGGTCTCCCCGGTCTCGGGGTCCTCCCAGGCGCCCGTCCCGGGCTCGACGGGCGCGTCGCCGTCGGCGCCGGTCGCCAGGCCGACGAAGTTCTCGACGGTCGCCGGGGCCCGCTCGTCGAAGAGCCGGACTTCGATGTCCCCTTCGGAGGTGTGCAGCGTCGCGGTCAGGTCGTCGCTCATGCCCTCGTGGAAGCGTGGCCCGAAGAAAACCCTGGTGGTCTCCGCCGCCGCGTCGCCGGAGCGGTCAGGCCGACCCGTACTCCGGTCGTCGGGCGAGTTCGACCGTGACCTTGCGGCGCTCGCCGTCACGGAGCACGACCAGCGTGACCGTCTCCCCCGGACGCGTCTGCAACAGCAGGTACCGTGCGAGGGCCTGGCGGGAGTGGATCGTCCGGGAGTCGACCCGGAGGATGACGTCGCCGCCGACCGGTATCGCCCGTCCGCTCTCGGTGTAGCGCTGCGAGGCGGGCCTGAGCGTATCCCCGGCGGGACTGCTCGGCAGCAGCCGCGTCACGACGACGCCCCTGGCCGCCGCGAGGTCGTTCGCGGCCGCGATAACCGGTGTCACGGTGGCCGTGCGGACGCCCAGATAGGGATGGTGGAACGACCCGGTCTCGATCAGGGCCGGCACGACCCGTTCGAGCACGGTCGCGGAGATAGCGAAGCCGACGTTGTCACCCCGCGTGGCGCGGTTGACGCCCACCACTGTCCCGTTGAGCGAAAGGAGCGGCCCGCCGCTGTTCCCGGGGTTTATCGGGGCGTCGGTCTGGATCGTGTCGGGGATCGTGAACCCGAGACTCGTCGCCATCGACCGGTTGACCCCGCTCACGATCCCGTGCGTGATGGTCCCTTCGAGACCGAAGGGGCTCCCGAGAGCGACCACCGGGTCGCCCGGCTGAACCCGCCGGTCCGCGACCGGGAGCGGGTCGGCGAACCGGGGCACGTCGTCCACGTCGACCACGGCGAGGTCGCTGTAGACGTCCGACCCGACGACCGTGCCGCGGCGCCACTCCCCGTTCCGGAACCGGACCATGACCGTCTCCGCGTTCTTCACGACGTGGTGGTTAGTGACGATCCGGCCCTTTCCGTCGTAGACGAACCCGGAGCCGGTCCCCACGCTCCCCGTCGCGTGAACGACCTTGATCTTGACGACGGACCCGATCGTCTGCCGGTAGAGCCGGTCGTACACGTCGATCCGTGACGAGTTCGCCGCGCCCGCGCTGACGTCGAGCGTAGCGGTCGGGCCGCCGCCGGGGGCTGTCCCCGACGACTGCGCGTCGGTCTCGGCCGTCGGCGGGGTCGGGGTCGGGGTCGGCGACCCGCTTCCGCTGGCCCCGGGAACGAACCCCTGGCATCCCGCCGTGACCGTCAGTACGACGAGAACGGCGACCGAGATCGGTTTCCTCACACGCTCGATTGATCCGGCCAGACAGTAGAGAATGTCGATCTCACACCGGACGCTCGCCGACGCGACTGGCGGACTCGGCGCGAGAGGCGACGGCGACTGACCGCCGGGTGGAGTCGAATCAGGGCCCTGCGGCGTCAGAACGACCGGAGGTCGTCCAGCACCCCGGCGGCGCTCCCGTCCGCGATGGCCTCGCGGGCCCGGTCGAGGCCGGCGTCGAGCGCGTCGACGTCCTCGCGAGCGTACATGCGGAGGGCCGCGTTGAGCGCGACGGCGTCGGCGAACCGGTCGTCGCGCTCTCCCGTCAGCACGGCCTCGGTGATCGCCGCCGAGTCGACGGCCACGTCGTCGACGCGGAGGTCCTCGCTCTCGAAGTCCATGCCGTACTCGGCGGTCTCGATCTCGAAGTCGGTCGGCTCCCCCTCGCCGGCCGACCACTCCGCGACGGCCGTCGTCCCCGGCCGGACGTCGTCGTAGCCCTCCATCCCCTGGAAGAACAGCGCCCGGTCGACGGACTGGCTCTCGGCGGTCCGGAGCGTCTCGACCATCCGGAGGGCGAACGGGAGGTGGTAGAACGACCCCAGGTGGACCTCCGCGTTCGCGGGGTTGGCGAGCGTCTCGATCGTGTTGACGAGCGTCCGCACGCCCATGTTGTCGCGGCGCTCCCAGAGCGCCTCGATCCCCGGGTTGAACGCGGGCTGGTAGTAGAAGCCGAAGCCGACGTCGTCGACCATGTCCGCGCTCTCGCCCGGGGACAGGTCGGTGCGGACGCCGAGCTCGTCGAGGACGTGCTTGTAGGCGTCCTGCTTCTGGGTCGGGACGCGGTCGCCG
>JBDGST010000094.1:0-14077 GCA_042217365.1 Haloarculaceae archaeon
GGTGGTAGGCCATCACCTGCGGGAACGAGATGTTGTCCATCTGCTCGCCGCCCCAGCGCGTGATGCCGTTGATGTAGGTGTTCTGCGGGATGAAGCCGTTCTCGTCCTGCTGGTACTCGTAGATGTACTCCAGCTGGCTGGTCGCGACGTCTATCTCCCCGACAGCCTCGAAGACGCTGAACACCTGGTAGAGGTCCCGCGACCAGACGAAGTTGTAGCCGTAGCCCTTGGACTCGTCCGCGTCGACCGCGACGCCCCACGGGACCGACGGGGAGGCGATAGAGGCGCCGTGGTAGGTCTTGTCCTCGACCGCGAGCAGGCTCATCAGCGACGTGTTGTACTGGGCGGCGAGCTCGTCGTCGTCGGCGACCGCCGCGGGCAGTTCCTTGTCGGCGAGGAACTCTGCCCAGCCGTCGGCGTAGGCCGCGCTGACCGTCTCGTATCCGCGGTCGAGCGCGCCGGTCGCCTCGCCCAGCGCGGCGGCGGTGTCGGCGTATCGGGCGAACCCGAGCGCGATCGTCTCGTAGGCGCGTTCGCCGGCCCCGATCCGACCCAGGAGCACGACGTTCTCGTTGTCGATCGAGTCCACCTGCTCCGGGAAGCTCCCGTCGCTGAAGAACTCGCGCATGCGGTCGCTCCCGGCGGCGCCGACCGTCGCCCAGTCGAACCGGCTCGCCGCGACCAGCGCCATCGCGACAGAGTAGGCCTCGCCGTCCTCGTCGACGAGCAGCGGGTGGCCCGTCTCCCCGGTGTAGGCGGTGGGGTCCCGTGCGACGAGGTGGTGTGAGCCGGGCTCGCCGAGCATGATCCCGCGGTCGGCGGTCGCGGTGTTCGTCAGCGCCGTATCCGCGACCACGAACAGGTCGTACTCGCGCTCGTCCTCGGCCTCGAAGGCGACGTCGGCGACGAGCGCGTCGTGTTCGGGGTCGGTGACGTACTCGACGGTGAGCCGCCACTCGTGGCCGCGCCCGTCGCCGGTCTCGCGGAAGACGTGCCTGAACCGCAGCGACTCGTCGTCGACCGGTTCGACGCGGCGCTCGACCGAGTCGTCCGTCCGGCGGGTCTCCCTGTGGGTGCGGACAGTGTACTCCCCGTCCGCGGACCGGACGAGGAAGTCGAGGGTCCGGAGGTTCATCAGGTCGACTCGCGGGAAGCGCGCCTCCGTCAGCGCGCCGCGGGTGAGCGTGAACCAGACCCGGGAGGGGTCGCTCGTCTGGTGGTCCGCCGCCGTCGCGAGGCCGAACTTCTCGCCCGTGGTCCAGGTGGCACGCTCGGTCGGCCCCTCGATCCGGGTGCCCCTCGACGGGAGCGCGTCGAGTTCGTCGAGCAGCGCGGTCGCGTCGAGCCGGAGCGCGTGGGACCACCCCAGCGGCGAGGCGCTGTCCAGCGTCCCGTCGTCGAAGACCTGCTCGGCCAGGTAGCCGGCGTCGGTCGTCAGCGGCCCGTCCTCGGTCAGGCACTCGTAGAGCTCGCTCGCCCTGTCGAGCAACGCGCCGCTGTCGGTCCCCCCGTCGTCGGCCTGTCCGTCGCCGTCACCGTCCCCGCGGCCGTGCTCGTCTAGCAGCACGGCGAGGCGCGCCGTCGCGAGCGCCCCCATCGCCGTCGTCACGGACCAGACCTTCTCGGCGTCCTGGTCGCTGCGCCGCCAGCGGTCGCCCTCGTACCGGGCGAGTCCGGCCACGTCGCTCCCGTCGGGATCGCGGTACAGCCGGTCCACGGTCGCCTCGACGTGCTCGACCAGCCGGTCGAGCAGCGCATCGTCGACGCTCGTCCCCTCGATCCGGTCGTACTCGGCGACGGCGTCGACGAGCAACAGCGTCGCGGCGTCGAGCCGGCGGTCGGGCTCGCCGTCGTCCAGGCGCATGACGTACGCTCCCTCGTCTTCGTCCCAGACTTCGGCGAGGGCGCCCAGCACCGTCTCGGCGCCGGCCTGTGCCCGCTCCCGGAGCGGCTTCCGGACGGGCGCCCGGGCGACGGCTGACAGCGCCTCGACGTACGCCGCGGCGGTGTGGGTGAACTGTCCGACGCCGTCCTCCCAGACGTTCTGACAGGGCTCTGGAAGCCCGTTGTCGGCGATGTCGCCGTTCAGCGCGTCGACCGCGTCGACGACCGTCTCGCGGATGTTCACGGTCACTTCGTCGTCGAGCTCCCCGTGTCGCTCCCTGAGGACCGTCGCCAGGAACGCCGTCACAGTGGCGGTCTGGTCGGCCTGGTACTCCAGGGAGTCGTCTTTGCGCTCGACGTTCGCGTTGGCCCAGCCCGGGGCGAGCGACCCGTCGGACGCCCACACCCGGTGGGGCCACGTCCCGTCGGCGAGTTGCTGTCGGCAGTGAAACCGGGCGCTGCGCTCGATGGCATCGGTGACCTCCATGTCGAGCCGGTCGGCCGCGGCCAGCATGTGCCGCGCGACGGCCGCGTCCTCGCGGAACCAGACGTAGCCGTAGCCGCCGGAGTTCGCGAAGAAGGGGTCGAACTCGGGGGCCGCGATGTGGCCGCCCGTTCGCGCCTCCAGCAGGTCCAGGGCGCGCATGTCCGTCCGCACCGTCGACGAGCGCGGCATCGACTGCGTCACGTCGACGGTCGTCCGCTCGCGAGCGGCCGCCCGGAGTTCGTCGGCGCTCGCGTGTTCGAGCGCGCAGTTCCGGAGGTCCGCCAGCGCGGTGCCACGGTCCATCTCGGAGTGGTCCGAGAGCTGGCTCACCAGCGTCGTCCGGTTCCCGCGCCCAGCCCGCTCCAGCGGCGCCGTCACGACGAAGTCACCGCTGAGCCGCGTCTGGTCGTACGTTCGCGTCTCGTCGCCCCTCGGGAAGGAGACCGGGTGTTCGCCGATTATCTCGTCGAACCGCTCGGGCCGCTGCCCGCGGATCGCGTCGAGCCCCGTCGACGCCGCGAGGTAGTCGTGTTCCCGGCGGTGATACACCTCCAGGGCCTGCGTCCCGTCGGGGCCGCCGTCGTCGTGGATGAGCGCCCCGACGCCGCCCTCCTTGCCCTCGGGAGCCATCGTGAGGAACGCGACGAGGCGGGCGTCCCCCGGGACCGCGCCGCGCAACTCCACGTGTGTCACGTGCGCCCGGCCGAGCGTCAGATCGTACTGGTGGACCGTGTACGAACCGGCGTCGTACTCGGTCTCGACGAGCCGCGTGTCGCGGTAGTAGTGCTGCCGGATCGTTTCGAGGTCCTCGAACCAGTGGATACCGTCGCGCGTCTGGATGCCGAGCTTCGACCTGTCGATGCCGTACAGCCCCGACAGGGGCGAGGAATAGTCCCGGACCGACCCGTGCTCCGTCACGTGAACCAGCCGGTCGCCGTAGCCCGAGAAGGCCCCGTCGACCGTCCTGCTCTCTTCGGGGAAGCGCTCGTGACGAGTCCGCTTGTACTCGTTGAGCGCCGTCGTCAGCCGCATGCTTCCCCAAAACGGACAGGCACATATAAATCCACACCCGACCGATCGTTCGTGATAATCCGGAGTGCGACGGGCCTACCCCGACGGCATCTCGGGATTCCCCGCGGCGGACGACCGGCTGGACGGCAACTTTCGGACGCTCGCTTCCCGGCGTCAGAAGTTTCCCGGGGTCAGGGAGTTCCCGGGGCCCCGAGGTCGGCAGGGTCCGCCTGGACGACGGCAACGCTCTCGACGGACAGTCCGTCACCGGCCGCCAGGGACGCGCCGGAGACGGCGTCGGCGTCCCCGGCAGCCGCCGGGACCTCGACGACCGCGGGTTCCTCGCCGAAGTTGAGGACGACGACGTTGGCGTCGCCGTCGGCGACTCGGCCGAACGTGACGACGCGGTCGGCGTCCCCGTCGGTCACCTCGTAGCTGACACGCCGGATGGCGGCCGCCGCGTCGAGCGCCGGGAGTTCACGGCGCGCGCCGCTCAGGTCGGACACGAACTCGCGGAGTTCCTCGTCGGCGTGGTCCCACGCGAGGCGGTCGCGCTTGCCGCGCTGGCCGAACTCCTGGCCGGCGTACACCATCGGTGCCCCCGGGAGCGTGAACAGCGCGCCGAGGGCCGCTTCGGCGGCCTCGCGGCCGCACTCGACGACGTACCGCGCCTCGTCGTGGTTCTCGGCGTAGAGCATGAACCCGGCGTGGGGCGGGAAGCCGATCGCCACGCGCTCGTCGACCGCGTCGAGCACCTGTTCGGCCGGCGCGCCGTTGCCGACCCGCCGGAGCGCGGCGTAGGTCGTCGAGTCGAAGTGCATGTCGAAACAGCCGCCCTGGAAGTCCGGAATGTACGGGATGGTCTCGTCGAGCAGCAGGAACTCGGGGTCGGCCGCCTTCGTCCGGTCGTGGACCTCGCGCCAGAAGTTGTCGGGGACGGCCCAGGCCATATCGATCCGGAAGCCGTCGACCAGCGGGGCCCACTCGTCGATGGCGTCGAGCAGGTGGCGCCGGACGGGCAGGTGGGTGAAGTCGAAGTTCGCGATGTGCTCCCACTCGAAGTACGTCTCGGGCTCGGTCTCGGTGCGCCACTCGTACCAGTCGCGGTACTCGCTGTCGGGGTCCGAGACCGCGGCCTGGAAGTGGGGGTGGGTCCGCGCCGAGTGGTTGCAGACCAGGTCGAACAGGACCGCGATCCCGCGCTCGTGGGCCGCCTCGATCAGCCGCTCGTAGTCCGCGCGCGTCCCGAGGTCGTCGGCGATAGAGAAGAAGTCCGTGATGTTGTAGCCGTGGGGGGCGTGGTCGTTCTGGAGCACCGGCGTCAGCCAGAGGGTGTCCGCGCCGAGGGACTCGATGTAGTCGAGTCGGTCGACGACGGCGTCGAACACCGAGCGGCCGGACTCACCCTCGTCGCCGTCGCCGAACATTCTGATGTACACCTCGTAGATGACGGCGTCCTCGGCCCACGACGGCGGGTCGTACAGCCTGGCTGCGCTGACCTCGGTGTCGCGGACCTGGGGCGCTCCGTCGGCCCGCTCCTCGGCCGCTTCCGCGGACGTCTCGCGGGTGAACTCGACGGCGTCGGGGACGCTGTAGCCGTGTTCACCGACAGCGACGCCGTGGACGCGGACCCGGTCGGGTATCTCCGCCAGCGGGATCCGGAGTTCCGACCCGCTCCGCGTCGCCGCCGACGGGTCGACGTCGTCGCGGTCGTCCAGCAGGAACTCCACGTCCAGGTCCTCGGCCGACTCGCTCCCCTCGGGGTGGGGCAGAGGCTCCGCGCGGACGACTGCCTGGTCGCCCTCGACGGCCGGTTCCAGCCGAACCCGGGGCCGTCCGCCCTCTCCCTCCGAACGGCTCCGGTCGAGCACGCCGCTGCCGGACCCCTCGCTCGCGCCCGAAATCCCCGAGACCCCGGAGCCGCCGGAGACGCCGCTCTTCCCGCTAGCGCCGGAGACGCCCGAGACCCCCGAACTGCCGGCCCCCGCCCCCTCCCGCCGCAGGTCGCCGGGGAACACCCGGACGGTGAGGTCGTGCTCGCCGTCGGGCGCCGAGAGGCGGGCGACGTAGGTTCCAGGGACGTCGGGCGTGAGGTGTTCGACGGGGTCGTCGCCGACCTCCGCGGTCGATCCTTCCGGCGACTCCGCCAGCCGCCAGGTGTACGTCGCCGCTGGGTCTGGGTCGCGCGGCGCGAGTTCGATCTCTTCCCCCACTGCCAGGAATCGAGGTGGGCCCGGATGGTGCATCGTACTCGATATGCGATTGACATCCTCTTTGCACTTGTGGTGCTGGCCAGCGTTTCCCGCTAGTTGCGGATCGTGCCGGCGGTAGTTGCGCGGGGAGTGGCCGTGCCGGCGGTAGTTGCGCGGGGAGACATCCCGTCGGCGGGCCCGAGCGCGGCCGAACGCTTAAGGCCGTGCTCGCCGGTGGTCGAAGCATGTCCGAGGGTGCCGATGGAACCGGCGACGACCCCGAACAGTCCGTCACCGTCGAGACGGAGATCGACGGCGAGCGGACGGTGATCACAGTCAGCGGGACGCGGAACGCCGCGACGGTCGTCCGGTCGGAGTCCGGCGAGCGGATCTATCTCCCGCCCGAGGAGACCGCCGACGAGTCAGCCACCAGCCCCTACCGCCCCACGGAAGGGAGCGGCGACAGCCCGTACGAGGGGATCCAGGACGACACGCCCTACGGCTCCAGTCGCGTCTCCGACCCGTCGGTGGGCGTCAATCCGACGGCGAGCGGGTTCCGCGTCATCCACCCGGAACCGGTGACCGACGTGCGGTTCCTGCGGTGAACCGGGGGGTTTCTGCGGTGAACCGGGGGACCTGCGGTGAACCGGGGAGTCACTCGCCGACGATCTCGTGGTAGAACTCGACGTGTTCGTCGGCGACGGTCTCCCAGGACCGTTCCTCGTAGTCGGGGATCGGACCGGCCTCGAGCGCCTCCTCGATCCCGACCGCGATCGACCGCGAGTCGGGCTCGACCTCGGTGACACAGCCCTCCGGGAGGATCTCGGCGGCGCCCGACTCGCAGGCGACGACGCGGGTCCCGACCGACAGGGACTCGACGATAGTGATACCGAACGGCTCGGACAGCGAGGGCGAGACGAACGCGTCGGCGCTCGTGTAGTAGTCGCCCAGTTCCGGCTCGGGGACGTAACCGACGAACTCGACCTGGTCGCCCACGCCGAGCAGGTCGACGAACTCCCTCAGCTGGTCGGTGAGGTGGCCGGTCCCGCCGACGACGAGCGTCACGTCGTCCCGGTTGAGCCGCTCCATGGCGTAGACCAGGTGGTCGATCCCCTTCTGGTGGGTGTGGCGCCCGACGAAAAACAGCATCGGCCCCTCGATGCCGAGCTCTTCGGCCACGTCGCGTCCGGTGGTCTCGACCGAGGAGAACCCGTTGTAGATGACCCGGGAGTCGCCGTTGTACTGCTCGCGGATCTCCCGGCGGACGAGCTCGCTCACCGCGAGCAGGTGGTCGGCGCGGTCGACGATCCGCTGTTCGGTCTCGACCTCGCGTTCGGGCGGGTGGCGGTTCCGGTCGACCGTCAGCGAGTGGAACGTCGTCACCCACTCGACGTCGTGAGCACCCTGCGCGCGAGAGCCCGGACCGTACCCGAACCAGTCGTGGGTGTGGACCACGTCCGCGTCGGCCGCGCGTTCCACGAACTCCCCCGCGAGCCGGTTGATGCGGTCGCTGACGTCCCCCTCGCCCGTCGGGACGCCGTAGACGTTCTCGCGGTCCGGCGCGTACTCGGCCGGGAGGACGAGTTCGATCTCGACGTCGTCGCGGGGCTCGAACTGTTCGAACAGTTCGCCGACCGCAGTGTCGAGGCCGCCGCTCACGTTCGGCGGGAACCCCCAGCCGAGCATCAGTACTCTCGGTGCCATGCGTTGTCACCGATTGTGGGGGGCACTACTTCATGGTTCGCTCCGCAGGCGGGGTGTTCGACGGAGCGAACGCCCGGCCGGGCGGCGCGCGACACCGACGATTCTTATCCCGGGGGCCCGAAACGACCGCCATGTCATTCGACCGCCAAAGCGGCGTGTTCCTGCATCTCACGTCGCTCCCGGGTCCCCACGGCATCGGCGACCTCGGCGACGGCGCGCGGACGTTTCTCGATTTCCTCGACCGGGCCGACCAGTCGCTGTGGCAGTTCTGTCCCGCCGGGCCGACCTCCGGCGCGCACGGGCACTCGCCGTACACGTCGCCGTCGGCGTTCGCGGGCAACCCGCTGCTGGTCGACCTGACCGACCTCGCCGAGCGAGGCTGGCTCGACGACGCGGCGCTCTCCGGGGCGCCGGGTAACCCCCGCGAAGTCGAGTACGACGCCGTCGCCGCGTTCAAGCGCGACCGCCTGTGGGACGCCTTCGAGGCCTTCGAGGCCGCGGCCGACGAGGCCGACCGCGACGCGCTGGCGGCGTTCCGGGACCGCGAGTCGGCCTGGCTCGACGACTACGCCCTGTTCGCGACGCTCAAGGAGGTCCACGACGGCGAGCGGTGGTCCGACTGGCCGGCCGACCTGGCCGGGCGTGACCCGGACGCACTCGCCGCCGCCCGCGAGAACCACGCCGAACGGGTGCGCTACCACGAGTTCGTCCAGTGGGTGTTCGACGAGCAGTGGCGCGACCTGCGGGCGGCGGCGAGCGACCGCGGGATCGGCCTGGTCGGCGACCTGCCGTTCTACGTCGCCGCCGACTCGGCCGACGTCTGGGCCAACCCCCGCGCGTTCGAACTCGACGAGAACGGCGACCCGGTCGCCGTGGCGGGGGTGCCGCCCAACCCGAGCGACGACGGCCAGCGGTGGGGCAACCCCGTGTACGACTGGGACGCCCTCCGCGAGAGCGGCTACGACTGGTGGCTCGACCGCCTGGATCGCCTCCTCTCGCTGGTCGACGTCGCCCGCATCGACCACTTCAAGGCGTTCGACGAGTACTGGGCGATCCCCGCCGACGCCGACGACCCCGGCGCCGGCGAGTGGCGGCCCGGCCCGGGCGCCGACTTCTTCGAGACCGTCCGGAGCGAACTCGGGGAGCTCCCGTTCGTCGTCGAGGACCTGGGCTTTCTCGACGAGAGCATGATCGAACTCCGGGACCGCTTTGGCTTCCCCGGCATGCGCGTCCCGCACTACGCGGACTGGTGCCGGGAGGGGCACCGATACAAGCCGACAGTCTACCCCGAGAACTGCGCCGCGTACACCTCGACCCACGACACGAACACGGCCGTCGCCTTCTACGGGAATATGTCCGACGAGCAGCGCGAGTGCCTGAACTACGCCCTCGCGACCGACGGCGAGGGGATCGCCTGGGACTTCGTCGAGGCGGTCTGGAACTCCGACGCCGACCTGGCGTTCACGACGGTGCCGGACCTGCTCGAACTCGGCGAGGACGCGCGGTTCAACACGCCGGGCACCGCCAGGGGGAACTGGCGGTGGCGCGTGACCGAGGCGGAACTCGACCCCGACGTCGCCGACCGCCTGAGCGGCGTCACGCTGGCGACGCTCCGGTAGCGGTCCACAGGACGCTCACTCCAGCGTCCCGTCGCTGCCGGACTCGTCGACGATCCGGACCTCGCCGTCGCCGACCTCGATGTCGATGAGCGTCTTGACGGGGTAGTCGATCCCGGCGAGGGCGTCCTCGCCGCCGACCTTCCGGATGGCGATCACGATGTCCACCACCTTGGCGCCGATGTCGTCGAGCGCTCGCACGATAGCGCGCATCGTCCCGCCGGTCGAGATCAGGTCGTCCAGCAGGAGTACCCTGTCGCCGGGCTCGACGTCGTTGATGTACATCTCGCCCTCGGAGTACCCGGTCGACTTCGCCAGCGACACCTCGCCGTCGAGGCCGTACTCGCGCTTGCGGATGACGACCCCCGATCGGGCCACCCGCGACGCGGATCAACGAGGGCGACCGATGATCGGTGAGTACCGGCTCGACGTCTCCGGCCGAGAGGAAGTCCCCCGGTGGCTCGCGTACGGGACGCCCGTGTTCACGGCGCTGGCGGCGCTGACCGCGACAGTCGCTCGACCTGCCCGTCAGCGGCGTCCCGGCGGCCGACGCGATAAACGGGGTCGTCTCGCTGCTGACGCACCCGCAGGTCATGACGATGTACCCGTACCTCGTCACCGTCGCCGTCCTCGTCGCCGCGACCCGCGGGACGCTCAGAGAGCGGGTCGGCGCCCCGTCGGCGCTCCTGGACAACTACAGCCGGGAACTGGAGTGACGACCGCCCCCGACCGTCGTCGTCTCGCACCCACTGTCACTGGCCCACTCCGGGTCCGGGCTCCCGGAAACTGCCCAGTCGCCGCTCGACGCGAGCTATGGTGCACCCGCTTCGAACGATAGACGCCGGAAAAACAGCGGTTTCAGTCGATGTGGCCTTCGGCGCGGAGCTGGTCGGCGTCCTGGCCGTCGTAGCGCCACTCGATGTCGGCCTTCTCGTCCTGCCAGTCCCACGGGTCGACGAGGACGACGTCGCCCTCGTTGATCCAGGTCCGGTACTTCATGCGGCCGGGGATCCGCCCCATGCGGTTCTGTCCGTCCTCGCAGCGTACCTGGACGTGGTTTCCGCCGTCGTGTCGTGTTACTACCGCGAACAGCTCGTCGTCGCTGGGCATCCGGAGGTTCCGTCGCCCTGACTCTTCACTCATTGACCGATATACGACGGGGGGACGGTTAAGTGCCACGAGATTCGCGGTACCGAACCACACGGGGTCCACGCCCTTGCCGGTTGCCGAAAGCATACACCGGGCGGGCGGAAGTGTCCGGACGTGAACCCCGAACTCTACGACTCGCTGGACGGACAGGTGGCACTGGTGACCGGAGCGAACCGCGGGATCGGCCGCGAGATCGCCCGCGGGCTGGTCGAACTGGACGCGACCGTCTTCGCGGGCGTCCGGGACGCCGACTACGACGTTCCCGCCGGCGCGACCCCGGTCGAACTCGACGTCACGGACGAGGCGACCCTCGAACGCGCCGTCGACGAGGTCGTCTCCTCGGCCGGCGGGCTGGACGTCCTGGTCAACAACGCCGGCGTCGGCGGGACCGGGTCGGGCCTGAAGGATATCGACACCGACGACTTCGACCGCGTGCTCGACGTCAACCTCCGCGGACCGTCCCACCTCGCGAAGCACGCGCTGCCTCACCTCCTGGCGGGGGAGGGCGGCCGCGTCGTCAACGTCTCCTCGGGCGTCGGTATCCTCGCCGACCCCATCGAGTCGGAGATGCCCGCCTACCGGATCTCGAAGGCCGGTATCAACGCGCTCACCGTCTCGCTCGACCGGACCTACGGAGACGATGGCCTGATCGCCAACTCGGTCGACCCCGGCTGGGTCGCGACCGACCTCGGGGGCTCAGAGGCGCCGCGCGAGCCCGAGAAAGGTGCCGAAACGCCCGTCTGGCTCTCGCGCTTCGCGCCGGGCTCCCCGTCGGGCCTGTTCTGGAAGGACCGCGACGTCATCGAGTACTGACGGACCACCCCCCGTCCCGTCCCGTCCCGTCCTGTCCGGTCCCGTCCCGGACGCGCGTCCGGATCGACCGAAGACTCATCCCCTTTCCCCGCATATCCCGGTCCCATGACGGGGGCAGACGGCCTCGACGGCCGGGACGAACCCGCCCGGGGCGCCGACGACCACGCCGAACTCCTCTCGGAACTGGACTCCCACGACCTCGCGTATTCGAAGGGAGTTACGGACGCCGAAGA
Source organism: Haloarculaceae archaeon (assembly GCA_042217365.1). Classification (GTDB taxonomy): domain Archaea; phylum Halobacteriota; class Halobacteria; order Halobacteriales; family Haloarculaceae; genus JBDGST01. The sequence goes on from JBDGST010000094.1 coordinate 11,090, forward strand.
CGTCGACGCGTTCGCGTTCGACCCGGACGCCGACCCCGACGGGACCTTCCCGCAGTCGGTCGCAAGCGGCGGCCCGACCCCGGAGGGCGTCATCCTCTGGACGCGGGTGGACCCCGACGTGTTCGACCCCGGGGAGCCCCTCGCCGTCCGCGTCGCGACCGACCCCGACTTCGAGGACGTCGTCTTCGACGGGGTCGTTGCGGACAGCGACCGGATCGCCGCCCACGATCACACGGTGAAAGTCGACCTCGACGGTCGCCTCGACCCGGACAGATCACCGTAGTCGCGCCGCGGCCCCCTCTCGGAGAGAGTCCAGCAACTTGGGCACCTGCCGGGCGTCCTGGAGGGAGAAGGGATACAACGCGAGCAGGTCCCGGAGCGTCGGCTCGTAGCGGCGGAACCGCTCCCACTGCGGGGGCGAGAGACGGCCGACGTTCTCGACGAACCGGCGCTGCTGGTCCGGACCGAACTCGTAGAGGAGTTCGCCGACCAGCCGCTGGCGCCGCCAGTGACGCCCGCGAGCGGCGTTCCACCGCTCCTCGTAGGCTGCGAGGCGCTCGCGCGACGGGTCGCCGGCAGCGAGCGCGTCGAGGACCGCGTCGGCGGCCATCTCGGCCGACTCCAGTCCCGGCCGGATCCCCTCGCCGAAGACGGGGTTGATCGTGGCGACGGTGTCGCCGACCGCGACGAGTCCGTCCGTCACGCGCCGCCGAACGGCCCCGGTCACGGCTGCCTTGCCCGCGTGGACCGCGCGGACTGCTCCGTCTTCCCACCGGTCGTCCCCGGCGATCCAGTCGCGGACGTACTCGTCGATGGGACGGTCGCCGTCTCCGGTGGGGTGGTCGCTCTCTTCGGTGGGGCGGTCGCCGTCCCCGGTGGGACGGTTGCCGGTGCCGACACGCGCGTCGTGCTGGTCGACGTACCAGCAGACGCCTGCCTTGAACACCCCATCTCCGGCGGGGAACGTCCAGGCGTACCCGCCGGGCGCGGCGTCGTGGTCGAACCTGAACAGCAGCGCGTCGAGGTCGTGGCACCCGGCCACCTCGTACTCCTTTCCGACCGCCAGTGGTCCCGCGCCCGGGTCGAACAGGCCGATCTGACTCACGAGCGTCCCCGCCGGTCCGGTGGCGTCGACGGCGACGTCCGCGCGCAGGTCACGCTCCGCGCCGCCGCGCCGGTAGGTCACCCCGACGACCCGGCCGTCCTCGCGTATCGGGGCGAGCACCCTTGCGCCGGTCCGAACGTCGACGCCCGCCGATTCGGCGTCGTCCCCGAGGAATTCGAGAAACGCCGGGAAGTCGAGCACGTACGCCGGAATCGGAATCGTCTCGCTGGCGCCCGGCGCCTCGAAGGTGACCCCGGACGTCGAGTCCATGAGGACCGTCTCGGGAACGTCGTATCCCTCGACCAGGTCGGTGAACGTCCCGCCGGTGGACTTGTCGTTGTCGGCGAGGCGCTCGTTCGCCTCCAGGACGACCACCCTGCGGTCGGACCGACGGCCGACCGCCCGCGCGAACTGGAGGCCGGCCGGACCGCCGCCCGCGACGACGACGTTCGCTTCGACCGCGCCGTCCGATGGCATCACTCTTCGTACGGCGATCAGCGACAAATCGGTTCCGAAAATGGGCGCCACTCCCACGACGTGGTTCGGAAAATGGGGCGCCACTCCCACGACGGGCCCGGGACAGCCCCTGACGAGAGAAACGAGGCCCCAAACCTAACCCGACCCACCGCCCTCAGTACTCGTCGAGGGGCTGGCGTCGAATCTTGGCGCGAAGTTCCTCCACGGAGGGGTTGCCGTCGCCCGAGAACGTCGAGAACAGCGTCGTCACCTCGGAGCGGGACACCTTGACGTTACCCTCCTCGATGACGTCCTGGGGGCGCTCTTCGAGTTCCCGGAGCGTCCCGACGGCCAGCAGGAACGGGATCGCCCAGGCCGAGAGGGTGTTGCCCCGTATCTCGGGCATGGCTTCCAGCCAGGTCTGGGCGCCGTCGAGGTAGCCCTCGGCCCGGTCGACGACCCGCTGGATGACGGGGACGAACTCCTCGCTGTTGTCGCTGTCCTGGATGTCCTCGGTGTCGAGCTCCTCGGCCTCGAGCAGCTCCTGGGGGATGTAGACGTTGTTCTCCTCCTCGAAGTCGGTGGCGACGTCCTTCGAGACGTTGACCAGCTGGAGGAGCATCGCGAACGAGCGGGCGTTGTTCTGGAGGGTCTCGCGCACGGAGTCGTCGACGTTCCGTGTCAGCAGGCCGGTCACCAGCGTTCCGACCGTTCCGGCGGCGTACCAGCAGTACTCCTCGAGTTCCTCGAAGGTCTGGAGGCGCAGCCCGCCCTGGTCGGCGTACCGGTCGACGAACATCGCCATCCCGTCGACGAGTTCGCGGACCGGCGGCCGGATGGCACGCCGGGACGCCTCGTCGAGGCCCCTGAACGTCCGGTGGACCCGCTCCGCGTCGGCGACGACCTGCCAGTCGTCGTTCGGGTCCTCGGGGATCCACTCGTCGACCGCCTCCCGGAACCTCTGGATGCCGGTCTCGTCCGCCGGGTCGAGCACCCGGTTGTACGTCTCCAGGAGTTCGCGCTGGCGGGCCGGGGGAATGTGTCCGGCGTCCTCTATCGTGTCCGCGATCCGGCAGAGCAGATATCCGACGCAGATGTCGTGCGACATCGGCTCGTCGAGTTCGGCTACCGTGAGGGCGAACGTCCGCGATACGTCCTGAACGGCGTCGTAACAGTATCTGAGGTCGTCCTCGAACCCCCGTTCGGTCTGGTTGTGAGACATTCCCGTTGTGGTCAGCTATCTCCCCCATGGATAAAAATCTCCCTTCCCGTCGCTACGAGCGCACCCGTGAGGAATCCATCAGATCCCCCGTAATCAGGGGATCCAGGGTGCGATGAGCGGGCTGGTGACGGCGATCGGCCACGAATCACCGGGGTAAACTACCCTCCCCTACTTCGCTCGGGGGCAATCGCCCCGCTTGCTCGTT
>JBDGST010000170.1:0-13963 GCA_042217365.1 Haloarculaceae archaeon
TGCCGAAGGGCTCGAAGTCGACGCCGAGGACCTCCCACTGGGCCGGCCACTCGAACCGCCAGGGGAGTTTCCCCTCGCGGAACGTGGCCGTCCCCTCGTGGCCACAGCCCTCGATGGTCCGGTTCCCGGCCTCGCTGTCGGTACACCGGTACTCGACCGTGCGCGCGTCCACGTCGACGGCGGTGACCGTCTCGGTCTGCTTGCCGCAGTGCTCGCAGGTCGGGTTGAACGGGACGTACGACTCGTCGACCTTGTCCTGGTACTCCGAGAGCACGTCCCGCGCCCGCTCGCGGTTCGCGAGAACGCGCTCGACGACGTCGTCCATCCATCCCGACTCGTAGAGTTCCGTCGTCGACACCACGTCGATCGGGACGCCGAGCATCTCCGCCGACTCGGCGATCAGCGTCGAGAAGTGCTCGCCGTAGGAGTCACAGCAGCCGAAGGGGTCGGGGAGATCCGTGTAGGCGTGTCCGAGGTTGCGCCCGAGCGCCCCCGCGTCGACGTCGCCCAGGTCGACGACGTTCCCGTCGAGGTCGGCGAGCTTCCGGGGGAGCTTCCTGAGCGGGTCGCGGTCGTCAGTCGTGAACACCTGTCGGACCTCCCACCCCCGGTCGCGGAGCACCTCGGCGACGAAGTAGCCCCGCATGATCTCGTTGACGTTGCCCAGGTGGGGCACGCCCGAGGGGGAGATCCCCCCCTTGATCACGACCGGCTCGTCCGGCTCGCGGGCTTCGACGGCGTCGGCCGCCTCGTCGGCCCAGAAGACGCGGTGGTCGCTCATCGGTCGCCGTCCGCCCTGTCGCGGGACCCGTTGGGCACGACGTCGGTCCCGCCGTGCTCGCCGGTCCGGACCGCTCGCGCGACGGCCTCGGGGTCGGTCCCGTCGAGGACGACCGCCCGGATGCCCGACCGCTCGACTATCTTCGCCGCGAGGAGGTCGACCGGGACGTTGCTCCCGGCGTCCATCTCCTCGCTGGCGACCAACCGGACCAGTTCGCCGGCCGTGATCTCGTCGTACTTGGTCGCGTCGTCGGTCTCGTTCGGGTCGGCGTCGTAGACGCCGGGGACGCTCGTCGCGTACACCAGGAGGTCGGCGTTGACGTACTCGGCGAAGGCCGCGCCGACGGCGTCGGTCGTCTGGCCCGCAACGATCCCGCCCATGACCGGGATGTCGCCCCGGCGAATGGCCTCGCGGCCGGTGTCGTAGTCCTCGGGGGGTGTGGGAGCCGCGCGCTCGTCGAGCGCGGCGACGAGGAGGCGGGCGTTCAACCGCGTCACGGCGATCCCGAGCTGGTCGAGTTCGATCTCGTTCGCGCCGAGGGCGCGCCCCGCGCTGATGTACTCCCGGGCTGTCGGGCCCCCGCCCACGACGGTCCCGAGGGTGTGTCCGTCGGCGTCCAGCCGTTCGACTACGTCCGCGTACCCGCGCACCCGGTCCGGGTCCATGTCCGGTACCAGGACGCTGCCGCCGATAGAGACGACTGCTCTCATTGGCTCGCCGTAGCCGCGAGCCCGTCTTAAGGGTTGTCAAGGGGAGTCGCTCCGGCCCGGTCCGTCGGCGCGGTCCGTCCCGCGCGCCGGGCCGAGCTGAGGATAGTGTTGCCGCTACGCTGCGCGTCGACCCGTTCGATCCGGGTCGTACACGGCGGCTTCCGGGATTCCGGAATGTCTCCATATAACCTCTTTAGAACCTGTTTTAAAATTTCTCCGGCCCTCAGAAAACGTCATAAACGATCCGATTTTCCTCGTTTTTCGGCGGCGAGTCGTAAAACGGCACGAAGCAAACCGAAGTTTCCCGCCTTTATATACCCATACGGGGCACAGGAGGGAGTGAGGTGTCAACCGTGAGTTCGATGCTCCAGCCCTCCAACGACGACGAACTGACGAAGGAACAGCGGTTACGGTCGTATCTCAAGCGCAAGGCGTCGGACGGCGAGATGTACTTCAAGAGCAAGTTCATCGCCGACGAAGTCGGCCTCTCCCCCAAGGAGATCGGCGCGCTGATGGTGAAGATCCGCGACTCCGCGTCCGACCTCCAGGTCGAGAAGTGGTCGTACACGAGCGCGACCACGTGGCGCGTCGAACTCGCCTGAGAACCCCCGCCCCGGACACGTCCGAACTGTCTTCCGGTCCGCGTGACCCCGGTTCCCGGACACCGCCGGACCGTTTCCGACGTGCCCTATCCCACTCAGCGGCTGGGCCGTACCCGTCGCCGGGCGGGACCGACGACTGTTCCGGGAACCCGTTTGGATGTCCCCGGTGAGCCCAGCCCGTCGCCGTCGTTCCTGGGTTTTTTACCGGGGAACGCCCTACCCCGGGCCGATGGACGAGAGCCGCGTCCCGGCGGACGCGCCGCCGCTGTCGGACGTCGCGTCGGTGTTCGACGTCGCCGACGTCCGCGTCGCCGACGGGACGATTTACTACCTCGGAACGCCGATGGCGTCCTCCGAGACGCTCCGGCACGAGCTGTGGCCGCTGTTCCACGAGGCCGGGTACGAGGTGTCCCTGTCGACCCGGGCGCAGGTCGACGGGTCGTTCGACGACGTCCCCGGGACGGACGGGCAGTTCAGCCCGCTGGGCCCGCAGTACGTCCTCGTCGCCGAGCCGCGGTCCCCGTACCTGGACGGCGTGCCCTGGCTGAACATCCTCTCGCTACTGGCCACGGTCCTCTCGACGCTGTGGGTCGGCGCGTCGCTGTGGTACCACGTCAGAGTCGACAGCGTCTGGGCCCTGCTCGGGGGGTGGCGGTTCGCCGCCGCGGTTCTCGGCGTCCTCGCCGTCCACGAGATGGGCCACTACGTGATGATCCGCTACTACGACGTGGACGCGAGCCTCCCGTACTTCATTCCGTTCCCGTCGCTGATCGGGACGATGGGGGCGGTCATCAGGATGCGCGGGAAGATCCCGTCGCGGAAGGCCCTGTTCGACATCGGCGTGGCCGGCCCGCTCGCGGGGCTCGCGGCGACGGTCGTCGTCACCGTGATCGGCCTCCACCTCGACCCGATCGCGGTTCCGGTGGACTCCCTGGACGGAAAGGGGGCAGTAAGAGTCGAGTTCAACTACCCGCCCCTGTTGCTGTTGCTCGGCGAACTGACCGGCCAGCCGCTCTCGTATCCGAGCCCGCGCCTCGCGCCCAGCCCCGTCATCTTCGGCGGGTGGGTCGGTATGTTCGTCACCTTCCTCAACCTCCTCCCGGTCGGGCAGTTCGACGGGGGACACGTCGTCCGGGGGCTTCTCGGCCCCCGCCAGGAGTCGGTCGCTGCCGCCGTCCCGGTCGCGCTGTTCTCCCTCTCGGGGTACCTGTACGTCGTCAGCGGCTGGACGAACGCGGTCTTCCTCTGGGGGTTCTGGGGGGTGATCGCGGTCGTCCTCGCGTACGCCGGCCCCGCGACGCCCGTCCGGGACGACCCGATCGGCCCGAAACGGAAGGCCGTCGGCGTCCTGACGCTCGTACTCGGACTGCTGTGTTTCACGCCCGTCCCGATCGAGGTCGCTCCGGTCTGAGAGAGACTGCAGGATCGAGCCGGATCTGGCCGGTCGGAGCGGCCCGCCTCGGCGACGTGAACCGGGTCGCTCCCGTCCGGTCACCCGTCGTGCGTGAATCCCCGGTCGGGGAGGGGTTCCCCGTCGAGCGTCACCCTCGGTCCGGCGTCGTCCGGCGGGTCCGCTCGCTCGACGGCGGTTCCGATCCGGGTCACCTCGACGGGGCAGCGCTCGCGGACCGCGTCGAGGTCCGCGGGCGGAACGGTGAACACGAGTTCGAAGTCCTCACCGAAGAAGGCGCCGAGTTCGCGCCGCTCCTCGGAGGTCTCGGCGACGGCCCCGACGGCGTCGTCCACGGGGAGCGGGGACTCGACCCGGAACCCGCAGCCGCTCGCCTCGCCGAGCTGGTGGAGCGACCGCGCGAGACCGTCGCTCGAATCCATCATCGCCGTGGCGGACCCGGCGAGGGCCCGGCCGGCCGCCACCCGGGGCTCGAACCGGAAGAGGTCGTTGGCCCGGTCCGCGTCGCCCCGCTCGAACAGCCGGAGCGCGGCGCCGCTCCGCCCGAGCGTCCCGGTGACACAGACCGCGTCGCCCGCCCTCGCGCCCGACCGGCGGACGGGGTCGTCGGTCTCGCCGAGCGCGGTCGTCGCAACCGTGAACTCGTCGTGTCCGTCGAGGTCGCCCCCGACGTACTCGGCGCCGACGAGCTCACAGACCGCCCCGGCACCGTCGACGAACGCCGTCAGCTCCGCCTCGGCGAACGAGGGCGCGCCGTAGACGGCGACGGCGGCGGTCGCCGTCGCTCCCATCGCCGCTACGTCCGACAGCGAGGCACCAACGGCCCGCCACCCCGCGGTGTAGCGGGTCGTCCCCCCGGGGAAGTCAGTCCGGTCGTGAAGCATGTCCGTCGTGAGCACCTGCCCGTCGACGACGGCGGCGTCGTCGCCCGCGGCCGACAGCCGGTCCGCGAGCAGTCCCAGCGCGGTCCGTTCGTCCATGTCCCCGGGTTCGCTCGCGCGACCAAAAACGTCCCGTCACGGACCGGGGCGGTCGGCGGATCCCGGCGCGCGTCCGACGCCGCCCGGGAACGGCACAGGCCCCGATCCACGGGTCACCGCTCTCCGGCGACGGTCCAGCGCCCGCCGGCTTCGGTGGGTTGAAGCCCCAGTCTTCCGACGTTCCGGACATGAACGGCGACAGGTGGGCCACGGCCCTCGGGTTCGTCGGCGCCCTCGTCGTCCTGGCGGCGCTGGTCTGGGTCGTCGGAATCGGGGACGTGCTCGCGGCGTTCCGGGAGATCCGCACGGCGTACCTGCTCGCTATCCTGGCGGTGGCGGCCTGCTGGCTGTTCGCGTGGGGGCTCGCCCTCAGGACGGTGCTGGGTGCGCTCGGCGCGCCGATATCCGTGCCGCTGAGCGCGCTCGTGTTCGTGGGAGCCGTGTTCTCGAACAACGTCACGCCGTTCGGGCAGGCCGGCGGCGAACCCGTGAGCGCCTACCTCATCTCCCGGGCGGCCGACCGGGAGTACGAGACCGGCCTCGCGGCGATCGCGTCGGTCGACGCCCTGCACTTCGTGCCGTCGCTCGCCTACGCGGCCGTCGGGTTCACGTTCGTCCTCGCGGGCGCGGTCCAGCTCGGCCGCAACCTCGTCTTCGCTGCGACCGCGATCACGGTCCTCGCGGTCGGGCTCCCGACGGCCGCCTACCTGGGGTGGCGGTACCGGTTCGAGCTGGAAGCGGCCGTCGTTCGACTGTTGACGCCCGGGATCCGGGCGTTCGGGCGGGTCGTCCCCGGGCGGCGCCCACCGACGGCAAACACCGTCGAGCGCCGCATCGAGGGGTTCTTCGGGGCGATCGAGCGCGTGGCCACGAGCCGCTCGACGCTCGTCGAGGCCGTCGGGTTCTCGGCGCTGGGCTGGCTGTGTAAGTGCGCCGCGCTGTGGCTGTCGCTGTTCGCGTTCGGCCAGGTCGTCCCGTTCGCGGTGGTGCTGCTGGTCGTTCCGATGGGCGCGCTCGCCGGCATCACGCCGCTCCCGGGCGGCCTCGGCGGCATCGAGGCGGTCCTCGTGGCGCTGCTGGTCTCGACGACGGGTATCCCGGCGGGCGTCGCCAGCGCGGCGGTGCTCGTCCACCGCGGGGCGACCTACTGGGCGCCGACGGTGGTCGGCGGCGGCGTCGCGTTCGCGCTCGGCGCCCGCGATAGACCGTGACCTTCGCGTCGTACCCGAGGCTTCCTGCGCGTCGTACCCGGGGTTTCGCCGTGCGAGTCCGTCACGGCGCCGGCCGGCGAACGACGCGCTTAAATGACGGCGCCCGGAAAGACACGCCAATGACGACACTCTACGACGTGCCCGCAGACGCCCTCAACGAGGCGGTCGCGGAGCGTCTCGCCGACGAAGACGCGCTCGAAGAGCCCGACTGGTTCACGTTCGCGAAGACCGGCGTGGGCCGCGAACTCCCGCCCGAACAGGCGGACTTCTGGCGGGTCCGCGCGGCCAGCCTCCTCCGGAAGGTCGCCGTCGACGGCCCGGTCGGGGTCGGCACGCTCCGCACCGCCTACGGCGACTCCAAACAGGGGTCGAACCGCTACCGGGTCCGTCCGAACAGCTCGACCGACGCCAGCGGCAAGATCGTCCGCACGATCCTCCAGCAGCTCGAAGACGCCGGCTACGTTCAGACGGCCGAGGGCGAGGGTCGCCGGGTCACCCCCGACGGCCGGAGCCTCCTCGACGAGGTCGCCGGCGACGTGCTCGAGGACCTCGACGACCCCGACCTCCAGCGGTACGCCTGACCGCCCCCGTTTTCCGCCGACGCCGGGGCGCCGCCACGTTTTCCGTGGAGGGGCGGCGACTGGCGGATTTTCGCCGGAGTCGAAGACGCCCCCTCCCGTCTCCGTAATCGTTTTCCGGGGGAGTCGACAAATGTCGCCCATGAGTGGCGAACCCAGCGACGAGGAGCTAGAGGAGCTCCGGGAGAAGAAGATGGAGCAGCTCAAGGAGCGCCAGGAGCAGGGCGTCGACGAGGATGCCCGCGAGGCCCAGCGCGAGCAGATGGAGGCCCAGAAGAAGGCGATCTTGCGCCAGCACCTCACCGACGGCGCCCGCAAGCGCCTGAACACGGTGAAGATGTCGAAACCGCAGTTCGGCGAGCAGGTCGAACAGCAGGTGATCACGCTCGCCCAGAGCGGCCGAATCCAGGGGAAGATAGACGAGGAGAAGATGAAAGACCTCCTCCGGGAGCTCAAACCCGACCAGCAGAGCTTCGACATCCGCCGCCGGTGACGAGCGTCGCGACGCTTTTCAGCGGCGGCAAGGACTCCGCGCTCGTCGCGGCGCTGCTCGACCCGTTCTACGAGGTGACGCTCTGTCACTGCACGTTCGGCGTCGAGACGGACCCGTCCGCGGTCGAGACGGCCGCCGACGCGGCCGACGCGCTCGGTCTCCCCTTCGTGACTGTCGAACTCGACCGCCCGGTGGCCCGCGAAGCCGTCGACCGGATGGTCGCGGACGGGTACCCCCGGAACGGCATCCAGCGCGTCCACGAGCACGCGCTCGAACGGGTCGCCGCGGGCGAGTTCGGAGCCGTCGCGGACGGCACCCGTCGCGACGACCGCGTCCCGTCGGTCGACCGCTCGTTCGCCCGGAGCCTCGAGGACCGCCAGGGGGTGGACTACGTGCGCCCGCTCGCCGGCTACGGCCGGGGCGCCGTCGACGACCTGGTCGACCGCCTGCTGACGGTCGAGACCGGGCCGAGCGAGCGCCTCGCGACGGCCGACTACGAGGCGGAACTGCGCGCGCTCGTCGCCCGCGAGCACGGCCCGGACGCCGTCGCGGACGTGTTCCCCGACCACGTCCAGTCGCGGGTCACCGGGCGGCGGTGAGCCCCGGACGGCCGGCTCTCGGCGAGTTCGCACCCCCGAGTCCGACACTCGCTCTCTGTCATACGGATCGCTGTAACGATTTACCGGGACGACCGCACGCAGTCGTGCGGTCGATCCGGTAATGACTTACAGCGATCCGTATCAGTCGATTGTCGTAGTACTTACCACGGACCGGGGAGACGTCCGACCGGCATGGCAGAAGACAGCGACTCACGGGTGTCGCGGCGCGCGTATCTGGCCGCGAGCGTGGTGGCCGCGTCGGCGCTGGCGGGGTGTCCAGGCCGGAGCGGGTCGGGGACAGCGACGACCGACGCTCCCGGAACGGAGGCGAGCGGCGGGACGACGGGAACAGGGACCGAAACGGGAACGCGACGGGGCGGGGAGGCGGTGAGTCGGTCGCCCGCTCCGACGCCGACGGAGGACCCGACTGACACGCGGACCGAGGGGACGGACGAACCGACGGAGACGACGGCCGCTGCCGGCGACGACGGGGCGGCAGTCGTGGTCGACCAGGTGGGCTACCGGCCGGGCGACGAGAAGGCGGCGATGGTGCGGGGGGCGGCGGGGTCGTTCACCGTCCGCGAGGCCGGGAGCGACGCCGTCGTCGCCAGCGGCGAGCTGTCCGAGCCGACCGCGGACGACGCGTCCGGTGACACGGTCCGGAAGGCGCGGTTCGGCGAGGTGCGCGACGCCGGCGAGTACGTGGTGGCAGTCGACGACGGGCGGGTCACCTCGCCGCCGTTCCGGGTCGGGGGCGGGGTCTGGGGGCGGACGCTGGCCGAGGTCTGCCGGCGCTTCACGCTCCGGCGGGCGAACACGCCCATCGAGGACCCCGTCACGGGGCTCGACCTGGAGCCGGGCCACCCCCAGGACCGGCGCGCGAAGCTCTACTTCGACGGCGAGTTCCACGAGAGAGGGGCCGAACTCGACGTCCGCGGCGGCTGGTACGACGCCGGCGACTACGGCAAGTACGTGCCGCCCGCGGCGGTGACGGTCGCCCAGTTGCTCCTGGCCTACGAGCGCAACCCCGACACCTTCGCGGTCGGACAGCTCGCGATGCCCGACGGGGTCAGCGAGGCCGAGCGCGACGCGGGCCTGCCGGACCTCCTCGCGGAGGCGAAGTTCGAGCTGGAGTGGCTCGCGCGGATGCAGCGCCCCGACGGCGCGGTCTATCACAAGGTCGCCGGCAAGCAGTGGCCGGGGTTCGTCCGCCCCGCGGCGGACACCCAGCCCCGGTACGTGTTCGGCCTCTCGACGTACGGGACGGCGATGGTCGCGGGCGTCATGGCGATGGCCGCCCGGGTCTACCGCGAGTTCGACGGCGGGTTCGCGGACTCGCTTCTGTCGAACGCGGAGGCGGCGTTCGGGTACCTGCAGAACAACCTCGACCCCTATTTCCGGTCGGACGAGGGCCAAAACAGCGGGTCCGGCGCCTACCGCAAGGATGGGGACGCTCCCGAGCGGCTCTGGGCGGGGGCCGAACTCCTCAAGACCACCGGGGAGGACCGCTACCGGGAGTACGTCCACCGTGAGGTGGGCGACCGTCTCACCGGCCCGGTCCACCACGCCTCGTGGGCGAACGCCGGACTGCTCGGCCAGTGGGCCTACTACACGGCCGGGGCCGGGGCGGACAGCGAGCAGTCGGCGGTCGCCGACGCCCTGACGGCGGCGGCGGACGACGTGGTCGCCACCGTCGACGCCCAGGGGTACAACGTCGCGCTGACCGCCGACGACTACTACTGGGGGTCCAACAGCATCGCGCTCGGTCGGGGACTCCTCCTCCTGCTGGCCGACGGCGTCGAGTCGAACGCGACCTACCGGGCGCGGGCACGCGACCAGGTGCACTACGTCCTCGGGCGGACCCCGACGACGCGGAGCTACGTGACGGGGTCCGGGGAGAAGGCCCCGCAGAACCCCCACAGCCGCCTCGTCGAGAGCACCGGGATCAACGTCCCCGGGAACGTCGTCGGCGGCGCGAACGCCGAGGGGGGCGACCCGGAACTCGACGAACTCGTCCGGACCGAGAACCCGCCGCCCGCGAAATGTTACCTCGACGTGACCGGCTCCTACGCGTCGAACGAGCCGGCGCTCGACTACGCCGCGCCGCTCGTTCCGCTACTGGCGGCGTTCACGCCGGCCGACGCCGTGTCGCCGACCTGAGCCGGCGCCGCGCCACCGGTCTGAGCCGGTGCCGTGTCGGCGACCTGAACCGGCGCGGTGTCGGAGAGCGGGTCACTCCTCGGCGAGGTAGTCGTCCTGGACGGCGACCACGTCCGCCGAGTCCTCGCAGGCGGCGTACCGCTCCAGGGGTTCGGCGTTGAGTTCGAGGAACGTGTGGCCCCAGGAGAACTCCGAGAGGACCCGCTCGGCCTGGTCGCGCTCGCCGAGGATCGCGAGCGCCCCGGCGAACGCCTCGGCGGTGTTCAGCCGGAAGGGGGTCCCGTAGTTGACGGGGTTGGCGGCGACGAGGAACGGGAGCGACCGGTGGACCCCGTCGAGTTCGAACGCCTCGCGCTCGGCGGTCTCCCACGAGCAGTCGAGCGCCACGAGGCGGTCGCGGCGCGTCCCCGTCCCCTCGCGGTCGGCGGGCGAGAGCGCGCGGTCGGCGAAGGGGTCGAGGACGATCCCCGCTGGCGTCGCGCGGGCGGACCGGTGGAGCTCGGCCATGTCGAAGCGCGCGAGTCGCCGGGCCGAACACTTCTCGGGGTCGTCGTCGCCCTCGTAGCGCACGTGCAGGTCCACGAGCGGGCGTAGGCACCCCCCGGGGAAAAGCCGCTCGGGCCCGCGTCCGCCGCCCGACGCGTGGCAAGGTCTATGTCCCGCCTCCACGACGGGACACGCATGGAAACGCTCCCGCCGATCGGCCTGGGGACGTGGCAGAACACCGACCCGGGCGTGTGCAGAGAGACGGTCAGGACGGCGCTCGAAGCCGGCTACCGCCACGTCGACACCGCGCAGTTCTACGGCAACGAGGAGCACGTCGGCGCGGGTATCGAGGCGGCCGCCGTCCCTCGTGAGGCGGTGGTCGTCGCGTCGAAGGTCCACCCCGAGAAGTTCGGCCTGGCCTACGACGAGGTCGTCGAGGGCCTCGAAGTCAGCCTCGACAGACTCGGCCTCGACTACCTCGACCTGCTGTACGTCCACTGGCCGCTCGGGAACTACGACCCCGCCGAGACGCTGCCCGCGTTCGACGACCTGCGCGACCGCGGGCTGATCGACCACGTCGGCGTGAGCAACTTCTCCGTCGAGTTGCTCGACGAGGCCCGCGAGCACCTCGATTCGCCGCTGTTCGCCCACCAGGCGGAGATGCACCCGCTGTGTCCCCAGCCGGAACTCGTCGCCGACGCGCAGCGCCACGGCTACGACTTCGTCGCGTACTCGCCGCTCGCGCGGGGGAACGTCTTCGACCTCCCGGCGGTGCGGGCGGTGGCCGAGAAACACGGCGCGAGCGAGGCGCGGGTCAGCCTCGCGTGGCTGCTCTCGAAGGACAACGTGCGCGCCGTCCCGAAGGCGTCGAGCGAAGCCCACGTCCGGGACAACCTCGGGGCCGTCGACCTATCGCTTGATCCCGAAGACCTCGAGCGGATCGAGTCGATCGACCGGACGGAGCGGTACGTCGAACGGGACGGCGCGCCGTGGCTCTCGTGACCGCGTCCTCATTCGTCTCGCGACCGCGTCCCCCTCGTTTCCCGACCGGACGTCACTCGTTTCGCGACCGGGCGGGCTTTCTCGCGTCGCGTAATCCGTCACGTACATCTAAATAGCGCGCGACAGGTTACCTATCCAATGCTATCAGCGGGGGAAGCGGCGCCGACGGTGACGCTGCCGGGGTACGTCGACGGCGAGCGAACGCGGGTGGACCTGGGCGAGTACGTCGGGGAGGGCATCGTCGTCCTCGCGTTCTATCCGGCGGACTTCAACCCGGGCTGTTCGATGCAGTCGGCGGACCTGGGCGACCTGGACCTGTTCACGATGCAGAAGGACGTCTCGGTGTTCGGGATCTCGCCGGACAGCACCTACAGCCACGAGGCGTTCGCGGAGCGCTACGGCCTCAACGTGCCGCTGCTGAGCGACGTCGACCGGGCGGCAGCCGAGGCCTACGGCGTGACCCTGGAGACGGACGCGGGCGAGCGGCTCTGTCAGCGGGCGGTGTTCGTCGTCGACCACCGGGGGGTCGTCCAGTACGCGTGGGCCACCGACGACCTCGAGGAGCGCGTCGACGTCGACCCGGTGAAGCGGGCGGTCAGCGACGTCGGCGGCGACGAGACGGCGCTCGAACGGTACCGCGTCGGTTACGACCGGTACGACGAGGGGCGCGAGGCGTTCACGGCGGCGATGGCCGACTACGAGGACCGCGAGTGGGTGCCGGCCCGGGGCGGGTTCGACGACGCGCAACCCGCGTTCGCCGAGGCGGCCGACCACTTCGACACGGCGGTCCGCTTCGCCGAGACGTCGGCGTTCGAGACCGTGGCCGACCGCGCCGAGGAGAAGGCCGACACCCTCCAGCACGCCGCGCAGTGGCTCTCGGACTCGGCTGACGCGCTGGGCGGCGGTCGCGGCAGGCAGGGCGACGAGTACCGCGAGGACGCCCAGCGCCTGCTCTCGGCCGCCGAGGACCTCCCGGAGCCGCCGGCGCCCGACGCGTTCGCGCTGACCGGCGAGGGGATCGACCTCGACGATTCGGTCGTCGTCGACCCCGAGGCCGCGGACCGGGCCTACGCCTACCGCGAGGGCGGCCACGACGGCGTCGACGCGGACCTGGACGTCGACGACGCGGCGCTCGACGCCGCCGCGGCCGAAGCCGGTGCCGGGGGCGGGAGCGACTACGACGACGACAGTGACATCGAGGGCGACGCGGTGGAGGGCGACCTGACTGTCGACGTCGACGCCGTCGCCGTCGAGGGCGCTGGGGGCGAACGCGAGGACGGCGGCGAGCGCGCTGGAAGCGGACGCGACGGCGGGGACGAAGCCGACGCGGACGGCGCGACTGCCATCGAGGGCGACACCGTGGAGGGGGACGTCGACGTGGACTTCGACGCCGTGGAGGCAGCCGCCGGCGGCGCGGCTGACCCGGGTGGCCCGGAGGGCGACGCCGATTCCGGCGGGGCCGCCGTCCCGGGGCCCGGTGGCGGTGGCTCCGACGCGGGTGCCGCGGGCGCCGACGCGACCGGGACGGCCGCCGCAGACGGTCGTGCGGACGCGGCGGACCGACCGGACGACGCCGAGGGGGGAGACGGGGCCGACGAGCCGGTCGAGGAACTCGATCTGGCGGACCCGACCGAGGGGGAGGACGAGGACGAGGATGAGGACGAGCGCGCCGACTGGGACATCCCCGGCCGGTAGCGGACCCGGCTGCGGGGACGAGTTCCGGGGCGGGTCGCCTCCCCCCGCGACCCCGCGGGTTCTTGTCGGGGGACGGTCTATGCACCGGCATGACCGACGCCGCTCGCGAGCGGACGCGTGCCTACTACCGGGCACTCGACGAACACGACTACGAGTCGCTGTGGTCCCTTCTCACCCCCGGGTTCGTCCACGACCGGCCGGACAGGACGCTCGACGGGCGCGACCGGTTCGTCCGGTTCATGCGCCAGGAACGGCCACAGAGAGACACGAGCCACCCGGTCGACCAGGTGTACGTCGCCGACGGGGGAGCGGGCGACGTCGCGGTCCGCGGTCGCCTCCTCGACGACGACGGCGGGCAGATCGCCGCGTTCGTCGACGTGTTCACGCTCGACGACGGACGGATCGACCGCGTCGACACCTACACGCGGTGACGGCCACCGGCGAACCGCTGTGCTCGGGTCCGGTCATACCCGTTCGCCGGCGCCGAGGAACCGCCGTGCTCGGGTCCTCTCACTCCCGTTCGCCGGCGCCGAGGGCCGCCTCGCCGACGGGGTCGTGGCCCTCGATGAGCGCCTGGCCGTCCAGGTAGGGGCGTAGCGCCTCGGGGACGGTCACCGTCCCGTCCTCGTTCTGGTAGTACTCCAGGAGCGCGACCAGCAGCCGCGGGAGCGCGACGCCGGAGGCGTTCAGCGTGTGGAGGTACTCCGCGGACTCGTGGCGCTCGGGGCGGTACCGGAGGCCGGCCCGGCGGGCCTGGTAGTCCTCGAAGTTCGACGCCGAGGAGACCTCCAGCCACCGTCCGCCCTCCTCGGGGCCGTGGTCCATGTCGTCGGCGGGCGCCCACACCTCGACGTCGTAGGTCTTCGCGGAGGCGAAGGTGAGGTCGCCGCCACAGAGCGTGACGACCCGGTAGGGCAGTTCCAGGCGGTCGAGCACCTCGGTGGCCTCCCCGACCAGTTCCCCCAGTCGGTCGTAGCTGTCCTCGGGGCGGACGAAGTTGACGAGTTCGACCTTGTCGAACTGGTGGACGCGGACCATTCCGCGCGTCTCGGTGCCGTGTTCGCCCGCCTCCCGCCGGAAGTTCGGCGTGTAGGCCTGGTGCTTGATGGGGAGGTCGTCGTCGAGCAGGATTTCGTCGCGGTACATGTTCGTCACCGGGACCTCCGCCGTCGGGCACAGCCAGAGGTCGTCGTCGTCGTCGGCCTCGTGCTCGCCGCCGCCGACGCGGTAGGCGTCCTCGTTGAACTTCGGCAGC
>JBDGST010000016.1:0-13947 GCA_042217365.1 Haloarculaceae archaeon
ATGTACCTCGGAGACCGGACCTGGCCGGAACTGGGCGAGTACTTCGCCGACGAGTCGCTGGCGCTCGTGCCCGTCGGCTCGACCGAACAGCACGGGCCCCACCTGCCGGAGTCGACCGACCACCGCATCGCACAGGCGCTGGCCCGCGAGGCGGCCGAGCGGACGGGCTACCTCTGCACTCCGACGATCGACGTCGGCGTCAGTCCCCACCACCGCCAGTTCCACGGCACGATGTGGGTCGAGCCCGGCGTGTTCCGCGACTACGTCGAGTCGCTGACGCGCAACCTCACCTACCACGGGGTCGACCGCGTGATCTACGTCAACGCCCACGGCGGGAACGTCCAGCACCTCCGCGAGGTCGGGCGCCGCCTCCGCGACGACGAGGCGGCGTACGCCCTCGAGTGGATGTGGAACGAGAGCATCCCCGACCTGGTCGACGACCTCTTCGACCGTAACGGCCCCCACGGGGGGCCCAAGGAGACGGCGATGATGCTCCACATCGACGAGGACCTGGTGCGCGAGGACCGCCTCGCCGACGCCCGCGACGGCGGCATCGCGGACGTCGAGGCCTACGACGGGACCCGCAAACACGGCGCGCGCACTTTCTACGACGCCGTCGACAACACGGAGAACGGCGTGCTGGGCGACCAGACCGACGCGACTCGCGAGAAGGGCGAGCAGCTGTTCGAGGCCGCGAGCGACCAGCTCGTCCGGCTCGCCGAGTGGCTGGACGAGCAGCCCTTCGCCGCCCTCATGCCGCGAGAGCACGTCTGAGCGGGCGCCTCGCCGACCGGACGGACCGCCGACCCCGACTGTCCCCGCTGGGCCAACGTCCGGACGTTTCCGAGCATCACCGGACGACCGTCACCGGCACGTCGGCCCGCCGGACGACCGTCTCGGTCACGCTCCCCAGCAGGACCCGGGCGACGCGGTCCCGGCCGTGGCTCCCCATGACGATGTGGTCGATCGGGTGCTCGCTCGCGAACGCGACGATCTCGCGGGCCGGCCGCCCCGTCTCTATCGCCGCCGTCAGCGAGACGCCGACCGCGTCGGCGGCCTCCCGCGCCTCTTCGACGACGTTCTCCGCTCGCTCCTCGGCCCGGGACCGGGCGTCGGCCGTCCCGAGCGGCGTCCCCGACAGGACCGAACTGACGGGATCGACGACGTGCAACACGTGGATCTCCGCGTCGGGGAACTCCGCGAGCGCGTAGTCCAGGGCGTCCCACGACTGCGGCGAGTCGTCCAGCGGAACGAGCACGTTACTCTCCATGCCCCTGTCGATTACTCCTGAAGAAATATATCTGGCGAAATATACTTTATCGGCAATTCAAACTCAAATAACTGCACTATCGATCGGGCGGAGGGCGATATGTGTCGCCGCGCGGTTCTGTCGCATTTCGTCCGGTGGCGGTTCCCGGGAACGGGGTCGGGGGACGCCGGGTTCCCCCGGCGATGTTCGACCGGGGCGTTCGCCGACCGGGGCGGAGTCCACGCTTCGCGGCCGGGGTCGCGGAGGACGACGACGAAAACGACGGTGGAATCGACCGGACCGGGGTTCGGAAATCGGGTGTGTTGTTAGATATCTTCGTTCTCGTAGTAATTTACTTGTCGTTTCGATGAGCGTTGTGTCCCGTGTACCAGTTCACGCCCGACGAGATCGACAGGACGCGAGCGGACTACCAGGCGGAGCGGCAGGGGGACGGCGACGTGGACGCCAAGCGCGTGGGCAATCTGGGGGAACTGGCGTTCGAGCAGTTCTGCCGGGAGTACCTACCGACCGAGATGTGGGAGTGGGAGAACGAGGACGCGATCCGGCGGTGTAACCCCGAGAGCTACTGCGGACACGACTTCCTGGTGTTCGACTACGAGGTCGACGTGAAGACCTCGCGGGACATCTCGGCGTTCCTCCCGGAGGAACTCGTCGAGAACGACTCGGACGACGACATCATCGTGATGGCGTGGCACCGGGACAAGGAGGACTCGTTGATCCTTCTGGGATGGGAACGCGTCGAGACGCTGGAGTCGAAAGTCCGGACGCAGGCGGAGTTTTCGGGCGACGAGCCAGAGAAGCTGAAACACCTGGCGACGCGGCCGATGAACGACCTCCAGGACCTCGGGCCGAACACGGCGAACATGAACCAGAAGCCGGAGAATCCGTTCTCGCCGGGGGACCGGGTGGAAAAGAGGGGCGAAGCCGATCCGTCCGTCGGGGTCGTCGTCGAGGTGCTACCGCCGGAGACGAAGATCGAACTGTACGGGCAGGAACTGGACGGGGAGGCCGTTCGAGTCGCCTTCCCGAGTTCGCTCGACGAGGGACCAGCGAACTGGCGGGAGTTTCACGACGCGTTGCTTTCCTCGTACTGTGACGACCAGGACGTCAGCCTCTACACCTACAAGCACGAGAATCTGAAATTCGCCGAAAATCCGTACACCGTCGGTGATTACGTCATCAAATCGTCACACGACGATCCGGATACGGCGGTCGTCGTCGAGTGCGGCGAGGAGGTGACTGTCACGTTCGAGAGTCACCTCGGAAACGAGGTGGCGCCGGCCTCTCTTGGCGAACACTGTGAGAACGAGGGGATACCGACGTACAGCTACTCTCACACGGAACTGGAGTTCGCGGATCCCTGACTTCGAACGCGGGTTCCCGTACTTGATTCGACACATGAGCGCGGTATCGGGATGGCTACCCCGTTGTCACGGGATCGATTCCCGTCTTGCCGACCTGCCGTGAGAGGCGTTCCTCTTCGGCCAGGTCGCGCCGTTCTGTCCGCCGAGCGAAGCGAGGCGGTTCACTTCACGCGAGCGGAGCGAGCGTGAAGGTCGTTTTTCCCCACGTTTTTGGAACCGGGGGTGCCCGCAGTGAGCGCAGCGAACGAGGACACCCCCGGTTGTAAAAAGTGGACGGGCACGGTTGGGTCTGGTCCTCAGCAGATGTGCGACTCCCGGAGCGCCGAACGTGGTTCGTCCGGCAAAGCTTTTTGATTGTAAGGGTTGTAAGGACTGATCACGGAGTCGGTACGCATGTCCAACGCCAGTAAGCGCATTCCGGTCACGGAGGAACGGTGGAGGGAACTGAACGAACTGAAGGAGGCGGGCGAGACGTACGACGACCTGCTGGGGGAACTAATCCAGGAACACCAGCGCCGACGACTCGCCGAGCGAGCGAGGGAGGTCCGCGAAGCGGACAGCGAGGAACTGACGTCGCTCGATGAGCTATGAGGTCCTCCTCGCGGAGGAGGCCCGCGAGTACGTCGCCGCGCTCGACGAGAAGAGCGTCCGGATCGTGAAGGACAACCTCCGGAAACTGACCGACGACCCCTATCCGAGGCCGGACTCCGGGACCGGAGACAAGGAGAAACTGGTAGTCGACGGGGAGGAGCTATATCGGCTGCACATCGGTCGGACCCACACCGCGTTCTACGACGTTCTCGAAGCGGACGAGGAAGTCCGCGTGATCGAGATCGTCCATATCGACGAGGCGCACGAGCGCTACGGGTTCGACTGATACGGATCGCTGTCAGTTAGTACCGGATCGACCGCGTGCATTCGTGCGGTCGCGCCGGCAAATCGTTGCGGTCCGTGTGAAGGGCTGTTCGTCGCGTTCGGGGATCTCGGCCATCCGCCGAGCGAAGCGAGGCGGTTCACTTCGCGCGAGCGGAGCGAGCGTGAAGGTCGTTTTTCCCCACGTTTTTGGAACCGGGGGTGCCCGCAGTGAGCGCAGCGAACGAGGACACCCCCGGTTGTAAAAAGTGGACGGGCACGGTGGGATTTGAACCCACGGCCGTCGGATGTCTTCCCCCGTCCGAGCACGGGCGGGGATAGAAGTCCGACGCTCTGGTCCGGACTGAGCTACGTGCCCTCACGACGACAGAGACGCCCGGTACCCAAAAACGGCCGGGATGTCAGTCGGTTCGTGTCTGCTGACCGACCCGTCCCGCCGGGGGCCGCCGGCCCCGTCTGACCGCGACCGTCGATTCGTAACGTATTTCAGTCGTACTCAGCTATCCTTGAACGCCCAACATGACGCGTGTCCGGGTTGGGGTAGTGGCTATCCTTCAGCCTTGTGGAGGCTGAGAGGCGGGTTCAATTCTCGCACCCGGACCTATGAAATATTTTATTTTAATTTCCGGCAGGCGTGCCTGTGCCCGGCTCTCGCCGAAGGCGGTCGATGTTTATTTGTACTCTGGCGGGTAATGTCTGACATTCATAAAAATTATGACAAATAATCTCAAAATTGTTCTTACTCGGACCGATTGAGAGCCTCAGAGAGGTCCATGTGGATCTGACGAGAGTAGCGGGACTCGCTCAACACGACTGAGAAACGAAATCTTGTCAGTGGATCCTCAATGTGGTCGTAATACCGACCCCCGAGGCCCAGTGAGGCCGGGGAGCGGCCTCATCTGGGCCGACGTTGCCACTCATCGGGCGCTTGCAGACTGACTGGAACTGTCAGGTCTTGCCAAAGAGTGTTCGTAACAGTCCTGTAACAGCCTCCTCGGCCAATGATCCGGGCGTACAGCCGGCAGTCTCACTCCCGGATCTCGAACCGCACCGCGACCGGGTCCTGCACCGCGAAGACGAAACGGTACTCTCCGGGGGTGAGTCGCTCACAGACGACGAACTTACCGGTGCTGAACCCGGCCGCGCTCGCCCGGAACGTCCACTCGAAGCCGCTCCCGGGTTCGTGGAGGACGGCCGTCGCGTTGAAGCCGTGGCGCCCGCTGCGGAACGCGGTGACCGTCTCCCAGCCGTCGTCGGTCCGACGCTGGACGGCGTAGTGGGCGGCCGTCGGGGAGTACCGGCGCTCTCCGGCGACGTTCGTCAGTGCGAACGCGACGGGTTCCCCGCGGCTGACGGCTCCCGCGCTCGCCGTGAGCGCGAAGCCGCCCGCTCGCGAGGGGAGGTTCGACGGGAGGTCGAAGCCCGACCGGGTCTCGTTACCGGTGCAGGTCGGCGGCCCCGCGGGCGTACCGGGCAGCGCCGTCATTGTCCCGACGGACGCGGGTGCCGCCGTCGGGCCGCCGACGTCACCGGTCGTCGGTTTCTCGGCCGTCGCCGGAGCCGTCCCGGTACCGGCCGTCGAACCGCTGCCGTCGAGCGCGACCGTCGGTGTCCCCGCCGCCTCGGCGGGGCCGGCCGTTCCCGGTCCGACACCGGTGAGACAGCCGGCGGCGGCTGCGAGCGCGATTACTGTCAGCGCGCCCGTTCCGATCCGGTTCATGCGTTCACCGTCGGGGGACGGCCACCTGAATCCGCGCCGGACTAAAACGCCCGTTTACGCGGCGGGTGGACTCTTGAGGGGGGCGACCCAATGGGCCGGTAATGCCGGAGGGTCCCCGATGAGCAAGCTGTTCCCGTTCCGCTCGACGCCGGACCTGGGCGAGCGCGAGCCCAGGCTCGTGGACCTGGACGAGGACGTCGCCGACGAGGTGTTCGACGCGCTCGGCTCGGCGACCGCCAGGACCCTCCTGCTCGAACTCCACGACGAGCCCCGGCCGGCGTCGGAACTCGCTGAGGCTGTCGACACGACCGTCCAGAACGTCCAGTACCACCTGACGAAACTGGAGGCCGCCGGGCTCGTCACCGTCGTCGACACCTGGTACTCCGAGAGCGGGACGGAGATGGACGTGTACGCGCCGGCCGACGAGGCGCTCGTCCTGTTCGCGGGCGAGGACCCGGGCCGGTCGCTCGGGCGACTGGTCGAGCGGCTCGTGGGCGCGCTGGGGGTCCTCGCGGTCGGGGCCGTCGCGGTCGCGCTCGCGGCCGACCGGTGGGGCGGGCCCGGAACCGACACCGGCACGGGGACGCCGACCGCGGGGGGCGTGAACGAAACCGTCTACACCGGGACGAACGCGAGTCTCACGGTCAACACGACCGGCGGCGAAGTGAGCGCGACCGCCAGTCAGGCAGAGCCGAGCGGAGTGACGACCGCGGCTGCCGGCGCCGACCCGCTGGTCGCGGCGGCCGCGTTCGTCTGTGGCGGGCTGGTCGCGCTCGCCGGGCTGTACGCGGCCGACAGGCTGCTCGGGTGAGAGCCCGTCGTCGAGAAGCGAGGACCGCGCTCCGCCAGGAGTTCCTCGACCCGGTTCATACGGACCGTTGTAACCATTTTCGACAGGGCTATCGAACACTGGTGGGTTCGCGACCCGCACGAACCGATCTCCTCCGCTATAGCGGTAACGAATTACAACGGTCCGTATCAGACCTCGGCGGCGAGGTCGGCGCGCTCGGCGGCCTCGTCGGCGCCGGCGTCGTCGTGGACGACGGCGGAGACGGCGCGGGTGATCGCTTCGGGGTCGTCGTGCTGGAAGATGGAGCGCCCCATCGAGACGCCGTCGGCACCGGCGTCCATCGCGCCCCGGACCATCGAGAGCGTCTCGCGGTCGGTGCCTTTCGACCCGCCGGCGATGACGACCGGGAGGGCGGTCGACTCGACGACCCGCTGGAACGTGTCCGCGGACCCGCTGTAGGCGGTCTTGACGACGTCGGCGTCGAGCTCCTCCGCGAGGCGGACGGCGTGTCCCAGGTCCTCGGCGAAGGCCGCGGGATCGTCCTCGCTGACGTCGTGGCCGCGGGCGTAGGCCATCGCCAGGGCCGGGAGACCGTAGCGGTCGGCCTCGCTCGTGACCTCCGAGAGTTCCGTTATCTGGTCGGGTTCGTGCTCGCTGCCGACGTTGATGTGAAAGGAGACGGCGTCGGCCCCGGCACGGATGGCGTCCTCGACGGTCGCAGTCTGTCGCTTGTCCCGCTCGTCCGGGCCGATGGTCGTCGATCCGTTGAGGTGGACGATGTAGCCCGCGCCGTTCCGGTTCGGGTGGACGCGGTCGGCGACCCCCCGCTGCGTGAGTACTGCGTCGGCGCCGCCGGCCGTGACGGCGTCGACTGTCGATTCCAGGTCCACGAGGCCCTCGACGGCCCCCATCGTGATGCCGTGGTCCATCGGGACGATCAGGTGGCGGCCGCGTGTCCCGATGCGACCGAGACGTGCGCGTTTCCCTGCGTTCATGTGTGTGACAGTGTGGCAAGTACCTTCATTTGTGTTCCGGTTGCGGCCGACCCCGCTGCGACCGACGTGAGGGGTCGGGCGACTCGACCGCGCCGGGCGCGCTACTGTCGCTCGACGCCGGTGCGCGCCGCTGCGCCGGCGACGGCGCCCTCCTTGAGTTCGCGCGCTTTCGTTTCCAGTCGTTCGGCGACCGCTTCCGTCGGGTCGCCGGCCTCGTGGCCCTCGGCGATGACGTCGACCAGGGCCGAGCCGACGATGACCCCGTCGGCGCCCGCGGCGACGATCCGCTCGGCGTGTTCGCCGGTCTTGATGCCGAAGCCGACGGCCTTGGGCACGTCCCAGTCGGCGACGCGGTCGAGCGAGGCCTCGGTCTGGTCGGAGACGTCGTCGCGCGCCCCGGTGACGCCCAGGCGGGCCTGCACGTAGACGTACCCCGAGACGAGTTCGCCCATGCGGTCGAGCCGGTCGCCCCGCGTCGTCGGCGCGACGATGAACACGAGGTCCTGCCCGAACTCGTCGCAGGCCGCCCGGAGCGGGTCGGCCTCCTCCGCGGGCAGGTCGACGACGACGAACCCCTCGACCCCGACCTCGGCGGCGCGGGCGGCGAACGCCCGGGGGCCCTGCTCGCCCGTCTCCGGGTGCGTGTACCGGTGGACGAGGTTGTAGTAGGTCATACAGACCAGCGGGACCTCGACGTCGAGGTCGGCGACGAACTCGAAGTACCGCTCGGGCGTCATCCCCGCCTCCAGCGCGCGGACGACCGCGCTCTGGATGGTCGGCCCCTCGGCGATCGGCTCGGAGAACGGCAGGCCGAGTTCGATCACGTCGGCGCCGCCCCGCTCCAGCGCCTCGACGTACGCTTTCGAGGCCTCGTAGGAGGGGTCGCCCGCCGCGACGTAGGGGACGAAGGCCGGTTCGTCCGCGAAGACGCGTTCGAGCCCCATTCAGATCCCCCCCGCTTTGCTCGCCTCGCGTAGCACCGACATGTCCGGCGCGACGTCGAGATCGCGCTTCTCGGTCTCTTCGAGGACCGTTTCGAGGTCCTTGTCGCCACGCCCCGAGACGTTCACGACGACGAGGTCGCCGAGGTCGTTCCCGCGCTCGTCTCGGGGCTCCGCCGCTCGGCCGTCCGCGGCGGGGCCCGCCACCCGTTCGAGGTACCCGAACGCGTGGGCCGTCTCCAGGGCCGGGATGATCCCCTCGTCCTGCGAGAGGCGGTGGAAGGCTTCGAGCGCCGCGTCGTCGCCGACGTTGACGGCCTCGACGCGCCCCTCGTCGACGAGCCGGGCGAGCTCCGGTCCGACGCCCGCGTAGTCGAGGCCCGCGGAGACGCTGTGAGACTCCATGATCTGGCCGTGGGCGTCCTGGAGCACTTTCGTCCGGGCGCCGTGGAGCACGCCCTCCTCGCCGGTCGACAGCGACGCGGAGTTGGGCGCGACGCCCTCCTCCTCGTCGACGTCGAGCGACGACCCGCCCGCCTCGACGGCGTAGAGGTCGACCCGGTCTCGCGGGCCCTGCCCGCTCGACTGTCCCGCTGAACCGCGTTCCGCCCCCTCGTCGTCGACGAAGTGGTGGAACGAGCCCATCGTGTTCGACCCGCCGCCGGCGCAGGCGAGCACCGCGTCGGGGAGTCGGCCCTCCTTCTCCAGTATCTGCTCGCGGGCCTCCTCGCTGATGACGGCCTGGAAGTCCCGGACCATCGCAGGGAAGGGGTGCGGGCCGACGACGCTCCCGATGACGTAGTGGGTGTTCTCCACGGTGGTCGCCCAGTCGCGCATCGTCTCGGAGATGGCCTCCTTCAACGTGCCCCGGCCCGTCGTCACCGGGTTGACCTCGGCGCCGTTTATCTTCATCCGGAAGACGTTGGGGCGCTGGCGCCGGATGTCGGTCTCGCCCATGTACACTTCGCAGGGCATGTCAAGGTGTGCGGCGGCCATCGCCGTCGCGGTGCCGTGCTGCCCGGCTCCCGTCTCGGCAACGATCCGCTCTTTGCCCATGTACTTCGCGAGCAGGACCTGCCCGAGGGCGTTGTTGAGTTTGTGGGCGCCGCCGTGGAGGAGGTCCTCGCGCTTGAGGTAGACGTCGGCGTCGTACCGCGCCGACAGGGACTCGGCGTACTGCAGCGGGGTCGGCCGCCCGCCGAAGTCCCGCAGTCGCTCGCGGAACTCGTCCACGAAGCCGTCCTCGTTCTTCAGGACGTACCGCTCGTAGGCCTCGGTCAGTTCTTCGATGGCCGGCATCAGCGACTCCGGCACGTACTGTCCGCCGTACTCTCCGAACTTCGGGTCGTCCGTGCTCATTGTGTCTCCGTCCGTGTGTCGGTCGCCGCCGTCGCCAGGCGGCGGGTGTTCTCGCGAACGTCGCCGTGGCCGCCGGTCGTCCCGCTCCCGCTGACGTCCATGATCGCGGACCCCACCAGGAGGGCGTCCGCTCCCGCCGCGCGCATCCGCGCCGCGTCGTCCGTCGTTTCGATACCGCTCTCCGCGACGAGGGTGACGTCGCCGCTCCCATCGTCGTCGGCCGCTCCGTCGCCGGCCCCGTCGGGGGCGGCGTCGCCGTCCGCCCCCCGGATCGCCGGCGCCACCGCCTCGAACGTGCCCAGGTCGACGTCCAGTTGCGCCAGGTCGCGGTTGTTCACGCCGACGGTGGTCGCGCCGGCGTCGAGCGCGCGCCGGGCTTCCTCGCGGGTGTGGGCTTCGACGAGCACCTGGAACCCCCGGTCGCGCGCCGCCGCCAGCAGGTCCGCCAGGTCGTCGGTCCCCGGTTCGTCGAGGAAGCGGACGATGAGCAGGACGGCGTCGGCCTCGACGGCGTCGAGTTGCGCCTCGCGCACGACGAAGTCCTTGCGCAGGACCGGCACGTCGACTGCCGCGCGGACGCGTTCGAGCGTCTCGGTCGACCCGCCGAAGTGCTCCGGTTCGGTCAGCACCGACAGCGCGGCCGCGCCGCCCTCGACCATCTCCCGGGCCAGCTCGACCGGGTCGTCGTCCCGCCGCCCGGGGGTCGTCGGGCTGGTCGGCTTGACCTCGGCTATCAGGGGCACCCGACCGTCGGCCTCGGCGGCCGCGAACGCCTCCGGCAGCGACCGCGGGTCCACCGAGACGCGTCCGCCGGCTCCCCCGGCTCGGCGCTCGTCCGCCCGCTCGCGCGCCGCGTCGAGGATCGACCGGACTTCCGGTGCTATCTCTTCACTAGTACCCATTACTGTTCACTAACGCACAGAGTTGCACATAAGGGTTGCGACACGCGGGCGACCGGGTGCGGGTTGCGGACCCTCCGGTTCGTTCACTCGGCGATCCGCCCGCGAGAGCGTTGCTACAGGATAGATCGGGAAGAATTCGTTCCCGGAGCCCGGGAGTCCCCCCGATCCTTTTAGGTGTGGTGTCCGATCGTTCGCTCGCATGGCATCGGACATTGTCGAGTTGCTACGGCAGGCGTACCTGGACGAAGTGGAGACCGCGATGAACTACCTCGCCAACGGGATCTACCTGGAGACGGTCCGGGGCGAGATGGTGGCGGAGTCCCTCATGGAGGACGTCGAGGAGGAACTCGGCCACGCCGAGGAGCTGGGCTATCGGCTGCGCTTCTACGGCGAGGTGCCGCCGGCCTCGGCTGACTTCGAGGTCAACCAGGACAGCCTCCAGCCACCGGCCGACGGGAGCGACGTCCTGTCGGTCATCGAGGGCGTCATCGAGGCCGAAGAGGACGCCATCGATACCTACGAGGCGCTCATCGAGGCCGCCGAGGCGGCCGACGACCCCGTCACCGAGGACCTCGCCACGGAACTACTGGCCGACGAACAGGCGCACCGCGCCGAGTTCCTGAGCTTCCGGAAGGAATTCGAGTGAGCGGGCCGCCGACCGTCGGCGTACGGCCCTGACACCCCACTCCGTCATTTTTCGCGTGAGGCCAGTCGCGCGCTGACCGTCGTCGTTCCCAGTGGTAACGCGGCAAGCGACCGGCGGGACCCGAAGATTCAGACGCCTCCCGGTCCGGTGGGTGACCCATGAGCGAAGCTCCCGGGACGGACGCGGGTGCGGGCGGTGAGAGCACCGGCCCGACGCCGGTCGTGTACGCGACCGACATCGGGGACGACGTCGACGACACGTGGGCGCTGGCGCAGTTGCTGCGGACGCCGGGGCTGGACCTTCGACTGGTGCTGACCGAGACGGGCGACCCGACTTACCGGGCGAGCGTCGCCGCGAAACTCCTCGAACGGGCCGACCGGACCGACGTGCCGGTCGGACTGGGCGCGGGCGACGGCGGGACCGACGCGACGGGGCGCAACCAGGACCCGTGGGTCGACGACTACGACCTCGACGGGTACCCCGGCGAGATCCGCGAGGACGGGGTCGGCGCGTTGCTGGACGTGGTCGAGGGGGCCGAGGATCCGGTCACCGTCGTCTCGGTGGCGCCGACGCCGACCCTCGCGGCGGCCGTCGAGCGCAACCCCGGGTTCGCCGAGGACTGCCGGTTCGTCGGGATGCACGGCAGTTTCTACCGCGGGTACGGCGGCGGCGACCCCGACGCCGAGACGAACGTCCGGGTCGACCCGGCCGCCCTGCGGACCGTCCTCGGGGCGCCCTGGCGGGACGTCCTCCTGACGCCGCTCGACACCTGCGGGCGGGTGACACTGTCCGGCGAGCGCTACCACGCGGTCTGGTCGGCCACCGACGACCCGCTCGTCCGGGGCGTCGTCGAGAACAACTGCGTGTTCGCGACCCGGGTCGACTGGATGGACTACGGCGATTTCACCAGGCGCTCGTCGACGCTGTTCGACACGGTCGCCGTCTACCTCGCGCGCGACGAGTCGCTGGTCGAGACCGAGCGCCTGCGGTTCGACGTGACCGACGACGGGTTCACCGTCCCCGATTCCGACGGCGCGTTCGAGGCGCGGGTCGCGCTCGACTGGACCGACCGCGACGCGTTCGAGGCGCATCTGGTCGACGTGCTGGTCGGCGGGTAGCGTTCCAGAGCGGGCAGGCCGACGTGCTGTTCGGGCGGTAGCATTCGAGGGATCGTCCGTCGACCGCTACGTTGAGGGCGGGGCCGGGCGAACGGCAGTTCCATGCACGCCGTCGAGTACGAGGAGGCAGGCCTCGCAGCGTCGATCGATTTCTCCATGCCCGACCGGGCGTTCACCGTCGAGCGCGACGGGCGGACGGTCGTCGCGCCGTCGCCCGTCGGCGTCTCGACGCCCGGCGGGGAGTTCCCGGCGGACTACGAGTTCGTCGGCTGCGAGACCGTCGCGCTGGACGAGACCGTCCGGACGGCCCACGGCAAGCGCCGCGTCCACGATCACCGGGGGCGGGCGGCGACGTTTTCCTTCGAGGCCGACGACGGGCGCCCCCTCGCGTTCGAGGTGCGGGTGACGGCCGACGGCGCCGCGTACCGCTACCGCGTCGGCGGCGACGGGACGCTCAGCCTGTTCGGGAGCCGGCCGGAGTTCGGCGCCGACGACAGCGGGTTCCGCCTGCCGGCCGACGCCGTCGGCTGGCTGTTCGACTACGCGGTCGACCACGAGTCGGTCGGCCGCCACTACTCGGCCCACCGGGCGGCCGGCGAGTTCTCGACGCCCGGGCTCTTCCGCGCCGGCGGGGACTGGGTCCTGCTCGCGGAGGCCGGCGTCGACGGCGACTACGCCGCCTCGCGGCTCGCGACGGACGAGGCGTCGACGCTGTTCGAGTACCGGATGCCGCGGGCGACCGTCAACGCGGCCTGTCCGACCGCCACGCCCTGGCGGGTCGCCGTCGTCGGCGACCTCCCGACGGTCGGCTCCTCGTCGCTCGTCCAGCAACTCGTGGGGGCGCCGGGGCCCGTCGACGGCGGGGAGGATGCGCCGGCTGTCCCGGGACCCGGCGGCGCGCGCGTCGACCCCGACGCCGACTGGATCGAGCCGGGGCGGGTCGCCTGGTCGTGGTGGTCGGACACGTCGAGTCCGGCCGACCCAGCCGTCCAGCGCGAGTACGTCGACTACGCCGCCGACCGCGGGTGGGAGCACGTCCTCGTCGACCTGGGCTGGGACGCCGACGACGTGCCGGACCTGGTGACCTACGCCCACGAGCGCGGCGTCGGGGTGTTCCTGTGGACCCACTGGACGGACCTCCACCGCGCCGACGAGCGCGCGCGGCGCCTCGACCGGTGGGCGGCGTGGGGCGTCGACGGGGTCAAGGTCGATTTCATGGACGCCGACGACCAGGGGCGCCTCCAGTTCTACGACGAGGTCGGCGCGGCGGCCGCCGAGCGCGACCTGATGGTCAACTTCCACGGGGCGGTCGTGCCCACCGGCCTGTCCGCCCGCTGGCCCCACGTGATGACCTACGAGGGCGTCATGGGCGCCGAGCACTACCCCGTGAAGGGGCTCCCGCCGAAACACAACGTCGTCCTCGCGTTCACGCGCAACGTCGTCGGCCCGATGGACTACACGCCGGTGACGTTCTCGGCGGACAACCGCGCCACCTCGGACGGGCACGAACTCGCGCTGTCGGTCGTCTTCGAGTCGGGCCTCCAGCACTTCGCGGACAGTCGGGAGGCCTACGCCGCGCGCCCGGCGGCCGAGTGGTTCCTCGAACGCGTCCCGGCGGCCTGGGACGAGACGCGCGTCCTCGGCGGCTGGCCCGGCAGCGAGGCGACCGTCGCCCGCCGCCGCGACGGCGACTGGTTCGTCGGCGCTATCACCGCCGGCCCGGCCCGGAGGCTCGGCCTGACGCTTCCGGTCCTCGACGACGAGCGGGAAGCGACGCTCGTCCGCGACGGCCCCGACGGGTCGTCGCTCGTCCGCGAGTCCGTCGTCGTCGGGCCTGACGACGCGCTCGCGGTCGAACTCGCCGAGAACGGCGGGTGCTGTCTGTTCGCGCCCGAGTGACGTCGCGTCGCGAGTGTGATCGATCGTTGTCGTTTCCCGGGGGCAGTGGGAATATGTCACAGTCGGTACT
>JBDGST010000098.1:0-13675 GCA_042217365.1 Haloarculaceae archaeon
GGTCGGCGTGGTACTCGATGGCCTTCGCGGAGTTCTCGTTGCGCTCGGTGCCGTGCCCGACCACGGCGAGGCCGAACCCGTCGCCGACGTCCGGGTCGCCCGTGACCGACTCGGCGCGCCGGACGATTACGTCGCTCATCGCGTCGTGGGTGCCGGCCGGCCCGCAGTAGTGGACCGTCTTGTCGACGTCCGTCGCCTCCAGGGTGGTGTGGGTCGCGCCGGTACCGTCCGAGTCCCACTGCTCCGGGTCCCACCCCTCCAGGCGCAGCTCCCGCGGGATGACCTGCTCGGTGAAGTACCCCTCGGAGACGAACAGCGGGACGACGTACACCTCCTCGCTCTCGACGGTCCGGAGGACCTCCCGGAACGAGGGTTCCTCCTTCCAGAACCCCTCGCGGACCTCGTCGAACGCGCCGGTCGCGCGGACCGTGTCCGCGTGCTCGAACGTCGGCGCGCTCGACCCCGCGTTGAGGTGTGACCCGTGAGCGACGATGACGAGCGCTTGCATACCCCCGGTTTAGGGGGAGCCGACCTTAGGGCCTTCGTCGGGACCGCCGCCGGAGTCCGTGCGATTTATCGTCGGCTCGGACGTGGCCGCGACCGTGACGCTCGCTGCCGACACCCGCGAGGCAGTCCGCAGACACCCGTTCCTCTACGACGCGCTCCGCGCGGGCGTCGTCAACTACACCGCGGCGGCGCGCTTTCTCGACGTGGGGGACGGCGGACGTGGCGACGGCACCAGCGACCGCCCTGGCGGGTCTCGGGAAGACGCTGTCGTCGCGGCACTCCGACGCTACGGTGCGGATCTGCCCGACTACGACCCGCCCGCGCCGGGCAGCGCCGTGTCGATGCGCAGTGGCCTCGGGGTTCCGGACGACGAGTCGACGGATCCGCTGCTGGTCGTCGGCGACCTCGAACTGGCCCCCGACGCCGGGTCGCTGACGGCGCTGGTCGCGACGGGGTCGCCGGGCGCCGACTCGTTACGGCGCGCGCTGGGTCGCCTGGCGACCGCCGACATACGTGTAGAGGCAGCGGCCGTCGGCGGGGACAGCCTGGTCGTCGTCGTCGAGCGGCGGGACGGTCCGGCAGCGCTCCGGGCGGTCGAGGACGCGGTCGGCGGGTGAGACCTCCGACGGTTCCGACGGATTGAAACGCTGGGGGTCGTACTCCGGTGTACATGGGCCTCCACGTGACCAACACGCTGACGGGGGAGCGCGAGCCGTTCGAACCGGTAACCGACGACCAGGTTCTCCTCTACCTCTGTGGGCTCACTACGTCGGACCCCGCTCACGTCGGTCACGCCCGGACGTGGACACACACGGACGTCATCCACCGCTGGCTGGAGTACCTGGGCTACGACGTGCGACACGTGGAGAACTTCACCGACGTCAACGAGAAGATAGTCGCACGAATCGGCGAGGTCGCGGAGGACGAGCGGGCGGTCGCGCGCCACTACGTCTCGGAGTTCATCGAGGTGATGCGGGACCTCAACCTCAAGCGGGCGGACGTTTACCCCCGCGTCTCCGAGCACGTCGGGGAGATCGTCGACCTCGTCGAGTCGCTGGTCGAGGCGGGCTACGCCTACGAGTCCAACGGGTCTGTGTACTTCGACGTCACCGCCTTCGACGACTACGGGAAGCTCTCGAACCAGGCAGTCGACGACCTGGAGGCCCAGGGCGACCCCGGCGAGCAGGCCGAGAAGCGCAACCCGGCCGACTTCGCGCTCTGGAAGGCCGGGGGGGTCGATCCCGCCGCTATCGACGAGCACCGCCACTTCGCGGCCGCACCGCCCGAGGAGGCCGCAGAGCGGGCGCTGACCTGGGACTCGCCGTGGGGCGAGGGGCGTCCCGGCTGGCACATCGAGTGCTCCGCGATGTCGATGACCCACCTCGGGCCGACCTTCGACGTCCACGTCGCGGGGTCGGACCTGGTCTTCCCCCACAACGAGAACGAGGTCGCCCAGAGCGAGGCCGCGACCGGCCAGCAGTTCGCGAAGTACTGGCTCCACACCGGGATGGTCCAGGTCGACGACGAGAAGATGTCCTCCAGTCTCGGGAACTTCACGACCGCCGCGGCCGCCATCGAGGAGTTCGGCGCCGACGTGCTCCGCACGTTCTTCCTCTCGACGGTGTACTCGGCGGACCCGACGTTCTCCGAGGCGACTCTCGCGGAGGCCGAGGAGCGCTGGGAGCGCCTCGAACGCGGCTACGAACGGGCCGCCGAGGCCTGCGACAGCGTCGACGCCTACGCCAAACTCGCCGACCGCGACCTCCGGGACGCCGTCGAGCGCGCCCGCGACGAGTTCGAGGCCGCGATGAACGACGACTTCAACACGCGGGAGGCGATGGCCGCGCTCCTCGACCTCGCGTCGGCGGTCAACGCGCACGTCGAGGACCACGCGGAGTTCGACTTCGTCGGTCTCAAGCGCGCGGTCGACGCGTTCGAGGAACTCGGCGGCGACGTGTTCGGCCTCTCGCTGGGCGACCCGGCGGGGGGCGACGTGGAGGTCGCCGAGGACCTGGTCGAACTCGTCCTCGACGTCCGCCAGGAGGAGCGCGAGGCGGGCAACTACGACCGCGCCGACGAGTTGCGCGCCCGCCTCGGAGAACTGGGCGTCGAGGTACAGGACGCCGAGGACGGCCCGACTTACCGGTTCGAGTAGCCACTGGCTGTCGTCAGCGGTCGACACTCCGGGGAGACCGACCGAGTCCGGGGCGGGGACGTCGGCAGCACCTTTACGGTTCCCCTGGCCCTCCAGTAGCGCATGTCCGGGAGCCGACGCGCCGCGGTCGTCGTCGCGCTGGGTCTCGTCGCGGTGACCGCGGGGTGTCTGGGCGTCCTCACGGGGTCGGAACCGCTCGCCTTCGCGGCCAACGGGACGGTCGTCGAGGACGCGGCCCTCCGGGACGCGGGCTACGAGGAGGGCGAACACCGGACGATCGGACGGACGTTCAACGCGTCCGTCGGCGGCGGGACCCGGCAGGTCACGATCCGGAACGAGCTGTACCGATACAACCGCACGGTCCCGGCCGGGTCGCTGACGACGGGGAACGGGAGCGCGGGCACGGGCGTCCCGACGAACCGCAGCGGGGCGGCGCCCTCGGTGAGCGGCGCGGCGCAGTTCGCGGTCCTGAGCAGTCCCGACGCGTCCGTCGCGGGACAGAGCGTCAACCCCCTCGCGGACCTCTCCGCGAGGGAACTGGTCGAACGCTTCTCGGTGTCCAACGCCGTCCGGAACCTCACCTTCGACGGCAACCGCTCGGTGCGGATCCTCGGCCAGCGGCGGACGGTTTCCGCGTTCCGGGCCGAAGCGACGGGGATCGGGCCGGCGACGCGCGTCCGCGTCCACGTCACCTCGTTCGAACACGAGGGGGACCTCGTCGTCGCTATCGCCGTCCACCCGGAACTGCTCGACGAACGGGATCGCGTCGACAGGCTCCTGGGCGGGCTGAAACGAACGTAGGTCCGTCGCGAGGTCCGAGCCACTCTCGCTCCCGGCACCGCCCTTTTTAGACCGCGGGAGCGACCATCGCTCCATGAGTCCGACGACGAGCGGGGACCTGGCGGTCACGGCGGTCGGGACCGGTGCGCGCGGCCGGGGCGTCTGGCATCCCAGCCCGGCGCTGGCGTTCTCGCTGGTGGCAGTGATGGCCGGGCTCTCCCCGGGCGCGACCGGTCGGTCGCTCGACCCGAGGGACGGGAGCGACCGACCCACTGCGACGGGGGGGTCGCCGTGACGACGGCGCTCGTCTACGACGCCGAGACCGTCACCGAGTACGACGACCTGGCGGCGGCGCGGGCGGCCGAGGGGACGACCTGGGTCCACGTTCCGGGGACCGACCCCGACGCCGTCCAGGCGGTGGCTGACCTGTTCGACCTGCACCCGCTGGCGGTCGAGGACTTCCGCAGCAACGTCCGCCCGAAGGTCGAGGAGTACGGCAGCTACACGGCGGTCTTCGTGAAGACGGCGTCGCTCCGGCGCGGCGAGACCACCTTCGAGGAGGAGATCCGCGACGAGCCGGTCGGCGTGTTCGTCGGCGACGACTGGCTCGTCACGTTCGCCACCGGTGACATCGGCGCCGTCGAGCGGGTCCGGTCGGCCGTCCAGCGCGGCGACGAGCGGCTCCTCCAGCAGGGCCCGGACTTTACCGCCTACCGGGTCGTCGACGTCGTGGTCGACGAGTACTTCGGGCTGCTCGACGACATCGAAGACGACATCGAGGCCATCGAGGAGGACCTCCTCGAGTCGCCCGACCGGGACACGCTCGAATCGATAAACAGCGTCCGCCGGGAGCTGCTCTCTTTCCGGAAGCTCGCCTGGCCGACGCGGGAGGCCGTTGGCGTCCTCGCCCGGGGCGACCCCGCGCACGTCCGGGAGCCCACCGAGAAGTACTTCCGGGACGTGTACGACCACCTCGTGCAACTGGTCGACCTGACCGAGACCTACCGCGACCTGGCCGTCGGGGCGCGGGACATCTACCTCAACGCGCTCTCGCAGTCGACCAACGAGATGATGAAGGTACTCACCGTCGTCGCGACCATCTTCATCCCGCTGACATTCGTCGCGGGGGTCTACGGGATGAACTTCGACCCCGAGGCCAGCCCCTACAACATGCCGGAACTCGGCTGGGCCTACGGCTATCCCGCCGTCATGCTCGGGATGGCGACCATCGCGCTCGTGATGGCCCTCTACTTCCGGCGTCAGGGGTACATCTAACCCTCGTCGCGCCCCCCAGCGTCGGCGACCGGCGGGGAGCGCGCCAGGCCGCTCACAGCCCGGCCGCCAGCGGGACGAGCAACACGCCCATCAGGTTCGCCCGTCGGGCGCCGAACCGCACCGGGACGAGGCCGACGACGGTAGCCGCGGCGAAGACGCCGATCCCGACGGGTCCGGCCAGCACCCCGACGACGACCACGAGCAGTGCGAGGACGCCCCCCGAGAGCCGGGCGTAGTCGAGGTTGCCGACCGCCCGGAGGTACCAGTCCCCGACCGTGACCACGAGGACGAATCCGGCCGCCGCGCCGACGAGGACGCCCGCGACCATCACGGGGAGGTTCACGCCGACGCCCGCCCGCTCGACAGCGACGAGCACGCCCGTCCGCGGCGTCCCCAGCGCGACGAGCGCACAGAGCGCGAAGACCGAGTTGGCGGTGTTCACGCCGCTGGTCGTCACGAGGAACCCGCGGGCGCCCGCTCCGGGGACCGCGAGCAGCGCCACGGTCGCCGCGACCGCGGAGGAGACGCCGGGCAGGTATCCCACGGCAGCGCCGGCCAGCGTTCCCACGAGCGCCAGCGCGGCCACGGCTCGCCGGGAGGTCGTCACCGTCGGCTCGGCCTGGGCCGGGACGCCCGCGCCGGTCAGCGCGTCCAGCAGGACCGGCGCGCCGAACAGGCCGGCGAACAGCGGCGCGAGGGTGTTCCCCGCCGAGACCAGTCCGCCAGTCGGGAGGTCGAGCGCGACGGCGCCCAGTGCGCCGCTGGCCCCCAGCGCGAGCGCGCCGCCGAGTTTCGCCCGGGGGGTCGTCTCGGTGAGCACCAGCACGAGCGCGACGCCCCCGAGGACGAACGGGAGGTGCGCACGGAGGGTCGGGTAGGCGCTCGTCATCACCCGTGTCACGGGGACGGCGAGGGGGACCGCGAACGCGACGGCGCCCGCGCTCCCCAGCGCCGACAGCCGGAGCGCCTCCCGACCCTGCCCCGCCAGCACGAGCCGGTGGCCGGGGAGCGCGCTGCTGGCCATCGCGGGGTCCGGCACGCCCAGCGCCAGCGCCGGCACGACGTCGAGGAACGTGTGGACGGTCCCCGCGGCCAGCATCGCCCCGCCGACGAACGCGAGCGGGCCCGGGACCGCAGGCGCTATCCCCGCGAGCAGGAGCGCGAACGTGTTCGCGTGGATACCCGGCGTGAGGCCGCTCACCGTCCCGAGCGCGACCCCGCCCGCGAGGAAGGCACAGAGCAGCAGCGTCCGCCCCGGAGCGACGGTCGCGGCTGGCCGCCCCGAGAGCACCGCCATGCACGAACCGAACCCGTCCATCGCTCCCGACTGGCCGACCGACCCGGGATAAACCTACGCGTGTCGCTCGTCCCTCTCTCGGGCGGGGAAGTCACTTGCCCCTCTCTCGGGCGGGGAAGTCACTTGCCCCTCTCTCGGGCGGGGAAGTCGCTCGCCGGGCGAAAAATCGCCGAAAACGCGCGACGCGACCGTCTCAGCCGAACAGCTCGCCGAGACCTTCGCCGCTGGCGTCTTCGTCTTCGTCGTCGTCACCGGTCTCCTCGTCGCCGCCCTCGTCGGCCTCGGCGGCTTCCTCTTCCTCGTCGGGTTCGTCGGCGGTCTCGACTTCGCCGCCGGCACTGCCGCCCGTCGAGGCGGGGACGGCCGCGGCCTGCTCGACCGCCTCGTCGATGTCGACGTCTTCGAGCGCCGCGACGAGCGCCTTGACGCGGGACTCCTCCACGTCGACGCCCGCGGCGTCGAGCACGTCAGTCAGGTTCTCTTCGTTGATCTCTGCGTCGGTCTCGTTCAGGATGAGTGCTGCGTAAACGTATTCCATTGTTCTCAGAACATCGCTCCGAGTGCTTCGCCGGCGTCGCCGTCGTCGTCATCGTCGTCGGCCTCGTCGCCCTCCGCGTCGGGTTCTTCGGCTTCGGCGTCGTCGGCGTCCTCGGTCTCGGGTTGGTCGTCGGCCTGTTCGTCCGCGGCGGGTTCCGCGTCGACCTCCTGGAGGTCCTCGGGGAGGGCCTCCTCGTCGTCGACCTGTGCGGCGAGAGCCCGCACCTGCGCGTCGGCCTTCGAGAGGAGGTCGTCGACGACCCCCGGAGTCTCGATGGAGGCCTGCAGTGCGAGGCTCTTCGCGTCGCCCCGCGCCGTCTGCAGGAGCGTGGCCGCGGTCCGGTCGGTCGGGTACACCGCGTTGACCGAGAGGTTGCGACCGCGGGCGGCCGCCGCCTCGACGTCGGCGCGGTACTCCTCGACGTCGATTTCGAGTTCGTCGGGCTCGAAGAGCACGCCGTCGGCGTAGACGGCCCGCAGGTCCAGCCCGACCTCCTTGGGCTCGATGCCCAGTTCGCCGAGGACGTTCGCCAGGTCGGCGGACACCTCGCCGCCCGCCTCGAGGACCGTCGAGTCCTCGAGCACCTGGATCGAGCCCTCCTGGATCCGGGCGCTCGCGCCGACGTTCTGCAGGTCGCCGACGAACGGACCGGGGTCGATTCCGGTGTCGCCCTCCGGGATCACGATGTCGTTGGGCGCGATCTCGCCGGCGTTTATCGGCGCCGGCGTCTTCGACGCCTCCAGCTGCTGGAAGAGCCCGAACGGGTTCTCGTTCGTGCCGACGAGGCCGACCTGGCCCGAGACGTACTCGGTCAGGTCTTCCAGGCCCTCGTCGACTTCCTCCAGCGCGCGCACGACCAGCGTGTTGCGGGAGACGCGCAGTTCGGCGGTCCCGTGCAGGTCCCGGCGCATCTCCTGAAGCTGTCGGGAGGGAATGCCGGTGATGTCGACGACGCCGACGCTGTCGTAGGACTCGATGGTCTCGACGATGTCGGCGACCTCCTCCTGTTTCCACTGCGGGATCGTCTCGGTCTTGCGTTCGGATTCGGCGCTCATGTCAGGCCACCTCCACGGCGGGGCCCATCGTCGTCTTCACGTACACGTCGTCGAGGTTCAGCGGCCCCTTCTCCAGGTCGGCGTGGAGTCGGCGGAGGATCACGTCGATGTTGTCGGCGATCTCCTCAGCGGACATGTCCTCGGCGCCGACCCGGGTGTGGAAGGTGCGTCGGTCGCCGCTCCGAAGCGTGACCGAGTTCTTCAGTCGCTGGACCATCTCGACCACGTCGTCGTCGGGGCTGACGGGGTCGGGCATCTTGCCCCGCGGACCGAGCACGGTCCCCAGGTACCGACCGATGTCCTGCATCATCGACTCCTCCGCGAGGAAGAAGTCGGTCTCGTCGGCCAGGTCTTTCGCCCGGTTGTCGTCGTCGCCAAGGTCTTCGAGGTCGTCGCCGTCCAGCACCTCTTCGGCGACGTCCTCGGCGCGCAGGGCGGTCTCGCCCTCCGCGAAGACGACGATCTGGGTCTCCTGGCCGGTCCCCTCCGGCAGGACTACGTCCTGGTCGATACGATTCGACGGATCGTCAAGGTCGATGTCGCGCAAGTTGATCGCGAGGTCGACCGTCTCGGTGAAGTTCCGAGGCGGCGCCTCGTCGAGCGCACGAGTTACTGCGTTCTCTATCTCCTGATCTGCCATTGTTCACCTCCGTAGTACGCCAGCGGCTCCTACGGGTCAGTGAAACAGGCGAGGCCTGTCTCACCTGATGTGACGCCGATGGGGAACTTAAGCCCGTCGAACCGGGGGCGGACCGCCCGGTTCTCGCTCCCGTGAGCCCCGTGAGGCGAGACCCCGCGGGGATGAACGGCGACTGGACGGCTCACTCCGGCCCCCTGCGTGTCCCTCTGACTCATACGGACCGTTGTAATTCGTTACCGCTGTGGCGGAGGAGATCGGTTCGTTCGAGTCGCGAAACCACCAGTGTTCGATAGCCCCATCGAAAATGGTTACAACGGTCCGTATCACACGTAACCCATGTCTTCGAGACGACGCTGCATTTCGTCGGTGAACTGTACCCGTTCCCCGCCACCCCTGGTGGCGAAGGTTGGCATCCGTTCGGTCAGCTCCGCGTTCATCTGAGCCGCCAGGTCGGGCAACTCGTCGCTCCGGTCGGTCGTCTCGTCGGGTAGCTCGAACAGTTCGCTTTCGGCTTGCCCGGAGACGTACTTGTACTGGCCGTCGTGGATGCAGTTGAGCGGCCCCCATCGATAGCGGTCGACGTCGAACGCCGGGTTCCGGTCGAGGAGTTTTTCCCTGTCTCCCTCCCGGGACGCGCGCTGGGCGATGGCGTACTCCCGCTCGCTCTCCGCGAGGTCGACGCCTTCGAACTGGTCGCTCTCGGCTCCGACCGTTTCGAGTATCGTCCGCGTGAAGTCGACGTGTTGAACGGAGCCGTCCGTCGAGTCTGTTGCTTCCGGGAGGCCGTGGACAACCATCGGCACGTGAAGGAGTTCGTCCGTCAGGAGAACGTGGTGGCCGAGCCAGCCGTGTTCGCCGAAGGTTTCCCCGTGGTCGCTCGTGACCACGAGGATCGTCTCTCCCGGGAGGTTCTCACGCACGTGGTCGAACAGTTCTCCGACGAGACTGTCGAGATAGGCGAGTTCCGCGTCGTAGGCCGCCTGGATAGCGGCCATGTCCGCCCCGTCGAGCGGCAGGTCGTGGGCCACCAGGTCGAACACGTCTTCGAAGACTGACCACGACCGCTCGAGAACTTCGTCGACTGACTGTCCGATCTCGTCCGCGTACGGCTTCAGGAATCGATCCGGGGGTGTGTACGGGTAGTGGGTTTCGTTGTAGTGAAGGTACAGGAACACGGGGGTCTCCTCGTCGGCGGTCGAACTGGCCCAGCGTTTTGCTCTGTGGGTGATCATCGACGAGACGTTGTGTCGCCTCCGGGTGAGCGAGAGCCCCGGACCGTAGCGCCCGACGTTCAACGCGTAGTCGAGCACAGCGCCGATGCCGACGCTCCTGTGGAGGTTCCCCGGTTTCGGAAAGGCGAACTCGTCGAACCCGCGATCGAGTCCTGTGGCCGAGCAGATGTACTGGTTCCTCGTGAGGCCGAGTGACTCGTAGCCGCGTTCGGACAGTATCTCGGGCATCGTTCGCAGCGACTCCGGCAGTCTGCTGACCTCCGGGGACTCGATACCGACGCCGTGGGTAGAGAGGTACGTCCCGGTCAGGATCGAGGCCGTCGACGCCGGCGTCCAGCGCGTCTGTGCGATGCACGTGTTGAACCAGTCGCCGTCTCCCTCGTCGGCTATCCGATGGAGGTTGGGCGTGGTGTCCCGGTCATACCCCCCCATCGTGGTCCTGTCGG
Organism: Haloarculaceae archaeon; assembly: GCA_042217365.1. Classification (GTDB taxonomy): domain Archaea; phylum Halobacteriota; class Halobacteria; order Halobacteriales; family Haloarculaceae; genus JBDGST01. The sequence goes on from JBDGST010000098.1 coordinate 9,926, forward strand.
CCCGGACGCTGTCGATAGTGACCCAGAGTATATTCCTCGGTGAGGCGCCCCCCATAGCCCTGACAATGTAACACTCCGATTAAAAGTATAGTCTGGTTATATTTCTACCGGCCCGACCAGGGGCCGGCCTGGCGTCGACGGCACCTCCATCAGAGGCTCGGTGGCCCCCGGGCGAAACCTCGGACCGAGAGCTGATCTCGGGGGGGCGCCGTCGGCCGTCCGGTGCGTTCGACCGGCGGATCCGAGACGGACGCTGCACGCATCCGTATCGGCGGTACTCTCGTGTTTATCTCCGTTACTCTCCGATTATCGCGAGAGCGAAGCGCCGTCAGCCTCGCTACGCGTCGGCTTCCGCCCCGAAGACACCGAAAAGACTCGCTCCGCTCGCCTTTTCGAGCGTTTGCCTCGTCGCGCCGGCTTACGCCGACGCGTCCTCGGCAAACACCCCGTCGTACTCGCCGTCGTCGATCCGCTCTTTGAACTCGCGGGGGTCGTTGCCCTCGATGGTCACGCCGAGCGAGGTGCAGGTCCCGACGACTTCCTTCGCGGCATTCTTGAGGTCGTAGGAGAGCAGGTCCGGGTGTTTCTGTTCGGCGATCTGTTTCACCTGGTCGACGGAAAGGTCCGCGACGAACTCCTCGTGGGGCTCGCCGCTGCCGGTGTCGAACCCGGCTTCGTCCTTGACGAGTTCGGCCGTCGGCGGGACCCCGACCTCTATCGAGAACGACCCGTCGTCCTCGTACTCGACGGTGACCGGCACCTCGGTGCCGTTGAACGCCGCCGTCTGGTCGTTGATCTCCTGGACGACCGCCTGCACGTCCACCGGGGTCGGACCGAGCTCCGGCCCGAGCGGCGGGCCCGGGTCGGCCTGCCCGCCGGGGACGAGCACTTCGATAGTTCCAGCCATACGTACGGGGTCCGCCGCGGCGGGTTTAAGAATTGCTTTTCGCGGGCCGCGTGTGTCGCCGGCACACGCCGCCGCTTGTCGCCACTACAGGTCCCGTTTCCGATACCCTCCGCTTCCGTCCGCCCCGTTCGCCGACCCCGTGCGCTTCCGTTTGCCTCCGTTTTGCGTGTCGCCCCGGCTCCGCTATTCGGCCGGACCGGGTGGGCTGCCATCCCGGTCGCTACGTTCGCCAAATATTGTTACTACGGCAGTAAAAACTAGACGTTACTTATATCAGTCTTCACCACTTAGGCAGTATTGCCGAGAGAACAACGTGTCGGCGCGACGCCGACGACAGATCTACCATGACCACCAAACGGAGCGTTCGGACCAGAAGCGGGCAACCGATCGAGCGAGACGAACGGGCCGACCCGGGCGAGGCGGAGGCGACCAGCGGCGACCGGACGCGGTGTCCGGAGTGTGGCGCCCGGGGCGTGACCGACGAGAAGCGCGGCGAGACAGTCTGTCGGGAATGCGGGGTCGTTTTCGAGGAGGACGTCGTCGACCGCGGGCCCGAGTGGCGGTCGTTCGACGGCCGCGACAGGGCCGAGAAGAGCCGGGTCGGATCGCCGACCACCGAACTTCTCCACGACAAGGGGCTGTCGTCGGTCATCGACTGGCAGGACCGGGACGCTCAGGGCCAGGCGCTTTCGGCCCGCAAGCGCGAGCAGATGTCCCGCCTGCGGACCTGGGACGAGCGGTTCCGCGCCAAGAGCGCACAGGACCGCAACCTCAAGCAGGCCCTGGGCGAGATCGACCGCATGGCCTCCGCCCTGGGCGTCCCGGAGAACGCCCGGAAGACGGCCAGCGTCATCTACCGCCGCGCGCTGGAGGAGGAGCTTCTCCCGGGGCGGTCCATCGAGGCGATGGCAACTGCCGCGCTGTACGCGGGCGCCCGCCAGGCCGACGTGCCCCGGACGCTGGACGAACTGGCGACGGTCTCGCGCGTCGACCGCACGGAGTTCGCCCGGGCCTACCGCTACGTCGCCCGGGAGCTCGAACTCGCGATGGAGCCGACGGACCCGGCCCAGTACGTCCCCCGGCTGTCGTCGGAGCTCGACCTGCCCGAGGAGACCGAGAACCAGGCAGTCGACCTCCTCGACGCCGGCAAAGAGCAGGCCGTCCACTCGGGGAAGAACCCGATCGGTCTCGCGGCGGCGGCCGTCTACGCCGCCGGGCGACTCACGAACGTCGACGTCACCCAGCACGAGGTCGCCGACGTCGCGGACGTCTCGGCCGTGACCATCCGGGACCGGTACACGGAACTCCTCGACGCCGCCGAACGGGTCGCCTGACCGATGGGACGAATCGAACTACTAGCCGCCGGGCCGAACACCGGTGAGTCACCCACCGATACGCTGCCCACCGGTGAGTCACCCACCGTTATGCCGGTCACCGGTGAATAACCACAGTACGCACATGTCGAACGACGAGGCGTCCGACGCGGCCGACGCGGACCTGGTAGCCGAGACGACGTCGCTGTTGCAGACGCTGGGGCTCACCGAGTACGAGGCCCGCTGTTTCGTGGCGCTCGTCCGGATCGACCACGGGACGGCCCGCGAGATAGCGGAGGTCGCCGACGTGCCCCGCGCCCGCGTCTACGACAGCGTCGAGTCGCTCCAGGAGCGGGGGTTCGCGGACGTCCAGGACGCCCAGCCCCGGCGGTTCCGCGCGCCGGACCCGCACGAGGCCGTCGAGACGCTCCGCCGGGAGTACGGCCGCCGGCTCGACCGGCTCGACGGACTGCTCCCCCGGTTGCAGTCGCCCGAGCCCCGCGACGACCGCGCCGGCGTCTGGGTCGTCGAGGGCGACGACGCCGTCAGCGACCGACTCGCCGGCCTGGCCGCCGACGCGACCGACGAGTTGCTGGTGGTCGTCGCCGTCGAGGGGCTCCTGACCGAGGAGTTCCTGTCGGCGCTGTCCGACGCTGCCGACCGAGGCGTCTCCCTGCTCGTGGGGTCGCCGTCGGAAGCGGTCCGCGAGCGGGTCGCCGACGCCACCCCGTCCGCGGCGGTCGTCGAGACCTGGACCTGGTGGGAGGAGCACCCGATCCGCGCCGGCGAGATCAGCGCTATCCTGATGGCCGACGGCAGCGAACTCCTCGTGAGCTCCGACGTCGAGACCGACCTGCCGGGGGTCGACCGCCACAGCGCCGTCTGGACCGACGACGAACGCGCTCCACTCGTCGGTGTGATGCGACCGCTCCTCTCGAACGCGATCAGGTCCGGGTCCGTCTGATCGAGGAGCGACGGTAGAACAGCCCGCGGTCGAGCGTCCGGTCGGAACCGCTGGCGGTCAGTTGACCGCGACGCCGTTGCGCGCGAGGAAGTCGCTCGCGCCCTTGATCTCGACGGGGCTCCCGATGATCCGGACCCGACACTCGTCGCGCAGAATCGTCAGCGTGAACCGCTCTTCGAGTTCGTCGCGGACCCCTTCGATCGCGGGGGCGGGGAGGTGGATTTCCGTGCTGTCACGGAGACGGGTCGGGTCCGGCATTACCCGAGGGGTGCGTCTCTCGTCGTATTAGTGTGTCGAAAACTCGCCGGCTCGCGGGTCTCGTGACCGCACTGGAGACCTCCGTACGCCTCCCCCTCTCGTGGTCTCGATACATTCCTCTCTTTCCGGCGGCAGTGCCGGGACGGAAGAACACGCTTTTGGGTGGCCCTCGCCGACGTTCACCCGATGGGCCTCGAAGAGGAGATCGAGGAACTCCGCGAGGAGATCGCCGAGACTCCCTACAACAAGTCGACCGAGCAGCACATCGGTCGTCTCAAGGCCAAGCTGGCCGAGAAGAAAGAGGAGCT
>JBDGST010000095.1:0-13589 GCA_042217365.1 Haloarculaceae archaeon
GTTGTCGCCCGCCCCCTCGGCGATGTCGTGGGCGTCGACGTGGCTCGTCAGTAGCACCGCCTCCGCGGTGTCGGGGCCGAGGTCGGCGTGGACGTTCCGACTCGTCGCGTCGTGGACGTCGGCGTCCACGTCGACGCCGACTGTCTCCCCGTCCCACCGGCGCGCGAGGCGCGCTCCGACCTCCTTCGAGACGCCCACCGCCGGTATCTCCCCGATCGGTTCCTCCGGGGTCCCGACGCTCCCGGTCGGGGCGAGACACCCCTCGACGTGGTTGCGGTAGACGAACGCCGCCGCGCCCGCCTCGACGGCGCGGTAGTACTTCTCCCGGCGGTGGATGTACCGGTCGTGCCAGTCGGGGACGTCGCTGGCGGCCATCACGACGGCGCCCGACAGGTCCCGCTCGAAGTCCCCGGGGAGGCCGTGGCCCACGTCGACGAGTTCGCCGGTCGCCTCGCCGTCGGGGCTCCGTGGCAGCGCGATGCACTCGTGGGCGTCGCCGCCGGCCCGCACCGCCGCCGACCCCCGGGTCCAGCCCCGGACGTCGAACTCCTCGACGCGGGCGTCCCGGGCGCCGGCGTCGGCCAGGGCATCGCGGGTCAGTTCGGCCCCGCGGCGCTCGCCCTCGCTGCCGGCCATCCGGTCGCCGACGTCGACCAGCGCTTCGAGGTGGTCCCAGCCGGCGTCGCTCGTGAACGCCTCGCCGATCCAGTCGGTCATGGCGACAGTCGCGGCCGGCGGGGGAAAAGGCTGTCGCGGGGACGGCGGGGGAAACGGCTGTCGCGGGGACGGCGGGGGAAACGGCTGTCGCGGGACCGGGGGCGCCTCCTGTCGGATCCCGGCGACCGAGCGGGCCCGACCGGCGTCCGATACCGGAACGTTCAACTCCCCGATAGACGCAGGTTGCGCCGACAGACAGATGTCAGCGCCAGCAGTCGAGGTCAGCGACCTGCACAAGCGGTACGGCGACGTCCGCGCGCTGGAGGGGGTGACGTTCTCCGTGCAGCGCGACGAGATCTTCGGGCTGGTGGGCCCGAACGGCGCGGGGAAGACGACGACGCTCCGGACGATCACGACGCTGATCGGCGCGGACGACGGGACCGTCGCCGTCGCCGGCAACGACGTCGAGTCGGCGCCCGACGCCGTCCGGCGCGCGATCCGGTACCTGCCGGAGGACGCGGGCGCCTACGACGCGATGACGGGCCGACAGTTCCTCGAGTTCGTCGCCGACTTCTACGAGGGGGACAGCGACGCGATGGTCGAGCGCGGCGTCGAGATAGCCGACCTCGGCGAGCGCGTCGGCGACAGTACCAAGGAGTACAGCAAGGGTATGACGCGGAAGCTCCTCCTGGGGAGCGCCCTGATGACCGACCCGGAACTCGCCGTGCTGGACGAGCCGACCTCCGGGCTCGACGTCCAGAACGCCCGCCTCGTCCGGGAGGTCATCAAGGAGTTCCCCGGCGCCGAGCGCAGCGTCCTCCTCTCGTCGCACAACATGCTCGAGGTCGAGTACCTCTGTGACCGGGTCGGGCTGCTCAGCGACGGCGAGATAGTCGTCGTCGGGACGCCCGACGAACTCATGGCCGAGTACGACGCCGAGAACCTCGAAGACGTCTTCGTGGAGGTGGTCCAGTGAGGCCGTTCGCCCGCCTCCTCTGGAAGGAGGCACGGGAGCTCCTGCGGCCGCGGTACATCCTGCCGATCCTGTTGCTCCCGGTCATCTTCATCGCGATGGGACAGGGGCTCGGCGGCATCGAGGAGGAACTCGGCGACCAGCCCCGGGTCGGTCTCGTCAATCACGACGGCGACGAGTACGGCGCGGTCGTCGCTGAGACGCTCGAGGCGCGCGCGGACGTCGTGTACTCGAACAGTTCGGCCGGGTCCTCGCCGACGGCGGCCCTCGAAGAGACGACCGCGGAGGGTGGGTCTGCGGTCGTCGTCGTGCCGTCGAACTTCACCGAGCGGATACGCGGCGGGCAACGGGGGCGGGTAGAGCTGTACACGCAGGTCCGGAGCGTCAGCATCGTCGGCATCGCGTCGACGGCACAGATCGAGGAGCTGCTCTCGGCGGCGAGCCACAACGTCACCGTCGCGGTGACCGGCGCGACCGAGGCCCAGCTCGACCCCATCGAGCGCAGCCACACCACCTACGTCAAGGGCGAGCGGATGTCGGCACCGCCGGGCGCCATCTCGGCGGCGTTCACCTCGCAGTTCATCTTCGTCCCCGTGATAATCATGCTCGCCATCGTCTTCTCCGGCCAGATGGTGATGAACTCCATGGCCGGCGAGAAGGAGAACAAGACCCTCGAGACGCTGCTGTCGATGCCGGTGAGCCGCCGCCAGATCGTCGCCGCGAAACTGGTCGGCGGGTCCGTCGTCGGCGTCGTCGCGACGGCGCTCTACACCGGCGGGCTGGCGTTCACGCAGGTCTCCGTGGGGACGTCGATGGGCGCCTCGGCCGTCACGCTCGGCGGTCTCGACTACGCGCTCGTCGGCGTCTCGCTGTTCTTCTCGCTGGTCGGTGCGCTGGCACTGGCGCTGGCGCTGGGCGTGTTCGCCGACAGCCAGCAGGGCGCCCAGATGCTCCTGTTGCCCCTCTCGGGACTCGCCATCGTGCCGATGTTCGCGACGATGTTCACCGACGTGGACACCCTCGGTCTCGGCGCGAAGGCGCTCCTGTTCGCCATCCCGTTCACTCACCCGATCATCGCCCCGAAGCGTCTCCTGTTCGACGACCTCGACCTCGTTCTCGCGGGGATCGGCTACGAGGTCCTGTTCGCCGCCGGCGCCGTCTGGCTCGTGGTCCGCCTGTTCGCCTCCGACCGCCCGATCACCGGCAACGCCGGCTGGCTCGAACGGCTGATCCGGCTGGTCCAGCGGTGACACTGACCGGTCGCGCCGCTCCAGTGGCATCGACCAGTCGCGCCGCTCCGGCGTCACTGAAGGGGTAGGATGGGAACGAGGGGTCCATGGAGCGTGTGACAACGGGGTCTCCAGGGCCCCTACGTACTCCTTGTCCGTCGGTGTACATAAGATCCATCCATCCGGAGTGAAAGTGAAATTTCGGGAGTGAGGTGGTATGGGTGCGATTCCCCTGTCCCGCGGTCGGCGACGGAACCGGTCCCGGTTCGTCCCGTTACCGCGCGAGCGGCAGCGAGTAATCGCGTTCGCGGTCGAGGACGGCCGCCCAGGTCGCCTCGCAGTCACAGGCCACCTGGTCGAACACGGCGGGGTCCTGTCGCTCGTCGAAGTCCTTGATCGCGCGCTGGACGCGGTCGTCGCAGTCGCCGCAGTTGTGCGGGCCGCGGTCCGAGCCGCCCCCGACGGGGTCCGAGACGACGATGGCGTCGGCGTCGGCGGTCGCCTCCAGGACTTCGGCGACCGACCAGAGCCACGGCGGCCGGTACCCGCCGTCGTGGTAGAGCTCTTCGACCATGGTGTAGCGCTGGACGTTCGTGGGGTTCATCGAGACGGTGTGACAGCCGTCGACGCCGGCACACCGGCGCACGGACCGTTTCATGTCCGCGACCGCCTCGGCCTCGGAGAGGAAGGGCGGCTTCATCAGGAGGTACGCCTTGACGCCGGCGGCCGCAGCGTCGCTTCGGTCGGCGACGCCGGAATCGCCCGCCCGGTCGGCGGCCGCCTCGCCGGCCGCCAGCGTCTCCGCGCAGGCGTCCTCGAAGTCGCCGAAGTCGAAGTACTTGTTCACGCAGTCGTGGCGCACCCGGTCGGTCGCCGTCTCCAGGCCGATGGCCACGTCCGTCGCGACGCCGCGCCCGGTGAAGTCAGCGACCTTTTCGCGGTCGACGAAGTCGGGCAACGACTCGACGACGATCCGCTCGCGGTCGGCGAACGTCTCGGCGATGGCCCGGCGGGTCTCGGGGCCGACCTCCCGCTCGTCCAGGAAGGAGCCGGAGGTGTAGATCTTGACCATGTCCGCCCGGTCTCCGTCGCGGCCGTCCGCGTGCTCGCGCTCGTGGTCGAGACACGCGTCGATCTGGGCCAGCAGGTCCTCGTGGGCGACGTTCCCGCCCTCGACGGATTCGGCGACGTATCCACACATCGTACAGCCGCCGGCCCGGGCCCAGCGACAGCCCCCGGTGTTGAGGATGATCGTGAGCGAGTCGACGAAGCCCTCGGGGGTGAGGTCCTCGTCGAGCCACACCCGGGTCGGCTCGCGCGGGTCGTAGCTGGCGTCGTTGCGGGCGCGTACCTCCCGCATCACCGCGTTGTGGGCGTCCATGCCCTTCCCCTCCTCGTAGACGTCGGGGCTCGGCTGACTCATTGCCCTGCCTTTGCCGGTACGCGGGTAAAACCCCGACGGTCGGGGTTTCGCCCGCGAGTCGGGCGGCGTCGGCGACGCCGCGTGGGCACCCGGCGCGGGGCTCACGCGATCATCTCGAAGCGGATGTCTCCCGAGATGGACTCGACCGCGGGCAGCATCGACGCCCCGAAGTGCATGACGAAAAACGCGGTGACGAGGAGGTACACGGTGGTGACGCCGACGGCCGTGCCGAACGCGACCGCTGCGACGGGATCGGCCCGCTCGTCGCGGCTCCCGGCGAGGAGCGCGGCGGCGAGCACGCCGGCGACTGCGAGACCGGCGAGCGCGAACGCCTGGACGACGTCGCCTTTCGACGCGGTCCTGAGGATCAACGCCCCGGCCACCAGGGGGGTTCCCAGCAGCACCGTCGTCTCGTAGCTCAGCGCCGCCGGCCGGAGGTGCGTCGTGAGGACGCGCCGGACCCGTGGCTGGCGGAACACCCCGTACACCAGCAGGGGGTACAGGGGGTGGAGGTACCGGGTTGTCAACTGGATGGGGACGGGCAACCGGTTGAGGTACAGCGACGCGAACGCGACCGACACGCAGACCGCGAACAGGTCGACCGGGTCGACGTCGAACCCGCCGGGCGAGCCCGCGGCGACCGCCCGCAGGCGGCGGCCCACCGGGGCGGCGACCAGCGCGGCGGCGACCGGCGCGGCCTCCAGGACCGCGAGGTTCGTTCCGCTCTCGAAGAAGACGCCGCTGCTGTACCCCCGCCGACCGTGGCGAAACAGGACGGTCACGACCCGTCCCGGGTCGGTGACGGCGGTGACGATCCCGCTGACGTACATCCGGAGTCCGCGTTCGACGAGCGACGCCACTGACCGGCCGCCGCCCGTACGGATAGCCCGGGCGTCCGCCGTGGCGCGACCCGTTCCGCCGGCCGTTGGGTCGGCTGCCCCGCCGGCGCTTTCCTCGCCCAGCGACTTCGGGATCGCCTCGTGCAACGTCGCCGGGTCGACAGACTGGGGGAAGCGCGGGAGGAACCGCGGCGGGAGGAGCGGGTTCCCCGACATCGCGGCGTTCGTCGCGAGGAAGGGGAGCAGCGACAGCGCGAACCCCGCGCCGACGACGGCCAGCGTGCGCGGGTTCCGCCGACCGGTCGGCAGGTCGACCGCCGCGAGCGCGATCAGGACCGTGAACCCGTTCGGAGCGTGGATCCACGCCACGAGTCCGGCACAGCCGTACGCGAGCGCCCGGAACCCCGCGGGTCGGGGGACCAGCGGGCAGTCGCCGTCCGCCTCGCCGCCGCGCTCGTCCCGACTCCGCGCGAGTGCGTAGGCCGCGAGGACGACGAGCGCCGCGACGAGGGCGTGGCGCTTCCCGACGGTCGCCCAGAAGCCGACTGGGGTCCCGAGCACGGTGACGGCTCCCGCGAGCGCCCCGACGGTCGTCCCGTGTCGCCGCGCGAGCAGCCGGTAGACCAGCACGCCCGTGTAGGCCCCGGCCACCATCGTCGACAGCTGGAGGCCGAGAATCGCGGCATCGCCGACGTAGGGACGGTAGTACGCGGCGTTGAGCGCGAGGCTCCCGGCGGCGAGGACGACCCCAACGGCGAGGCCGCGCCGGCGGTATCCGGCGGCGGTCCCGACGCGGGCGGCGACGACGGCGACGAGCGCGCTCCAGCCGACGACGACCACCGCCCGGACGTCGGCGACGGCGTCGACCGCCTCGACCAGCCAGACGAACGGGACCGCGAACGCCACCTGGCCGACGTTCCGGCCGTACACCCGGCCGTTCGCGACGTGCATTCCCGGCGCGAGCCAGTCGACGCCGGACACCGTCCCGAGCGCGAGGTGGCCGTTCGCGAGCCGGCCGACCATCCTGACGAACAGCTTGATGTCGTTGAAGAAGACCTCCGTCCGCCACGTGAGGCCGAAGAGCACGAGCGCACCGAGAAAGACGGTGAGCCCGATCGAGTCCCCGAAGACGACGGCGACCGTCCCGGACCGGTCGGGGTCGGTGCGGTCGTCCGACTGGTTCGGCCCCGACCGCGAGCCGGACTCGTCCGTCACGGGTCAGTCCCTCCGCCGCGGACCCGCCGTCGGCCGGTACCGTCGTACACGGTGTGTCCCTGTCGGCAGCCGAGTAAAACTGTTGCGCCAGCGGTATCGGGTGCGATAATCGGGCCCGTGGGGCGGAATCAGCCCGGGAGAGGCGCCCGACACCAACCGGGCGGCGTCTCCCGGTCAGCCGGTCTCCTCGACGTGGCGTACCTGACTCGCGATCCCTCGCGTCGACCGGACCATCTCGGGGCCGCTCATCTCCGCGCGGCCGACGGCGAACGCGCTCGGTCCCTCGACCACGACTTCGTCGCCGACGCGGATCGCGTCGTCGGCGTCGACGACCCCCGGCGCGAGCACGCTCCCGTGGGGGACGAAGTCGTCGATGCGGACGCGCTTGACCGGCACGTCGCTCTCGACCCACCGGCGGGCGCCCGCGACGGTCAGCGCGAGCGTCCCGTAGTTGCGGGTGACGACCGCTAGCTGCTCGCCGTCCTCGTCGTGGACCTGGAGGCCGGGGTGGCTCCCGCGGACCCGGAACGACCCGAACAGGTCGTCGCCGGCGGCCGGCCCGAACTGGTAGTCCGCGACCGCCCGGACCGTGTTGTGCTGGCGCTCGCGCTTCCCGTACCGCAGGTCCCCTTCGAGTTCGGCGTCGAGGGCGCCCAGCGACTCGGTCGTCGTCGGGTGGTCGGCGACGGTGTACGTGAACTCGACGCCGAGCGCGTCCTCGACGCGCGCACAGACCGGCCGGTAGTCTTCGGGGACGTGCGCGATCACCCGGGGGTAGTCGTTGCGTTCGAGGTACCGTTCGAGCACGTCGGCGACGAACTCGACCTCGGTCGCGCTCCAGCGGCCGGTCACGGCCGCGTCGTAGTGCTGCGCCGGGTAGGTGAGTTCGAGTTCCTGCGGGACGACGCCGATGGGCGAGGTGATCGACACCTTGTGGGCGCGGTAGCCGACGGCGTCGTGGAACTGGCCGTGGCTCTGGGAGTCGCTGTAGGGCTTGCGCGCCGAGCACGGCACGAGCACCAGCGGCTCGTCGAACCGGTTGCGGTAGCGCGTCGTCACGCGGTCGGCGAACCGCTGGATCTCGACACGCCGGAGGGCGTCGTCCGTCGTCGCCGTCATCTCGGCCTCCCGCACTGTCGGCGTCCGCTGTTCGAGGTACGCGTACTGGTCGTCGAGCCGCCGGAGGACGGCGGTCAGCCACTGCTCGTGGCGGGCCTGGCCCTCGACGTAGTCGCGCAGGCGCCCTTCCCGGACCCGCCGGCGGACCGTCGCGAGCGCCGCGGCGAGCGCGTTGACGTTGTGGGCCGCGCAGTCCGCCCGGTCGAAGGCGCCGCGGGGTTGCCGGCAGGCCGGACACGCGCAGGGCAACTCGTCGAGGTCGTCCAGCCAGTAGTGGCCGTCGGTCGTCAGGTACCGCCCCTGGGTGCCCCGGACGACCGCCCGGTCGGCGTCCACGAGGTCGACCCCGGCGTAGGCCAGGACGGCGACGTTCAGCGGCGTCGCCACGCCCGGCAGGTACAGCGCCGCGTCCGGGGGGACCGCCTCCCGGACCGACACGACCGCCTCGACGAACGCCCGGGCGTGTCCGACGACGCCCGACGCTCCGGAGAGGACGTACGCGTCGGTCCCCAGGTCCCCGGCGGTTTCGGCCGAGACGACCGCGGCGCTGGGGTACTCGACGGCCGCGGGGTCGACGGCGAACGCCTCCTGGACCTCCTCGGGGGTCCCCGCGGGGAGGCCGCGGTGCGGGAGAATCGTGAGGTGGCTCTCGTCGCCCTCGGGGACCCCGCGCTCGGCCGGCCACGCGCTGCCCGCGTCCCGGAGTATCGGGTGAGCGACGTCCGCGTCGGGCCGGGGCGCGGTGACGTCGCGGGCGAGCGCATCGGCGCCCCGCGGACCGGCGTTGACCTCCCCGTTGCCCGTGTCCGCGTCGGGGTCGGCCCCCACGTCACTCGCGTCCGCGTCGGTGTCGGCCCCCACGTCACTCGCGTCCGCGTCGGCGTCCGGCACGTCGGCGTCGGTCACGAGCGCGGGGGTCGTCACGGGCTCGGCCAGCCGGAGTTCGGCCAGGCGCGCCGCCCCGTCGCGCTCGTGGACCTCGAAGTACTCGGTCACGTCCGCCCGGTCGTGACCCGCCCGAATGAGCCTGTCGGCTCGGATCGGGGGGAATGTGAGCGATGACGGCAGCCACTCCGGAGTTGCGACTCGCGGTCGACATTGGCATCGCTATCGGTGACGATAGGGTGAAAGCCCCCGCTCGCTACGGTCCCGCGACTCGCTGCGGTCCTCGGTCTCTTCGCTCCCTGCGGTCCTTGCTTCGTCGGGGTTCCCGTAGCGAGCGGCCCCTTTCAATCCCGCCCGCCCGGATCGTCGAACCGGCGGGACCGGAAGAGACACCCCCGTTCGCGAAGCACAGAGAGAAACCCCGTCCCCGGGACGCTCGCAGAACTCGGGGCAGACGGCTACTCCGCGAACGCGCGCAGCACGCCCTGGCCGTCTGTCGGGCCGATGTCGGGGAGCGCCACCCGCTCGGGGTGGGGCATCATGACGGCGACGTGCTCGCGCTCGCCGGTGAGGCCGGCGACGCTGTGCTTCGAGCCGTTTGGGTTGGCGTCCTCGGTGACTGCCCCGTCCGCGTCGCAGTACCTGAAGAGGATCCGGTCGTCGGCTTCGAGGGCGTCGAGGCGGTCGTCGGTGATCTCGAACCGGCCCTCGCCGTGGGCGATGGGGAAGGTGACCACCTCGCCCTCCTCGTAGGCCCGGGTCCAGGGGGTGTCGGCGTTCTCGACGCGGAGGTGGACGCGCTCGCACTGGAAGCGCGCGCTCTCGTTGGTGGTGAACGCGCCGGGCGCGAGCGAGGACTCGCAGCCGATCTGGGCGCCGTTGCAGATCCCGAGGACGGGCGTGCCGGACGCGGCGGCCGCGCGGACCTCCTCCATGACCGGCGCTCGCGCGGCCATCGCCCCCGCCCGGAGGTAGTCGCCGTAGGAGAACCCGCCCGGGACGACGACTCCCGACGGATCGGCGGGGAGGCCGTCCTCATGCCAGACGAGTTCGGCGTCGACCCCCAGGGTTTCGAGCGCCCGGACGGTGTCTCGGTCGCAGTTGCTCCCGCCGAACTGGACGACGGCGACGGTCACAGTGAGCACCCCCCGGTGTGCGAACCGAGTGTCGGCGTCGGAGAGGCCGCAACCGTCATCGTTCCTCGACGGTCACGTCGTAGTCGTGGATGGTCGGGTTCGCGAGCAGCCGCTCGGCCATCTCGTCGGCCCGCTCGCGGGCGTCGTCGGCGCTCTCGGCGTCGAGGTCGACCTCGTAGCGGTCGGCCGACCGCAGGTCCGCCAGCTCGAACCCGAGGCGTTCGAGCGCGCGCTGGGTCGTCTGGGCCTCCGGGTCGAGGACGCCCTCCTTCAGCCGGACCTCGACCGTCGCGGTGTACGCTGTCATTGCCGGCAACGCCGTCGGGGGCGGAGAAAACGCTTGCGTCTCGCCGCGGCGGCCCCCCGACCCCGCGACGAGCGCCGACCGACCTCGGTCGCCTCTCCTGCGACGAGCGCCGGCCGACCTCGGTCGCCCGGTACGTCGGCAATCGGGCGAAGGTTTATATCCGGGACGGCGGGCAGACCGACCCATGACCGGCGCTCCGAGGACGGATCGCTCGCCACCGAAACCGCGGGACGCGAGCCCGTCGGCCGCACAACGACAATCCTTAAGCGGTGAGGGATGTTGAGCCACCATAGCATGGGCGCAATCGAAGAGGTATACGAGGACCTCGACGCCGACGTCTCCGAGGAGGCGTTCCGCGAGGCCGTCCAGGAGAAGGTCGAGCAGATGGGCGGGCTGGCGGACGAGGAGACGGCGGCGATGCTCGTCGCGCACGAACTCGACGAGGGCGAGGTCGAGACGGTCGCCGACATCGAACCCGGGATGGAGGAGGTCAAGTTCCTCGCGAAGGTGGTCTCGATCGGCGACGTGCGGACCTTCGAGCGCGACGGCGAGGACGAGGACGGCCGCGTCGTCAACGTCGAGGCCGCCGACGAGACGGCCGCCGTCCGCCTGGCGTTCTGGGACGAACAGGCCGAGGCCGCGGCGAACGGCGACCTCGAAGTGGGGCAGGTCCTGCGGGTGGCCGGCCGCCCGAAGGACGGCTACAACGGGCTGGAGGTCTCGGTCGACAAGGCCGAACCCGACGAGGACGCCGAGATAGACGTCCAGCCCGGCGGGGGCGCGACCGTCGACGCGCTGACGATGGGACAGTCCGACGTCGACGTGCGCGGGATCGTCCTGGAGACCGAGTCCGTCCGCACGTTCGAGCGCGACGACGGCTCCGAGGGGCGGGTCGCGAACTTCCTCCTGGGCGACGAGACCGGCCGGGTCCGCGTGACGCTGTGGGACGACCGGGCCGACGTCGCCGAGGAACTCGACCCCGGGACCGCCGTCGAGGTGGTCGACGGGTACGTCCGCGAGCGCGACGGCGATCTCGAACTCCACGTCGGCGACGAGGGCGCAGTCGACGAGATCGACGAGGAGGTGGACTTCGTGCCGGAGGCCGAACCGATCGACGGCGTCGAGATGGACGAGGTGGTCGACCTGGCGGGCGTGGTGCGCTCGACCGACCCCAAGCGGACGTTCGAGCGCGACGACGGCTCCGAGGGGCAGGTCCGGAACGTCCGGATCCAGGACGACACCGGCGATATCCGCGTCGCGCTGTGGGGGGAGAAAGCCGACAAGGACGTCGCGCCCGGCGACGAGGTGTTCGTCGCCGACGCCGAGATCCAGGACGGCTGGCAGGACGCCCTCGAAGCCTCGGCCGGGTGGCGCTCCACGGTGGTCGTCCTCGACGAGAACACCGGCGCCGGCGCAGCCACCCCGGCGCCCGCCGCGGGCAGCGCGAGCGCGGGGGCCGACGGCGCCGGCGGTGGCGGCACCGCGGACGCGGGCCTCGGAGCGTTTACCGGGGACGGTGGCGGGGACGACGGAGCGGCGGACGCGGGCGGCGGTGCGAGGGCAGACGACTCGACGGCCGCCGGGGCGGCCGACGCGAACGAGAGTCCCGACGCGGGGACGGCCGGGCGCCGGGAGTTCACCGGGACGGTCGTCCAGACGGGCGATCCCGTGATTCTCGACGACGGCGAGGAGACGATGCAGGTCGAGACGGACGCGACGCTGACGCTCGGCCAGGAAGTGACTGCGCGCGGACCGGTCCGGGACGGACGCCTCGACGCCGAGGACGTGTTCTGACCGGCGGGTCGACGAACCCGGAGTGGACGTCTGTCGTCGGATCCGGGTCGACGAACGACGCGTGGATACCCCCCATTACGGTCGAACGCCACGTGGATACCTCCGTCACGGTCGAACTCGGCCGTTTTCCCGGCCGGGCGACGGCACGGCACGACGGCAGTTCTCCGAGCGGGCTTCGGAAACGCTTAAGACTCGAACGGCCCGCTTGTGGTGTATGAGCGTCGAGTTACCGTTCGCGCCGGTCGACACGATCATCCGGCGCAACGCGGGGGACTTGCGGGTCAGCGCCGAGGCCGCCGAAGAACTCGCCCGCCGCATCCAGGACCGGGGCGCAACGCTTGCGGCGGCCGCCGCCGAGGAGGCGACCGCGGACGGGCGCAAGACGCTGATGGCCTCGGACTTCGGGGTGACGAGGGACGTGGACAAGGAGGATCTCGAACTCCCGGTCGCGCCGGTCGACCGCATTGCCCGCCTCGACATCAACGACTACCGGGTTTCCATGGACGCCCGGGTCGCGCTGGCGACCCTCCTGGAGTCGTTCGCCGACGACGTGGCGGCGGCCGCGGCGGACCTGGCCCGCCACGCCGACCGGCGGACGGTCAAAGCGGAAGACGTCGAGGCCTACTTCGAACTCCGCCAACACTTTGAATGAACTTCGCCTACCGGGCGGTCTGTCTCGACCACGACACCGGTGAACGCCACCCCGAGAGTCCCGACCGGCTCCGGGCCATCCGGGAGGGGCTCTCCGAGCGGCACGGCGTCGACTACGCTGAACCGTCGTCGGCGACGGCCGACGACCTCGCGTCCGTCCACGACCCGGAGTACGTCGAGTCGGTGCGGGAGTTCTGCGCCGACGGCGGCGGCTCCTGGGACGCCGACACCGTGGCGGTCGAGGCGACCTGGGACGCCGCGCTGGCGAGCGCCGGCATGGCCGACTGGGCCGCCCGGGAGGCGCTCGGCGGGGCCGACGGCCGGGACACGCCCTTCGCGCTGGGCCGCCCGCCCGGCCACCACGCCGTCGAGGACGACGCCATGGGCTTTTGTTTCTTCAACAACGCCGCGGTCGCCACCCAGCGCGCGCTCGACAGGGGCGACGTCGACCGGGTCGCTATCTTCGACTTCGACGTGCACCACGGCAACGGGACCCAGGACATCTTCTACGACAGCGGCGACGTGTTCTACGCCTCGATCCACGAGGACGGCATCTACCCCGGCACCGGCGACGCCGAGGAGACCGGCGCCGGCCCCGGCGAGGGGACGACGCTCAACGTCCCGTTCCCGTCCGGGACGCGGACGAGCGGCTACCTCGCGGCGGTCGACGACCTCCTCCTGCCGGCGCTGGCCGCGTTCGACCCCGGGCTCGTCCTGATCTCGGCCGGCTTCGACGCGCACGAGCACGACCCCATCTCCCGGATGCGCGTCTCGACGGAGGGGTACGGCCTCCTCGCACACCGTCTCAAGCAGTTCACCGAGTGGGCCGACGCCGCGCTCGCGTTCGTGCTGGAGGGGGGTTACGGCCTCGACACCCTGACCGACGGCGTCCGGACCGTCAACGAGGTGTTCGACGGCTACCAGCCGGAGGCGCCCGACGACCCCGCCCACGAGAGCGTCCGGTCGGTCATCGACGACCTCCGGTCGCTCGGATTCGACTTCGCCGAGACGCCCGAATTCGGGCCGTCCGAAACGGACGAGGCGAATGACGGGGACGGACCGACCGACAGCGGATCCGGGAACGGGTCCGGGTCCGACGCTGCCGGGGGCGCTGGCAGTGACGACGCCATCGAGGATCGTTGACGTCGAACCGAATTCTCGGGCTGGCTCCCCGCTACGAGCCGTCGTCTCGTCACCGGTCGAGCGACGCGACTCGTCGATCCAGTTCGCGCTGCTGGTCGACGACGGGTCGTGTGACTGACCGGATCGTCCGTCCGAAGAAACGAGCGGCCCCCTGGGGCGTTGGCACGGGTTATTTTATGATCGCCCCGGGGCAACTCGCGGCAAGCTGAAGCTTACCA
>JBDGST010000026.1:0-380 GCA_042217365.1 Haloarculaceae archaeon
CGGAACGCTGACCGCAATGCCGCTACTGGTCTACCGGACGGCGTTCTTCCCGGGTGCGGACTTCCGGCACGGCGTTACCGCAGCGGGCGTAGTCGGACTGTTACTCATTCTCCTCACAATCAACTCCATCGCGATTCTACTCCGCAACAGATACGAAACGGAGGCATAAGATGTCCGAGAATAACACTTCGACACCCGATCCCGACTCGAACGACGACCAGCTTGTCGAGACCGCACCTGGCCGTGGTGGCCTCGCCGAGCGCGACGATACAAGCAGCGGAGAAAGCCACACTGTAATCGAGACACGAAATCTCGATGTCTACTACGGGGATACACAGGCCCTACAAGACGTTTCGATGGAAGTTCCATCGAACCGAGTG
>JBDGST010000026.1:390-13229 GCA_042217365.1 Haloarculaceae archaeon
ACGGCCATGATCGGCCCCTCCGGCTGTGGGAAGTCCACCTTCCTCCGGTGTATCAACCGGATGAACGACCTGATCGATACCGCCCGGGTCGACGGCGAGTTGCTGTTCGAGGGCAAGAACGTCTACGAGGACGATGTCGATCCCGTCGCACTGCGACGGAAGATCGGCATGGTGTTCCAGCATCCCAATCCCTTCCCAAAGAGCATCTACGACAACGTCGCCTACGGGTTGCGCGTCCAGGACAGGACCGAAAATCTGGACGAGAAGGTCGAGACTGCACTGAAGCGGGCGGCCCTCTGGGACGAGGTATCGGATCGTCTCGACGAGTCTGCACTGGACCTCTCGGGCGGCCAACAACAGCGGCTGTGCATCGCGCGGGCCATCGCCGTCGACCCCGAAGTCATCCTGATGGACGAACCCGCCTCGGCGCTTGATCCGATTGCGACCTCCCAGATCGAGGATCTCATCGAGGAACTCGCCGAGGAGTACACGGTCGTGATCGTTACCCACAATATGCAACAGGCCGCCCGGATCTCAGACCGGACGGCCGTCTTCCTCACCGGTGGGGAACTCGTCGAGTACGACGACACCGACAAGATCTTCGAGAACCCCGAGAGTCAGCGCGTCGAGGACTACATCACCGGCAAGTTCGGGTGACGCGACGGAGCGGCTCCCCGCGGTTCGGTTTCCTTCTCTCGCTCGCGGTCGTCACGGAGGTTCTGCCGCGGAACCGACGGACATACGGTCCTCGACAACGGACAGTCGCGAGTGACCGACTACGACGCGGTCGTGTTCGACAACGACGGGGTCCTGGTCGAACTGACGGGCGTCGAGACCCTCCGCGAGGCGGCCACACGAGCGTTCGCGGACGTCGGCGTCGACGACCCGCCGGCGTCGTTCGTCGACAGGGTCGCAGAGGCGGACCTCTCGGTCCTCGACGAGGTCGAGCGGCGCTACGACGTGGCGCCGGACACCTACTGGGCGAGCCGAGACGAGTGGGCCGCGCGGCTCCAGTGTGAGCTCCTGCGCGACGGCGGGAAACCGCTGTACGGCGACGTCGAGGCGGTCCGCGACATGCCGGGGGAGAAGGGGATCGTGAGCAACAACCAGCAGGCGACCGTCGAGTGCGTCGTCGAGCGCTACGGGCTGTCGGACGCGTTCGACCGCGTCGTCGGCCGGGAGATGAGCCTCGCCGGCGCCCGGCGCCGCAAGCCCGACCCCCACTACCTCGACGAGGTCCTCGCGGACCTCGGCGCCGGGACGGCGCTGTACGTCGGGGACAGCCCGACCGACGTCGTCACCGCCGAGCGCGCGGGCGCCGACGCGGCGTTCCTGCGGCGGCCGGACCGCGACCCGGTGACCCTCGACCGCGACCCGGCCTATCGCGTCGCGGACCTGTGGGAGCTCGCCGACCTGCTGGGCTGACGGAGCCCGGGCCCCGTGCGGGCGTCGGGACCCGTTCCGACGGGAGTCCCGTGGCCACCGGGCGTCGGTGACGGAGAACAAGAACTACAAGCGAGCGTCTCGGACCCGGGAACATGGCACGAGAAGGGTATCAGGAGAAACTGGAGTCGCTGCGCGACGACGTGCTCTACATGAGCGAGATCGTCCTGGAGCGCCTCCGGATGGGACTCGAGGCGCTGACCCACAAGGACGAGGACCTCGCGTGGGAGGTCATCGACGGCGACGACGAGATCAACCAGATGTATCTGGACCTGGAGCAAGACTGCATCGACCTGCTCGCGCTCCAGCAGCCCGTCGCCTCGGACCTGCGCTTTATCGCCGCGTCGTTCAAGATCATCACCGACCTCGAGCGAATCGCCGACCTGGCGACGAACCTCGGCGAGTACACGCTCGACGCCCAGCAGGACGTCTACCCCGACGTCGACGTCCAGGCGATCGGCGACGAAGTGATCGAGATGGTCGAGGACGCGATGGACGCCTACGAGCGCGAGGACCCCGACGCGTGTTACGAGATCTCCGAGCGCGACGACGACATCGACGCGCGCTGCGAGGACGCGTCCGAGACGGTCGTCAGGGACCTCATCGAGCGGGAGGTCGACGCGGACACGAGCGAGTCGGAGATCGAGCGGCTCATGGCCGACGTCTCCCGCCTCCTGCTGACCGTCCGGGACCTCGAACGCGTCGGCGACCACGGCGTCAACATCGCCGCCCGGACCCTCTACATGGTCGAGAACGACGACGCGCTCATCTACTGATTCCGAGGCGAGGAGGGGTTTTTCGGCGTTCGTCGGTCGTCTTCCGTGGGCGCCGCGCCCTGCGCATCGTGGGAGAATTGACTCCGAGGGCACCCTTACTCTTTCAGTTCGCCGCGGGGCGCGGGGTGTCCGGTGGGGGCCCCGGGACTGTCGGCTTCGTCCAGCTCTCGCCAGCTCGTCCGGGGCTCCCACCCCAGCAGTTCTCGCGCTTTCCCGGAGTCCACGAGGCTCTCGGTGCCGGAGAACTCGCGCGAGCTGGCGTCGGGGTAACGCGCGGAGACGAGGCGCTCCGTCGGCGTCTCCATCGTGGTGTCGGCCGCCGTCGCGAAGAACGTCTCGTGGCCCTCGAAGTCGGCTTCCAGCCCTCGGCGGAGCGCGCGCGCGGCGTCGTCGCGTGCGACGTACGCGAACAGGTCGTCCCGGGCCGCGTGGGGGTCTTCACCCAGCCCGGCAAGCGTTCTGTCGGCATCAACGAGTAGTTCCCACATCGTCTCGCGGGTCCCGACCCACGGGAATCGGAGGGTCGCGACCGACGCTGGCGAGCCCTCCCGGCGGCCGAACCCCGCCGCCTGCAGTTCGATCGTCCGCTTGCCGAGCGCGTACGGGTCACGCGGGGTCGCAGGGTGGTCTTCGTCGACCGGGAGGTACTCCACTTCCATCGGCGAAGTCTGAAAGACGGCACCGAGCGCGTTGATGCTCGACGCGATGCAGACGTCCTCGACGTCGTGGTCGTCGGCCACTTCCAACAGGTGGTAGGTGGTCATCACGTTGCTCCGGTAGGTCTTGTGCCCCGACCGTCCAACCGGGTGCGGAAGCGTCCCGAGGTGGATGATCCCCTCCGGGGACGTCTCGCCGACGACTGACTCGACCGTCTCCTGGTCGAGCAGGTCGCCCCGCCGATGGACGTCCGCTCCCGGCGGGGAGCCGCCGTCCCTGTCGACGCTCACGACACGGTAGCCGGCTCTCGACAGTTCGGTCACGACCCCGCGCCCGACCGTACCGTTGCTTCCCGTTACCAGGACGGTTTTGCTACTCATTTCGATCAGCTTCGAAATATTATCTATTTTAGCCACTTAACCCCAACTTTCGAGTTTTCATTTATGATAATGTCTGCAGTCAGTGAGCGGTATCGAAGCGGGAAACGGAGCGTTTCTCGGGGTCCGTTCGGGCCAGCCGTCGGGTCACCGGTAGTCGGCGACCAGTCCGTCGAGCGCGTCGTGGTGTTCCGTGGTGTGGGGCGCCGTCAGTGGCGAGACGCTCACGTCCCCCTCGACGACCGCCCGGCGGTCCGTCCCGTCCGGGTCGTCGAGGTCGCCGGCCGCCATACGCTCCCATATCCCGTCGTAGAGCTGAATGTCCGCGCCCTCCCGGCGCGCGCCCATCAGGTAGGCCTCGGACGGACGGGTGACGGCCAGATCACAGGGCCCGAGGTCGGCGATTGGGGCGTTCACGTTGAGGTAGTCGGCCTGTTCGAACACGCCCGCCTCCGGTGCGCGCTCGGCGAGGAACCGCGTGGCCCGCGCCGCTTCGGCGTAGGAGTCGCGCGTGATCTCGCGCTCCTCCTCGGCGCGGTCGGCGTCCTCGCTCGCGGGGACGTACATCGAGACGGCGATGGCGGGAACGTCGAAAAACGTCGCCTCGACGGCCGCGGAAACCGTTCCCGACCGCCCGAGGACGTAGCTACCGAGGTTGGCGCCGCGATTGCATCCGGCGACGACGAGGTCGGCGTCCGGGACGAGCGCTTCGAGGCCGGCGACCACGCAGTCGGCCGGCGTCCCCTCGATAGTGTACCCCAGGTCGTGGTCGTTGACGGTCACCTCGTGGGAGAGCGCGCGCCCGATCGCACTCTGATCCGTTTCGGGGGCGACGACGGTCACCTCACCGACGTCGCGGAGGGCGTCGCAGACGGCCCGGAGCCCCTCGCTGTCGACGCCGTCGTCGTTCGTCACGAGTATCGACGGGCCTGCCATACCGCTCCCTGGGGAGCGGCCCCGCAAAAGGCCACCGCTCGGACCGCAGAGGGGGCCGACCGCGTCGCGGTGTCGTCGTAGCCACACTCGCGCCGCGTCTACACCCCGACGGCCCCGGGGACGGTCAGTCCGGCACGCGGTCGACGACCGTCTCCTCGTCGACGACGAGGTTGTACGCGCCCTCGTCCTCGTTCCGGAGGACGAGCACCCCCTGGAACGCGAGCAGGTCCCCGTACCCCGCGGTCAGGAGGTCGCGGTTGAGCGCGGAGTCGTTGGCCAGCACCGCGAAGACGCCCTCGCGCTGGCTCCCGTCGCCGACCCGGAACAGGGGGTTCCCGTCACTGCTCAGGTCGTGGCTCAGTTTCGCGGCGTAGCAGTCGACGCGGCTGGTCACGTGGCGGTCGGCGTCGCCGAGTTTCGCGACGCGGGAGGCGTCGAGCGCCACGTCGTACCGCCGCCGACCGTCCCGCCTGAGGAGGGTGTAGGCGAACTGCACGTCGACGTTGACGAACTCGCCCGCACCGCCCGCGTCGCCCGAGCGGACGGACGGGCCGCGGTTCCCGCCGGCGTCGGTCCGCGCTCCTCCGCCACCGTCCCCGTGCCCGTCCTCGTCTCCGCCGGCGGCCGCCGCCGCGTGCTCGTCGAGGCGGCGCTGGAACGCCGGCACCTCGAGGTCGGGACCCACGTCGAACGACCAGCAGTCGTCGCCGGGTGACTCGCCCGGCCAGAGGCGCGCTGTCGGCGCGTACACGTCGAGTGGGCCCCGATCGGCGACCGCCCGCTCGACCTCCCGGAGCCCGACGGCGGTGTTCCGGTCGGCGGGCGCCATCCCGACGACGGTCCCGTCGGGCGCGAGCGCCTCCGCGTACCGCTCCGTGACGGCAGCCGGGTCGTCGAGTTCGCTCCACACGTTGGCGAACAAGACCAGGTCGAGGCCCCCGTCCTCCCCGGCCGACGAGTTGGCGGCGTCGTCAGGTTCGGGCGCCCGCCCGCCGTCGAGGCACCCCAGGTCGAACTCCTCGGCGGTCGTCCGGTGGACCGTCGCGTGGAAGTTCCGGCCGGTCTCGGCGAGCATCGCCTCCAGCACGTCGGCGCCGGCCCCCGGTTCGACGGCGTGGTACTCCACGAGCGCGTCGTCGGGCAGGAGGTCCGCGAGGCCCAGCGCCGGGCCGCCGACGCCGGCGCCGACGTCGACAACGCGCAGGTGACGGGGGAGCAGGCCGTCGGTCACGAGTTCCGCGAGGACGTACTGGACGGCCGCGTAGTAGCCGGGAAGGTGATAAAGGGCGTACGCGAGGGCGGTCTCGGTGTCGTACTCGACGGGCTCGCCGCGGAGATAGGCCTCCTTGACGGCGCGGATGCGCTCGCGGAGGGCGTCGCCCGACTCGCCGCGGTACCACTCGGGCCCGTACCGCTCGACGAGGCGGTCTTCGAGGACGCGCCCGTAGCTGTCCGGGAACGCGGTGACCTCCCCGACGGGACCGGCCACGGGGTCCGGGTCGACGGGGACGAAGGTGCCGTCCGCCCGCTCGACCAGTCCGAGCGCCGGGGCCTGCTCCCGGAGCGCCTGCCGGACTGCCGCGGGGTGGGGCCGTCCCTCGACGTACTCGAATATCTCGTCGGGGTCGATCGGCCGGACGTTCCGGAGGTAGAGGGCGTTCGAGCGGACCTGGTCGCGCTGGTCTGGATTCATGGTGAGTTGGTTGCTGGGAAACTCGCGGGGTCACTCGCGCCGGGGACCGCCCAGCGAGGCGTCCGCCTCGCGGTAGAGGTCGGCGAACGCTTCGGGACCGGCGTCGGCCAGCCGGTCGGCGGCGTCGGCCACGTCCGCCGCCCCGTCGAACGCGGCCTGGATATCAGAGTAGACGCGCGGGTCGTTGCCAGTCACTCCCTCGACGAGGTCGAACAGCGCCGAGGAGACCGGCGTCTGGAACTCCCGCGCCACCGGTTCGGCGGCGAGTCCGAACGCCAGCACCGCCGCGTGGGCCCGCGCCTGGACGGTCTCCATCGCCTCGTCGTGCTCGGTCGCCGTCGTCTCGAAGAGGTTGTTCCCGGCGGCCGACAGCGCCGCGCGAACGCGGTCGGTGACCGGTCCGGGCGCGTCGGCGACGACGGCGACGTTCCCGGGGGCGTTCGCGGGAGCGAAGAGCGGGTGGAGGCTCACCCGCTCGACGTCCGGGCCGGCGGCGGCCATCCGCTCGACGACCGGCGTCATCACGCCGACCACGTCGACGAGCGCACCGTCGGCCCGGGCGGCCCACTCGTCGACAGCGCCCTCGACGGCGGGGATGGGAACCGCGAAACACACCACGTCGAACCGGTCCGCGGCGTCCGGCGACGCGACGCGGCCGCCGACCGCGTCGGCGGCGGCCGCGGCCGTCTCCTCGTCGGCGTCGGCGAAGGCGACGACCGGGCGGTCGGGCAACTCGGCCGCGAGCGTCCGGGCGAACCAGGTGCCCATCTCGCCCGCGCCGACGACGAGGAGTCTCATCGCCCGGGGGTACTGTGTCCCCTGTCAAAAGCCGTTCGGTCACCTGCCGTCGCCGGGCCGCGACACCGGGACGGGCGCAACAGTCGGCACCGCCCGGCTGGGTGCAGCAGGCCGTGACGCCCGGCCGGGTGCAGCAGGCCGCGACACCGGGACGGGCGCAACAGTCGGCACCGCCCGGACGGGCGCAACAGTCCACACCCCCCGGACGGGTGCAGCAGGCCGCGCCGCCAGGGGCGGCCGCGTCATTCCCGCCGGCCCTGCCGCGCCCGCCTCCGGAAACGCTTATTCGTCGCCGCCGAGTGCCCGGTGGTATGAGGCGAATCCGATTCCGCGACCCTGCCGGCGCCGTGCGGGCCGGCGAGTGGGTCCCGGCGGACGAAGCGGGCGGCGACACCGGGGACCTGTCCGACGGCCGCGTCCGGTTCGGCGGCGAGACGTTCGACTCCGACGAGGTCGACGTCCTCCCGCCGTGCGAGCCCTCGAAGGTGGTCTGTATCGGCCGCAACTACGTCGACCACGCGGCCGAGCGCGACGAGGCGGTCCCCGACCGCCCGCTCCTGTTCCTCAAGCCGCCCAACGCCGTCGCCGGTCACGGCGACGAGGTCACGCTCCCGGCCGGGAAAGAGCGGATCGAGTACGAGGGCGAACTCGGCGTCGTGATAGGCGAGCAGTGCCGTAACGTCCCCGAGAGCGACGCCGAGGACGTCATAGCCGGCTACACCTGCTTCGTCGACCTGTCGAACCGGGACGACCAGCGCCGCGAGCAGAACTGGGTCCGCGGCAAGGCCTTCGACGGGTCGGCCCCGATGGGACCCGTCCTCGCCACCCCCGACGAGGTCCCCGCGGACGCGACCATCGAGACGCGCGTCGAGGGCGAAACTCGCCAGTCTGCCACGATCGACCGGATGGTCTTTTCGCCCTCCGAACTGGTCGCCGAGATCACGTCCTACGTGACGCTCGAACCGGGCGACGTCATCGCGACCGGGACGCCCGAAGGGGTCGGTCCGCTCGCCGACGGCGACCGCGTCGCGGTCGAGATAGAGGGCGTCGGCACGCTCGAACACACCGTCCGGTTCCCGGACCGGTAGCGAACCGGGGGCGCCGCACCCGAGATGGGGCCCCGGAACGGGATCGACTGGCCGGGACGGCCGCGGTCGGCGACGCCCGGATGACAACCCATAAGTTTAGGCTGACCTAATCCCGGCGCGATGGAACTGACGCGCCGGGACGCGCTGGCAGCGCTCGCGGGCGCCGGGATCCTCGGCGGCGGCGGGGCGGCGGCGCTCGTCCGGGACGGGTTCGCCGGCCACGAGTCCGGCGGACCGGACGGCCGCCGGGACGAACCGAGCGACGGGGAGAGGCCCCTGACCGCCGACGACCGGGAGGCCGTTCTGGAGACGCTAGTCGGGACGGCCCGGGTCGTCTACCCGACTCCCGTCGAGAACGTCCGGGAGTTCGTCACCACGTACGCCGCGACGAAACTCGACCGGCGGCCCGACTACGCGCGGGGCGCCGCCGCCGTGCTGGACGACCTCGACGCGCAGGCCCGGATCTCCTTCGACGCGCGGTACCGCGACCTCTCGGCGGGCGAGCGCGAGGCGGTCCTGCGGCGCGTCGGCGCCGAGACGGCCGAACCGGACCCCGACGGCACGACCGCAGAGCAGGTGCGATACTACCTCGTCAACGAGGTCCTCTACGCCCTGTACACGTCCCCGACTGGCGGGCGACTCGTCGGCATCGAGAACCCCCAGGGGTACCCGGGCGGCACCGCGAGCTACCAGCGCGGTCCGGTCGACGCCGGAGACGGCAGCGACGCGGGGGCGAGGTCCGACGGATGACGGCGGCGGGCGACGCGTCCGCGGACGGCATCGACCGGACGCCCTCCTCGCGGGCGGACGTCTGCGTCGTGGGGGCCGGGCCGGCGGGCGCGCTCGTCGCGAAGCGCCTGGCCGAGCGGGGGCGCGACGTGGTCGTCCTGGAGGGCGGGCCGCGGTTCGACCGCGAGGCGCGCAGAGAGCGCATGGAGCGGTCGATCCGTCCCGCCCACGGCCCGCTGTCGGTCTGGGGGATGGGCGGCGAGCGCGACGCCTACTCGTCGACCGGCGAGCGCCACTACCCGCTCAACCGCGCCCGGGTGAAGGCCGTCGGCGGGTCGACGCTCCACTGGCAGGGCATGGTGATGCGGCTCCACGAGTCGGACTTCGAGCGCCGGTCGCGCGACGGCGTCGGCGCCGACTGGCCCATCGAGTACGCGGACCTGCGGCCGTACTACGCCGCGGCCGAGCGCGCGCTCGGCGTGGCGGGCGCGTCGGACAACCCGTTCGCGCCGCCGCGCGAACAGCCACACCCCATGCCCGCGTTCCCGCCCTCGCACAGCGACTCGCTGTTCGCCGAGGCCTGCGAGGAACTCGGGATCGCGACCCACTCGGTCCCCAACGCGCGCAACAGCGAACCGCGGGACGGCCGGAGCGCCTGTGTCGGCTACGGGACCTGCCAGCCGGTCTGCCCCTCCGGCGCGAAGTACAGCGCCGATTACACGGTCGAGGCCGCCGAGCGGGCCGGCGCGCGGGTCGTCCACGAGGCGCCCGTCAGTCGACTGGAGACCGAGGCGGGGGGCGAGCGCGTCGCCGCGGTCCTCTACGCGACGCCCGAGGGAGCGGAGCACCGCCAGCCCGCGCGGCAGTTCGTCCTCGCGGCCGGCGGCGTCGAGACGCCCCGGCTCCTCCTCCTCTCGCGCTCTCCCGACCACCCCGACGGGCTCGCCAACTCCTCGGGCGCCGTCGGCCGGTACTTCATGGACCACCTGTTCGCGGGCGTCGGCGGCCGCCTCGACCGGCCGACCCGCCAGAACCACGTCGGGTTCAACACGACCGAGTCCCACCAGTACTACGACAACGACCTCGACGGCGTCGGCCCGATCAAGCTGGAGTTTCTCAACTACGCCGGCCCGTCGCCCGTCGAGGAGGCCCTGACCGCCGACGAGTGGGGCGACGACCTGCTGGCCTCGCTCCGTGATTCCTACGGGACCCACGTCGCCGTCGGCGGGCTCGTCGGCCAGCTCCCGCGGGCGCGCAACCGCGTCGCGCTCGACCCCGACCGGACCGACCACCTCGGGGATCCGGTGCCCGACGTCCGGTGGCACCTCGACGACCGGACCCGCCGAACGATAGAGAAGGCAAACGAGATCCAGCGCCGGATCCTCTCGACCCTCGGGGCCGAGATCGAGTGGACGGTCGGCCCCGGGAATACGGGGCCCGCCTTCCACCACA
Source organism: Haloarculaceae archaeon (assembly GCA_042217365.1). Lineage (GTDB taxonomy): Archaea > Halobacteriota > Halobacteria > Halobacteriales > Haloarculaceae > JBDGST01. The sequence goes on from JBDGST010000026.1 coordinate 10,340, forward strand.
TGGGGACGACCCGTATGGGTGAGGACCCCGAGGAGAGCGTGGTCGACGCGCGCCTGCGGACCCACGACGTCGAGAACCTGACCGTTGCGTCCAGCAGCGTCTTCCCCACGAGCGGCGCGATGAACCCGACCCTGACCATCGCGGCGCTCGCGCTGAAAGCCGCTCACCACGTCGAGGACGACCTGTGACGGGAGGCGTTTTCCCGTCGGCCTGTGACGCGGGGCGCGTCCTCCCTGCTTCTGCCGCAACCGTCGAATCGCCGCCGTCAGGCGATGAACCCGGAGGCCAGCAGGCCGGCGTCGAGCAACACCAGCACCGCGGCGACGCTGGCGGCGAGCAGGTACGGGCGCGCTTCCCGGGCGGGCTCGCGGACCTTCTTGTCCGCGAAACCGCTGGCGAGTTTCCCGCCCCCGACCTCGACGAGCGCGATGAGGGCGAACCAGAGGACGACCATCCCGAGGACGAGGCGGCCGCCCGTCGACCCGGTCAGGGAGTCGACGTCGTAGAAGTTGGCCGCCATGTGTCCCCCGGTCGCGAGCGAGAGGAGCGCGGCCAGCCTGGAGAGGTTCCTGAGCTTCCCCGTGATCGCAGCGAGCGGCACGGCGTTCGCGGTGCCGTCGGCCGCGGTCGGCAAAACCGCCCACGTGACGAAGACGACGCTCCCGGCCCACACGCCGCCCGCCAGCAGGTGGACCGCGTACATCGCTGTGTCGACTGTTGCCATGTGCGACATCCGAGGACCCGAGTCCCTTGAAGCTACCCAAACTGTCGGGAAGTCTCCGACCCGGTCACCCGCTCGGTTCCGGGGTCCGTCGGTCGGGACGGGGACTCCCCCGTAGCCGATCCCCGATCGCGTCGTGAACTCGCTAGTCCAGCGAACCTTCGTTCCCGAGCTCCTCGACGTAGTGGCCCTCGACCGCCGAGGAGAGGTCCCCCATCTCGATCTTGTCGATCATGTTGACGAAGGAGCCGGGGTCCGGGACCAGGAAGATCCGGACCTCGAACGCGGTATCGCGGTCGGCGACGTCGACGACCGCGTCGAGGACGATCGTCAGCGAGTCCTCGTTGATGTGGGTCAGCGACTTGTCGACGACCTCCTGCCCGCAGCCGCGGGTTATCGTCGGCGTCCCCATGTCGATGGTCGTCTCCAGGGTGTTGGCGACGCCGTCGATGAACCCCGAGGTCATGATGTTGCAGATCTCCTGGAGGGCGCTCTCGTGCATGTCGTTCAGCCCGTCCGCGGCATCGATCCCCGTCATCAGGCTGGCTATCTTGACGGCGGTCTCGTCGGCGAACGTGAGAAAGAAGACGCCGTACGGCGGTTCCCGCAACCGGACCCGGGCGCTGTAGAGCGCCTCGTTACCGATCTCGTGGGGGAGGTCCTCGGGGTCGACGAAGGCCAGGCTCTTTATCCGGACCGTCGACTCGACGCCGGCCATCGTCTCCAGCGCCGACGCCACGTTGCTCGCTCCGTCCTTGATCAGCCGGTTTATGATCCGGAGCTTCCGGATGTCGATGAGGATCGGCATCTGCCGTGCGGTTCAGGAGCCCCCAAGTTAGCCGTTCCCCCCGACGTATCAAAATCGAAACTCACCGGGGCGGTGCGCAGGGGGTGAGACGACCGGAAACGGCGAGCCCGGTCGCGGCGGACGGGAGCGCTTAAGACCCGCGGCCCGTTTCCCCCGGGTATGGAACCACGGGACCTCTCGGCGCACGCCGTCTACCGCGCCGGACGAGGTATCGAAGAGGTCGCCCGGGAGCTGGGGATGGACCCGGACGACCTCGTGAAGCTCTCCTCGAACGAGAACCCGCTCGGCCCGAGCCCGGCGGCCGTCGAGGCCGTCCGCGAGCACGCCGACCGGATGCACAGCTACCCGAAGACCGCCCACGTCGACCTGACCGAGAAGGTCGCCGACCGGCTCGACCTGGCGCCCGAGCAGGTCTGGCTCGCCCCCAGCGGCGACGCGGCGCTGGACTACCTCGCCCGCGCGGTCATCGAACCGGGACAGCGGGTGATCGTACCCGACCCCGGGTTCGCCTACTACCCGATGAGCGCCCGGTACCACCACGGCGCCGTCGACGAGTACGACATCCGCGACGGGGACGGCTTCGCGCAGACGCCGGAGACCGTCCTCGACGCATACGACGGCCACCGGGTCGTCTACGTGACCAGCCCGCACAACCCGACCGGCTCGGAGATGGCGCTGGACGACGTCCGGACGGTCGCCGAGGAGACCGGCGAGGAGACGCTCGTCGTCCTCGACGAGGCGTACGTCCACTTCACGGACGCCCCGTCCGGGGTCGAACTCGTCGACGAGCGCGACGACGTGGCCGTCCTGCGGACCTTCTCGAAGGCCTACGGGCTGGCGGGGATGCGCCTCGGGTTCGCCGTGACGCCCCGCGAGTGGGCCGACGCCTACGCCCGGGTGAACACGCCCTTCGGCGTGACAGAGTTGACCTGCCGGGCGGGGCTCGCGGCGCTCGACGACCGGGAACACGTCGAGCGGACGGTCGAGGTCACCCGGTGGGCCCGCGAGTACATGCACGGCAACCTCGACGCCCGGACCCACGAGAGCGGCGGGAACTTCGTCCTCGTCGAGGTCGGTGACGGGACCGCCGTCGCGGAGGCCTGCAAGCGCCGCGGCGTCATCGTCCGGGACACGGCCAGTTTCGGGCTGCCCGAGTGCGTCCGCGTCGGCTGTGGCACCCGCGAGGAGACCCGCCGCGCAGTCGAGACGATAAACGAGGTGCTCGCGGAGGTGTCGGCGTGACGGGCGACTCCCCGAGGGAAGCGACGCCGGCCGCCGGGACGGCATCGGGAACCTCGAGCGCGACCGCGACGCCGGCCGCCGGGACGGCATCGGGAACCCCGAGCGCGACCGCGACGCCG
>JBDGST010000040.1:0-3924 GCA_042217365.1 Haloarculaceae archaeon
CCCGGTCATTGCCTCGAGAGGGCAATATGATTGGCCGGACTACACTATCGGAGCCTGTCGCACCAGATTGTAGCGAGGTGTCGGGTTTAACCATTGCGCTTTCCGTGCCTTTCGACAGTCTCTGACACACGAAGTGAGTCTCAGAGATCGGCGGGAAGACCGCCGGGCGTTACACGGCAAGACGGCCAGTCGACATCGACTGACTCCGGGCGTCACACGACACGACGGTCCGTCGGCGTCGACTGGCCGGTCACTCGTCGTCGAACGGAGAACCGGCGGCGTCGGGTTCGTTCCCGCGGAGGCTGATGATATTCTCGCGACCGACCCGGAGTTTGCTGATCTCGTCGTCGTCCTCCATCTCGGAGAGAATCATGCTCACTTTCGACTTCGACCAGCCGGTCCGGTCGACTATCTTCGCCTGTTTCATCCGGCCTTCGTTGTCCTCGAGGATGTCGACGACGACTTCCTCGTCGGTCAGTTCGACGGCGTCCGGTTGCGGTTCGGGATCGACGGTCGACTCCGGCGACGGGACGTCGGTCGACTCCGCCGTCGTTTCAGCGTCCGCCGAGCCACCCGCGACGAGCGAGCGGACGGCGGTCAGGCCGTCGCTGTGCCAGGCCGCGACGCCGGCCAGGCCGAGTCCCAGGAGGAATACTGCGGCGACGACCATTCCGCCCACGTTGTCCGCCGAGACCTCCGTGACCAGTGTCTGGACCCCGGCAGTAACGTCGACCTGCCAGAAACGGTCGACACCGGCGACCCCCGCGCCCCGCGACTGTATCCCGTGACGGCCCTGTCTCTCGATGACCCCCAGGGCGATGACGGCGAACGGCTGCAACATCTACGCCAACCTTGCTCAGGTCGATATAAAAACACTGTGCATGTCCCGCAGTGGCGCGTCTCAAACGGTGTCGGGTGGGGAGGAGACCGCGGCTGAAACGGTCGTTAGACGGGGCTCCCTCGGCGCCTGGTACGGACTGCTGTCAACGGGAACCGGCCGTCGAATCTATCAGACGGGGTCGGGCGCCGAACCAGTCAGACGAGACCGGCCGTCGGGATAGCCGACTGCGAGAGGACGCCGGCGACGTCGAGAGCGGCGATGAGAAGCGACGTGACGAGGATCGAGACGAACGACGGGTCGAGATGCGTGTCGGCGTGGGCGTACAGCACCCGCTGTGACACTTCACCGACGAGTCCGGCGACGACGCCGAACGCGCCGGCCGCCAGGATAGCGACGGCGACGCCGACCTCGGGGAGTGCCAGTGCCGCGATGCTCGCGGGGAGGGCCATGTGGTGAGTCACCGGGAACCGGTCGACGCCGGCGCACGCGAACGCCAGCGTGGCTGCGGCGAGCCCGAACGCGAAGTAGTAGCTCCCGGTCGCGAGCGCCAGGAAGCCGCCGAAGACCCCGACGACCAGCCCCAGCAGGGTGACGTTGGCCCACCCGTAGTGGGCCGGCAGCCACGGCTCCACGAGGTACCGGCCGGCCAGCGACCCGTCGGCGTCGCTACCGTCGGTCCTCATCCGGCGTTCGCCCTCCTCGTAGGGCGTCATGTCGAGAAGCCCGCCCGCCGGCGAGCCGACGAGAGGGTAGCCGAAGACGATCCTGTGGAGAAACCCCGAGAGAACGACGCTCGCGGCGACCGGCTCCCACGGCAGGTTCAGCCGGATCGAGAGCTGAGCGAGCCAGTAGCCCACGACCCCGAAGGCGCCCCCGACGACCAGGACGTCCGGCCTGGACCCGAGACCAGTCGCGACCTGTTTCGCCCGGTGGTACTCCGACCCGTCGTCGAGATACCCCTTCCGGCCGGCGTAAGCCGCCGCGGCCACGCCCCCGGCGAAGGCGACGTGGGGGCCCAGCGCCGGACCGAGACCGACCAGCGCTGTGAGTCGTTGCGAGACGAGTCCGACGTCGATCCCGGCGCCGGAGCCCGCGTCTGCGAGGCGCCCGATGCCTCCATTCGCTGCCCCCCCGGCGCCAGTGCCGGCGCCGGAACCGGGCCCCGGGGAGGACAGTTCGCCGAGCGCGACGACGACCCCGGCGAGGCTCAGCGACGGCAGCGGTCCGAGCGCGCCGCCGAGCGCGCCGCCGGCGAACGCGGCGAGGAGCATCTCCACGGCGAGCAACCCGGCGTCAGCTGGCATCTCGACCACCCGTTCCGGTCGCGGAGCCGCCGACGGCTCCCGTGTGGCGACTGGTACGCATAGTGTCGGTGTCCGGGACGAACCAGTTAGTTGTACCGACTGGGCCGTGGCCCGTCGTCGCCGGCCACGGGATCAGGCGTCGCCCTTGACGACGTGGTACCACTCGCCCTCCCAGGAGAAGAGGTACTCGAGTACCGCCTTGATCGCCGCGAGACTGTACAGCGGGAAAACCAGGGGGGCGAGCAACCAGACGAATCCGAGGTCGTCTGCGACGCCGAGGGCGACGTCCGCGGCCCTGACGAGCAAGGTCACGAGCGTGACGGCGACGAGCGGGACCAGAAACAGCCAGTCGGGGCCCCACAGCAGCACAGTGACGAACTTCGAGAACAGCGAGAGGGCTAGGAGGCTCCCGAGGAGCGTGCTGGCACAGATGCCGACCGAGAGGACGTCCCGGTGGTCGGCCGGCGGGAACGCCCGGTCGCCGAGCGCGTGGAGGACCTGCGCGTAGCCGGTCATCCAGCGCTTTCGCTGGCCCCACCAGTCCCGCCAGGTGTGGGCCGCCTCGATCCGGGAGGGGTGGCGAAGGTCCTCGCTGACCGTCAGGCGCTCCGCGTAGCACCGGTAGGCGAAGTCGAAGTCCTCGGTCACCATCGTCGGGTCGTACCCGCCGATAGCGTCCAGGGCCTCCCGGTCCATCACGACCGCTCGACTGGCGGCCAGTCGGAAGCCGGTCAGGAGGTAGACGAGCCGCCGACTGACGTAACTGAGTATCACCGACTCGCTGTAGGCCAGCGACTCGACCAGCCCCGTCGGCTCCGGGACCGTCCGTCCCTGGACGAGATCGGCGTCGCCGTCGAGACGCGCCACTGCGGCCGCGACGAACGACGGGTGAACGACTTCGTCAGCGTCGAACACCCCGAGGAGCGCGCCGTCCGTCCGACCGGCGGCGTAGTTGATCGCGTTCGCTTTCGACCCGGGTGACGCGTCGTTGACGAGACAGGTCACCCGGTCGTGGGTCGCGAGCTCTCTGGCGCGTGCGATGCTCGCGTCGTCGCCGGGCTCACAGACGACGTACACGTCGAGGTCCTCGTACGTGCTCGCGAGGAGGCTCCGGACGCTCCTGTCGAGGACGGCGGCGTCCCGGTATACGGGCACGATAGCGGCCACGGTGGGGCCGCTCGTCCGCGTCTCGCCCCCGTCGACCGCCAGTGCGACGAAGTACAGACACCCGGACAGCGACACGAACCCCGAGAAGATGAGCGTCGAGAGGAACGCTTCCTGGAATCCGACCGCCAGGACGAGAAACGCGACGTCGATGTGGACGCTCACCCAGTAGTTGCCGCGAACGAACCCGTACAGCACGACGGCGCCCGACACGCCCACGAACCCGAGGCGGTCGAGCCACGTCGTCGCGAGGTCCTTCGCACCCATCATGGCGTGGACACTCCGGGCGTGGACATGAAGATGGCGGTGTGGCGAACCGTCGAGGAACCTGTGCTTTCGGATACGGTGGGGACGACCTGTCGGGCCAGGCTGGGCGGGTTGGGCTGTCTCCCGCCGTGCGTCCCACGTCGCGTCAGTCCAGGCGCCTGACGGCCGTCAGACCGAGCGCCGGGAGCGCGAGCGGGGCGGCCGTTTCGGCGAGTGACCGGACCGGCGACGGCGGTCGAACGCTTTCCGAGGTGTTGCCCGATCCCCCTTCGGTCCCGGATCCCTCGGCGGACTCGCCGGTTCCAGTGGCGTTCCCGGCGGTGGCGTTCCCGGCGGTGGCGTTCCCGG
>JBDGST010000040.1:4024-13218 GCA_042217365.1 Haloarculaceae archaeon
GTGGCGTTCCCGGCGGTGGCGTTCCCGGCGGTGGCGTTCCCGGTCGTCTCGTTGGCCGGCGAGCCGATCTGCTGGCGTTCGAGCGTCACAGTGGGCTGGGTGTCGGCCTCGCCCAGCACCTGCGCCTCGGTGACGTTCGTCGTCCCGGTCCACTGGAAGGCGTACCCGGACTCGTTGACCGTGCCACCGGCCCGGAACTGGTACGGGCCGGTCGCCCGGACGGTCACGTTCGTGTACCCCTCCTCGGGACCCCAGTTCTCGTACCCGGTCGTCGAGTAGGGGACGGTCATCGTGAACTCGCCGTCGGGGCCCGTCTCGGCCTGCTGGCGGTAGACGAACGTCGTGTTACTCGCCGGGACCTCCATCTGGACGGCCGCGCGGACCGTCGCGTTCGCCGGGCCCTCCCCCTGGATCGTGGCTCCAGGAACGTGCTCGAACTGCTTGACCCACTGCGGTGATGTCTTGTGGAGTTTCCCGAGGACGCCGTAGTTGATACCGCCGGTCCGCTTGCGGAGCGGCTGCTGGAACGCCCCGCGGGCCACCTTCCTGAGCGCGAGGTAGTACCGGTAAGAGCCCCCCACCGCGGACGAGGTACTCGTTCCCACGAGCCTGAAGTGCTCCATCGCCGGGACGCGCTCGACAGGGTACTTCCCGACGCCGCCGATCTGGGAGGTCGGATCGTTCTCGACTTTCTTCCTGGCGGCGCTCATATTGTCGTAGCGCTTGACGCCGGTACTGACTGGGAGCTGCTGGCCGTTCACGTCCCGGATCTCCCAGTCCAGCACGACGGGCTGGGGGTTCACCGCGCTGCCGTGGAACTTGTAGAGCCGGACGACGGTCGAGTTGTAGTAGGGCTGTTTGTGGCGGCTGAACGTCCGGTACTGGGTTCCGCCTCGCTGTCCGGTCGGATAGAGGAGCGACTGGTAGAAGTTACGCTGGGAGATGTCGCCCGCGCTGTAGAACTGGAACGGCGCGAAGTACTTGCCGTTGAGGTTGAGCGTCCGGCTCTGCGTCCGGAAGAGCCGCTCGCTGGTCGCCATCTTCCAGTCGACCATCACGTACCGGGTTTCCGTCCCGTTGCCGTCTTTGAGGTCAGACAGGACGTCGAGAGCCTGCGACTCGCTCGTCGACAGGAGGAAATTCGCCGCCTGGTCGGCCCCCTGCTGGAACGGGTTCGCCGTCGGTATGCGGTCGCCCATGACCGTTATCCAGTGCCCGTAGTCCCACCACGAGAGGACGCCGTAGAACCCCGGCTGGTAGTCGTAGTTCTCCGTGCGCTCGAAGGTCCCGTAGAGGGGTATGTCGTTACCGGCGCCGCCGAGATTCCCTTCCTCGGGGGTGTTCGAATCCATCCACGAGAGGCTCTCGTTCCAGGCCTGGACCGACGGGCCCGGCCGCGCCGCGGAGTTCTGCATCGCCAGCACCTGGGGGTAGACCAGCGGGGCGAACAGGACGACGAAGATGGCGACGACGCTGAGAACCTGGTAGGTCTGGATGTCGTCGGTCCGTTCGAACAGGTTGCCGAACGACGCCAGCCTCGCGACGACGAGGCCCGTCATCACGGCGACGGTGAGGGCGAAGTAGTAGTCGAACCGGCGCTGGGTCAGCGTCGCGAACAGCATGAACACCGTCCAGACCGCGAGCAGCAGGAGCTCCGAGCGCGGCTTGGTCAGGAACTGCTTGCCCGCGACGTAGCCGACGCCCAGCAGCGCGACGACGAGCGTGAAGCCGTAGCGCGGGAACAGCTGCTCGAACGGGAGCGGCTGGGCCTCCCCGATGGTCGCGGCAGTCTCGCTCACCGAGAGACCGACCACGCGGAGCACCTGGTCGACGAAGAAACTGAAGATGTCCGGAAGCAACACCGCGGTGAGGCCGGCGCCGACGGCGATGATCCCGACGACCGTCGCGGGATACAGGTAGTCAGAGACGTCCCGGGCCTCCCACTCCCGGGAGAGCCACGCCATGAAGACACAGCCGAACGCCACGAGAAGGGCGAGCCCCGGCTGGATGAGGTTGAAGCTCGTCGAGCTGACGTCGATCCCCTCCAGGACGGCGAACATGAGCACGGTCGTCGTCAGCATCGAGACTGCACCGACGAACGCGACCGGTTCCGGGCTCTCGCCGTGGACCTGGAGCGAACTGAGTTCGAGGAGGTAGTAGACGCCGAGGATGCCGACCAGGAACACGCCCGGCGGCCAGGTCCACATGTACAGGGCCGTAGCCGTCCCGGCGACGACGGCCCAGCCGAGCGGGCGCCTGATCGCGGCGACGTCGCGCGCCTCTACGAGCTCCCACACCGGTTTTTCCCGCTGGGCGACGGAGATGGCGATCATCGTCGCCAGGACCGCCGTCACCTGGAACAGCGCCTCGGCGATCTGGTGGTCGGCGAACCCGACCGTACCCCGACTCACGAAGTCGCTTCCCGCGAGCGCGAGGACCATGACGGCGATGACGCCGCCGAACCGGTTGCTGAGGTGTTTCCCCATGACGTAGACCGGGATGGCGGCGACCGTTCCGAACACGGCGGGCGCAAAGAGCACGACCAGCCTGATGGTCTGGTCGCTGGGGTTCCCCAGCCCCACGACCAGCGCGGCCGTAGCCATCAACTGGTCGAAGAGCGTCCCGAACTGACTGGAGTGAGCCCCGTACGGGAAGTACGTCCACGGGTCGAACGGACTCGTCTCCGGCCAGTGTCGGACCGTCCACTTCGTCATCCGGTAGTGGTACCACGGGTCGTTGCCGCTGAAGTAGACCGTGCCGTCGACGACGAAGCGCTTCCAGTGTCGCACGCGGCTCCAGAGCATGAAGACGACCAGGAGGAGAAGCGCCGGTAGATGGTAGTACTCCTCCAGGACGTCGAGTACGTCGCCTGGCTCTTCGATGTCCTCAATTCGTCCCCGCCATTGACTCATTAGGCGCAGAGTGTCCCAACGCGCGCATAAGCCTTTTGACCTCGGCCGGTCCGCCGGAAACGGCCCGATCTCCTGTCGGGAACGAACGAGCGAACTGCCGGGACGCGCCGGGGAAACAGCCGGAACGACGCCGGCAAGTAGCCGCGTCCGTGCCGGGGCGCGGGTGCCCCCGATCGGCGCCTCCCGGAACTCCCGTCCGCTCCTGGGAAATCCCCGCAGTACCGACGGCGCTCCCTCTCGAACCCTCGGGGAGACGGACTGACCTGCACGGGAGACGAACGGACCGCGGGGAGACCGACTGACCCGCACGGGAGATCGGCCGGAGAGCGGCGCCACCCGGCCGAACCCGGGGACAGACCGAAAGCCTCTCCCGGGGGCCGACGGAACGGCCGACATGCGCGTCTCGGTCGTCCTGTGTGCGCACACGATGGACCGGTACGACGCGGTCGCGGACGCGGCCGAGAGCGTCCTCGACCAGCGCTACGACGACGTCGAACTCGTGTTCGTGAGCGACGGGGACCGCGAGGTGTTCGAGCGCTTCGAGGCCGACTTCGGCGACGACGACCGCGTGCGCACCCACTGCAACGACGAGAACGTCGGACTCCTTGAGAGCCGCAACAACGGCGCCGAGGTCGCGACCGGCGACGTCGTCGCGTTCATCGACGACGACGCGGTCGCTCACCCCGACTGGGTGTCGAAACTCGTCGCCGCCTACGAGGCGCACGACGCCCTCGCCGCCGGCGGGAAGATGACCCCGATGTGGGTCGACGGCAAGCCCCGCTTCCTCCCGGAGGAGTTCTACTGGCTGATCGGCGTCACCCACCGCGGGTTCGGCCGCGGCCGTGACGAGCCCGGCGAGGTGCGCAACACCAACGGGTCGAACCTCTCGTTCGACCGCGAGGTGTTCCTCGACCTCGGCGGGTTCGACGCGGACATCGGCGGGCGAAAGGGGGACAAGAACCTCCAGGGCGGCGAGACGGAGCTCTGCGCGCGCCTCCAGGCCGAGTACGGCCGCGGCGTCTACTACGTCCCCGACGCGGAGGTGGCCCACAAGGTGTTCGCCTACCGGACCGAGCCGCGCTGGCTGCTCGACCGGGCGTTCTGGCAGGGCTACTCGAAGCGCGGCATGAAGCAGTTCGTCCCCGAGTCCACCGAGGAGGAGTTCGGCTTTCTCGACAGACTGCTCACGGAGTTTCTACCCGCCCGGCTGTGGAACCTCGTCACCGACCCGGACGCCGACGAGGCGAAACAGGTCGTCTGGCTCCTCCTCCTGACCGGAACGGTCGGGGTCGGCTACCTCTACGGGGCCCTCAAGTGGGGGTGACGCGAACCGCCCGCGAGTCACCCGGCCCCGGAACCGCCACGACTCCCGGGCGAGCTACTGAAACTCAGTTCAGTAACGGCGATTACAGAAATATTCTTCAGATTATACTTATGGTCCTGGCAGTCGTACGTCTATCCATGAGGGCGAACACGACGTCGCTGGGCACGACGGGCCTGGCGACACGGTACACCCTGGGACAGACAGCGGTCGTCGCGACGGCGCTGACGGCGACGGTCGTCGCCGGCGTGCTGGCGTTGAGCTACGCGACCGTCGCGGCCGCCTTCCTGGCGGGCGGCGCGAGCACTGTGGTCGGTCGAACGACCCTGGAGCGCCTCCGTGCGGTCGCCGGGGGCGATCGCGAGCGCCGGACGGTCGGTGCGGCGGTCACTGACGAGGCGTAGCGCCGGCCCCGGAAGGACGCGCCGGTCTCGGAAGCACGCGCCGGCCCCGGAAGGACGCGCCGATCCCGGTCACCCCTTCAGGAACCGGCGTGTGCGTAATCCACGGGCGCGCAGTCCTGGAGAAGTCCGGCAGGGTTAAGCGACCGCCGCAAGCACGGGCAGGTAATGGCGGAGTCGGAGGCACCGGGAGCGCAGGAGTCGCTGGACGGGAAGCCGTCGGACGCGGACGCGGCGTTGCCCGACGTCTGCGTCGTCACGCACCCGCTCGCGGCCGCCGGCGAGAACGCGACCCGGAGCCTGCTGGACGTCCTCGCCGCTATCACGGGAGTCGCCCTCGTCACGGCCGACCTGCCGGCGGACTCGGAGATCCGCGAGGAGCGCGAACTCGTCGAACTCACGCGGAAGGGCGCCGGCGACTCGGTCGCCGTGGCCGCGGTCAGGTTCCTGCTGAACCAGTTCCGGATGTGTCGCGTCCTCGCGGGTCGGGACGAACCGGTCGTCCTGTTCTACGGCGCCACCTCGTACCTCCTGCCGGTCCTCTGGGCGCGCGTCCTCGGGAAGACGGTGCTCGTCGAACCGCGCGGGGACGTGCCGCTGACGCTGCGCATCCAGTGGGAGCGGCGGCTGCCGGACCCGGTCGCGGCCGCCCTCGCGGGGCTCGTTCGGGCGCTGGAACGCGCGGGGTTCGCGGCCGCGCACGGCGTCGTCACGTACACGCCCGGGATGGCGCGCCAGCTCGACCTCGACCCGGACGCGCCCGGCGTGTACCCGACCGGCGCCCGCTACGTCCGGACCGGCGAGTTCGACGTGCGGGTGCCCTTCGAGGAGCGCGAGCGGCGGGTCGGCTTTCTCGGCCGCCTCGACGAGGAGAAGAACGTCAGGGAACTCGCCCGCGTCGCCGCGGAGTTGCCCGGGGACGTGACCTTCACCTTCGTCGGCGACGGCGACCTGCGCGAGTGGCTGGAGCGGGAGCTCGCCGACGAGGTCGCCGCGGGACGGGTCGAACTGCGGGGCTGGGTCGACCACGACGAGGTCCCGGCCGAACTGAACCGGTTCAGACTCGTCGTGCTCCCGTCGGAACCCACGGAGGGGCTCCCGACCACCATCCTGGAGGCGCTCGCCTGCGGGACGCCCGTCTACGCGACGCCCGTCTCGGGGGTCCCCGACGTGGTCCGCGAGGGCGAAACCGGGTTCCTGATGGACTCGACCGAGCCCGACGAGATCCGCGAGGAGTTGCTCGCGATCCTGGACCGCGAGGACCTACCCGCCATCAGTGCGAACGGTCGCCGTCTCATCGAGGAGGAGTACAGTTTCGCCGCCGCACAGCGCCGGTATCGCGACGTTCTGGCGGCCGTTTCGAGGCAGTGATGAGTGCGCCCGACGTGGTCACCCACCGTCGACAGGACGGCGACTTTCGGAGGCGACCGTGTCGACGCCGGGGCTGTAGAGGTGAGTTGGTTCGCGTTCGGGGTGCGCGAAGCCGTTGGCTTCGAAGACCTCGTTCTCGTCGAACGCGACGGCGGCCTCGTAGAGCGGCCACCGTTCGTGACTGACGTCCGCGTAGCGGACCGCGCCGCCCGGTGTCTCCGTGTAGTAGCGGTAGCGCTCGGTGAGGAACTCGGCGAGCGATCCCGGCTCGGCCCTGAACCGCTCACCGGTCGGTGCGTACGTCGCCGCGAAGTCACAGGGTCGCGCACCCGGGTGGCGGCGCCGGCTCTCGAATCGGACGCTCCCGCCGTCAGCGCGGAGGCCGACGTCGGCGTAGTAGTACGGAAGGTTGTGGAACAGGCGCGCCCCCGAGACGCCGAGCAGGCCGTCGGCGTCGAGGCTGAAGAAGTAAACGCCGGGCGTGCCGTCGTAGGTGACGTACGTCCGGAGGTTCAGTTCCGGGAGCCGAAAGCCCAGCGCGCCCGGGAGGCTCCGCGGCCTGACCGCGACGTTCGTGAACGGCACCACCGACAGCCACGCGTCGCCCTCGAAGGCGTCGACGGAGAGGGATCCGGGGAGGTGTGCTTGGACGACGGCGGGGTCGACGGGCCAGTTAGCAAACAGGACGTGACGCCAGCCCATCGCGACGGGGAGGTCGAATCGCGAGACGGCCGCGTTCAGCCAGTCCGACGGTTTCGGCGACGCCATGTCGGCCCTTCGGACCGCGCGCACATTATTCGCTCGACGGCGTCGCGGCGTCGATCGGGACCGCCCGGCCACGACAGTGACCGCCGCCGTCGCCCCGGTGGCAGTGACCGAACCAGCTCACTCCATGTAGCCGAGTTCGGCGAGCCGGTCCGCGACCTCGTCGTCCGCCCCTGTCCGGTCAGTCGCCTCGTACGGGATGGGGTCTCGGGTCCCCACGTCGGGGTCGTCGACGAACACGTCGAGTACCTCGCCGTCCATGTCAGTCGGTACGTCGAGCCCGTGGCTCGCGAGTATCGTCGGCGCGATGTCGCGGATGTCGACCTCGCCGACGTCGCCGGACGCCTCGAAGTCCGGACCGTTCGCGACGAAGATACCGGTGGGCGTGTTCTCGGCGGCCCACCGATCGGGCTCGGTCTGGACGACGCGCCGTCCCATGCCGTCGTTTACGTGCACGCCGGGGCGCTGGTCGAGGACGATGTCCGGACCGATGTCGACGTACGGTCCGTCGTAGACCTCCTCCGCGCGGTAGACGCCTGCGAACAGCGGCTCGCCGCGGTCGTCGGTGACCGACTCCAGGTCCGCGATCAACTGCTCGCGGACGGCCTCGACGTCGAAGCGGGGATTGACGTATATCGGCCCCTGTCCGCTCGCGAGGGCTTTCGTCTTCCCGGGGACTACCAGTTCCATCTTCCGCTCGCGCTTCGCGCCGGCGCTCTGGGGCACCAGTGCCTGGAGGCGCTCGGGGACCGTCCGCGCGAGGAACTCGACGAGTCCGAACCGTTTCGCCCCGTCCAGCGCCCGCTCGCGCGTGAGGCCGACTCGCCGGAGGTGCTCGTCGACGCCGGCGTCGCGCGTGAGATACCCCTCCCGGGCGAGCCACTCGTTGACGTAGAATTCCGTTGTCGTGGGCGCAGCGCCGTGGTCGGACATCACGACCAGGTCGACGTCGTCCAGTTCGGCCAGGTCGCCGAGCCACTCGTCGACCAGCTGCCAGGCGCGCCTGGTGGGCTCCTCGTCCCAGAAGAAGTGGTGGAGAACGTTGAGGTAAAACAGCGTGACGTGGACCAGGTCCAGACCCTCCTCGACGAAGAGGTCGCGGGCGACCTGGAGGCGCAGGTCCAGCAGGCGGAGGATCTCCTCGACCTCCGCGCCGCGCTCCTCGTTCGAGGAGAGCAGCGGGTCCGGATGGACGGCGTAGTCGTAGCGCTCGGCGAGTTCCCCCTCGAACTCGGGCGGGTGCGTGAAACCGGTGTCCAGCGAGCGGTACTCCCCCTCGACGGCGTCGGGGCCGCCCGAGACGACGTAGCCGTCGATCTCCCGCGGCGGGTACATCGAGGGCATGTTCACGACGCCCGCCCGGAGGCCGTCGTCGTTGAGGTAGTCCCAGAGCTCCGCGGTTCGGTAGTCCTCGCCGCTCATGATGTCGATCCGTTCCTCGGCGAGGTCGATGCGTTCCCACCAGAAAACCCCGTGTTTGCCGGGATTCTTCCCGGAGGAGTAGCACTTCCAGTTGGGATAGGTGACCGGGGGGAGACAGCTACGGCTCGTGGCGTAGGCGCCCGTCTCGCGCAGTCGAGCGAGATTCGGGAGCAGCCCCTCGTCGATCCAGGGCTCGGCGAGCAGCCAGCTCCCGCCGTCGAGCCCGAGCACGAACGTCCGCGTCATGTGTCGAGTGCGGTGGAGGGCCGGGAAATGCTTTCCGTTTGGCCCGAAAGGGATCCGCCTGTTGTTTTCTCTCAACGAAGGAACGGGTCTCGAAGGAATGGTGTATATCAGTTCGGGCTAGAGCCGAGACGATCCCGGAACACCACCAGGCGAGGAACTATCAATCGGTACAGTGGTGGTGAAACGGTTGACGGACGAACATCGAGCGACCGGGCGACTCGCGGGTCGCCCGTACAACGAAGCGAGCGCTGGAAAAGGTCGTAATGTACGCCCGGAACACTATCGGGCGCGTTTCTACTAATAGGGTCGGTGGACGTGGAATCGGCCTTGTCGGCGGACAGAACCGGTATTTGTTCACTTCCGTGAGAGCGCGTGAATAAAGGTCGTCGGAGATCCAGAAGCCGGGTTCGCGGAGGGCATCGAGTTCCTGCTCCAAATCTACCGAATCGGTTTTCGCCCCGCGGAGTAGAATGCCGATGACGCCGGTAACCTCCAAGTCGTGTCTGCGGGCGACGCGTCGTCCGTCCCGCTCGTCGAGCAAAACGAGGTCGGCCCCGTGTTCGACCGCGTAGCAGATCGCCGCCGTCTCTCCGAGATCGAGTTCGCGGAAGACTTCGACGAACAGGTCCGAGCGCTCTACCTCAACGATGGTCAGGAAATCGTCGTCTCGCAACTCCCGGAGTGCGTCCAGGCCGTCTTCTCCCTCGGTGAGTTCGTCCCAGACGCGGCGCGGGACGGTGACGTCGGAGAACTGGT
>JBDGST010000149.1:0-13159 GCA_042217365.1 Haloarculaceae archaeon
GTGATGAACGAGACCTCGACCGGCGTCCGCAACCCGGTCGAGGAGATCGGCGACCTGCTGGGGGACTACCCGGACACGTACTTCGTCGTCGACGCCATCTCCTGTCTCGGGGGCGACTACGTCGACGTCGAGGACCACAACGTCGACTGCGTCTTCACCTCCACGCAGAAGGCCTTCGCCATGCCGCCCGGCCTCGCGGTCTGTACGGTCAGCGACGCCGCCTACGAGCGCGAACTGGCGAGAGACTCGGCGTCGTGGTACGGCGGGTTCCAGCGCTGTCTGGACTACTACGACCGGAAGGGGCAGACCCACTCGACGCCCGCCATCCCGCTGATGCTGGCCTACCGCGAGCAGATGAAGCACATGCTCGACGAGGGCCACCGCGAGCGCGACCGGCGCCACCGCGAGATGGCCGAGTACACTCGCGAGTGGGCCCGCGAGCACTTCGACCTGTACGCCGAGGAGGGCTACCGCTCCCAGACGGTCACCTGCGTCGAGAACACCCGCGGCATCGACGTCGCCGAGACGGTAGAGCGAGTGTCCGAGGAGTACGACATGGTCTTCTCCAGCGGCTACGGCGACATCTCCGAGGAGTCGTTCCGGATCGGCCACATGGGCGAGCACACCGTCGAGAGCGTGAGGGCGCTGACCGACGCCATCGAGGACGTCGCCGGCCTGTGAGCGGCGGGGGATCCGCGCCGCGGCGACCCTGAACGGTTCACTCGACCGCCGACCGACAGTTCGAAGGCGGTGGCCCCGTCACCCCCGGACATGGCAGACGACGCGTCGCGCCCGCGGGACAACCCCTACGTCGAGGACCCCCCGACCGACTTCGACCCCGTCGAGGAACTCGCCGAGGGCGAGGCCAGCGACCAGGCCGCGCAGTTGCGCGAGGCGGTCCGGTACCACGACTACCGCTACTACGTCGAGAACGACCCCGTCGTCGGCGACCGCGCGTACGACGCGCTCTTTGCCCGCCTGCGCGACCTGGAGGCGGCGTTCGACCTGCAGACCGCGGACAGCCCGACCCGGCGGGTGGGCGGGCCGCCCCGCGACGAACTCACCGAGGTCGAGCACGTCGCGCCGATGCGGTCGATCGACCAGGGCGGCGAGGCCGACGACGTCCGCGAGTTCGACCGCCGGGTGCGCGACCGCCTGGACTCGGCGGGGTACGTCGATGACGCCCAAGCGGCCCGCGAGGCCGTCGAATACTACTGCGAGCCGAAGTTCGACGGCCTCTCGGTCGAGGTCGTCTACGAGGACGGCGTCTTCGAGCGGGCGGCCACCCGCGGCGACGGCGAGGTCGGCGAGGACGTCACCGCGAACGTCCGCACTATCCCGGCGGTCCCCGAGCGGTTGCGCGGCGACCACCCGGACTTCCTGACGGTGCGGGGCGAGGTGTACATGCCCCGCGACGCGTTCCAGGCGTACAACCGCGAACTCGTTGAGGGCGGCGAGGACCCGTTCGCCAACCCGCGCAACGCCGCCGCCGGGACGCTCCGGCAACTCGACCCCTCGGTGACGGCCGAGCGCCCGCTCTCGGTCTTTTTCTTCGACGTGCTCGCGGGCGCCGACTTCGACACCCGCCGGGAGATGCACGAGACCCTCCCCGAGTGGGGGCTGCGGGTCTGCTCGAAGGCCAGGGTCGTCCCGGACGTCGAGGCCGCCATCGACTACCGCGACCGACTCCTCGACGAGCGCGACGACCTCGACTACGAGATAGACGGGGTCGTGATTTCCGTGAACGACCTCGACGCCTGCGAGGCGCTGGGCCACACCGCCCGCGCGCCGCGGTGGGCGTTCGCCTACAAGTTCCCCGCCCGCAGCGAGCGGACGACGGTCCGGGACGTCGTCGTCCAGGTCGGGCGCACCGGCCGCCTGACGCCCGTGGCTCTGCTCGACCCGGTCGAGGTCGGCGGCGTGACCGTCTCGCGCGCCTCGCTGCACAACCCCGCCGAGATCGAGCGCCTGGGCGTCGACGTCGGCGACGAGGTCCGCGTCCGGCGCGCCGGGGACGTCATCCCGGAGGTCGCCGAGGTGCTCGCCGGCGACGGCGACAGTGGCGACACCAGCGCCGACGGCGACGCCACGTCCGGGAACGGCGACGACCACTTCCGGTTCCCCGACGCCTGCCCCGTCTGTGACAGTCCGGTCGAGCGCGACGGGCCGATGGCGTACTGCACCGGCGGCCTGGGCTGTCGCGCCCAGCGGGAACGCGCCGTCCAGCACTACGCGTCCCGGAAGGGCCTGGACGTCGAGGGCCTGGGCGAGAAGAGCGTCCGGCAGTTGCTCGACGCCGGCCTCGTCGCTGACGTGGCCGACCTCTACGAGCTCGCGGTCGAGGACCTCACGGACCTGGAGGGGTGGGGCGAGACCAGCGCCGGGAACCTCGTCGCGGAGATAGACGACGCCCGCGAGCCGCCGCTGGCGGACTTCCTCGCCGCGCTGGGGATCCCCGAAGTCGGCGGCACGGTCGCGGCGTCGCTGGCCCGCCACTTCGGCACGTTCGAGGCGGTCCGCGGGGCCAGCGAGGACGAACTCGGGGCGGTCGAGGACGTCGGCCCCGCGGTCGCCCGCGAGATCCGCGAGTTCTTCGAGAGCGAGGCCAACCGGGACGTCCTGGACCGGTTGCTCGACCACGTCGACCCGCAGGCGGCGGAGACGGCGGCCGGCGACGAACTCGACGGTCTCACGTTCGTGTTCACGGGGTCGCTCGACCGCTTCACCAGGAGCGAGGCCCAGGAACTCGTGGAGCGCCACGGCGGGACCGCGACCAGCAGCGTCTCGGGCAACACCGACTACCTCGTCGTGGGGGAGAACCCCGGGCAGCGCAAGCGCGAGGACGCCGACGAACGCGGCGTCGAGACCGTCGACGAGGAGGCGTTTGTGACTCTTCTCGACGAACGCGGGGTCGACGGAGCGTGAGCGTCAGTCGGGTGTGGCGACGCCCCTCCCCCCCGGTCAGAGGTCACCCCGGTTGAACGTGTAGTAGCTGACGGTCGCCGCGAGGACGATCCACAGCAGGGCGTACAGCAGGACCGCGGGGTCCGAGAAGTACGCCGGGACGCCCGCGGACTGGGGCTGACAGACCGTCCGGTTGCCGAACATCGTCTGTCGGACCGTGGCGTTGCCGCGGAGCAGATCCGTACAGATCGTCGCCATCTGCTCGGGGGACTGCTGGAACAGCCCGTACCGGGCCTGCCGGACGGCGTTCTCCCCCGTCCCGAGCATCGAGTTCGTCAGCGTCTTGTACGCCTGCGAGGGGTTGAGCAGTTTCACGAACAGGACGGTGTGCCAGCGGCCGGACCCGCCGACGCCGACCTGATTCTTGAGGATCTGGCCGAGGCTGTTGGCCAGCGAGTTCCACGCGAACGTGAAGTAGAAGTAGACGAAGAAGTTCGCCAGGACGGACTGGCGGTTGGTCCGTACCGCCCCCGAGACGCTGACCGCGATGGCGACCATGACGACGGTGAACGCGCCGGTGTACAGCGCGAACAGCCCGTAAGTCACTCCCTTGAACGGGATCCGCGACATGACCAGGAAGACCGCGGTGAGCGTGAACGCGACGGCCAGCGTCACGCCGACGACGGCACACCGCCCGACGACCTTCCCGACGACGACGTCGCGCCGCGAGAACGGCAGCGAGAGCAACAGCTTCAGCGACCCGCGGGTGCGTTCGTCGCTGATCGCCGCGAATCCGACGTAGATCGCGACCAGCGGCAACAGGAAGGTCACCAGGTCCAGGTACAGTCCCGAGATGAGCACCTCCATCCCCAGCGACTGGTACTGACGCAGGTCGATGAAGCCGTAGAGCACGCCCGCGGCCGGCAGGAGGAAAAACACCGTGAACACCGCCGAGAGCACCCACAGTCCCCGCGAGCGGACGGTGTCTTTGAACTCCTTCTTGGCGACCGCGTACCAGGTGAACTGCTCGCGGAGCGCCTCGTCGAGTTCCGCGGCTGCCGACCGCTCCGCGTCGGCGGCGTCGCTCCCCGCCGACTCGGCGACCGGATTGTCGTCCGGCGCATTGTCCGGACTGTCGTCCGGCGCGTCGTCCTCCGGGACGTCGCTCACGCCGATCCCCCCCTGGAGACGGCGAGCGGTTCGGCGCTCACGCCGATCCCTCCGTGTAGGCGGCGAACAGTTCGTCCAGCGACGCCTCCTCGGTGTCGAAGGTCTCGACCTCGCCGCCGGCCTCCTCGACGGCGTTGAGGACGTCCATCTTCACGTCGCCCGTACACCGGACGGTCAGGGTCGCGCCGTCGGCGCTCGCGCCCTCGACGTCGGCCACCGCCTCGACCGCCTCGACGACGCCGTCGACCGGGGCCGCGAGCGTGATCTCCATGACCGTCCCGGCGTCGGTCGCCTCGCGCAGCCCTTCGACGGAGTCGACGGCGACGATCTCGCCGTCCTGGAGGATGGCGACGCGGTCACAGACCGCTTCGACCTGCCCGAGGATGTGCGAGGAGAAAAACACCGTCGCGCCGCGGTCGCGCTCCTCGCGGACGACCTCGCGCATCAGGCGTGCGCCGTTGGGGTCGAGGCCGGTGGAGGGCTCGTCGAGGATCAGCAGGTCCGGCTCCCCGACGAGCGCCATCCCCAGCACGAGGCGCTGTTTCATCCCCTTGGAGTAGCCGCCCGCCTTCCGGTCGGCGTCCTCGCCGTCGAGGCCGACCCGCGACAGGAGCGCGTCGGGGTCGACGTCGACGCCTTTCGCCTCGCCGACGAACTCGACGTGCTGGCGGCCGGTGAGGCGCTCGTAGACGTCGAACCCCTCCGGGAGGACGCCCGTCCGCCGGCGGATCGCCCGGGGCTCCTCGCGGACGTCGTGGCCCAGCACGGTCGCCGACCCCGCGGTCGGGCGCACGAAGTCGAGCAACACGTCGATGGTCGTCGTCTTTCCGGCGCCGTTGGGGCCGAGGAAGCCGAATATCTCCCCCTCCTCGACGGCCATGTCGACCCCTCGAAGCGCCGTCACGTCACCGTAGCGCTTGGTGACGCCGTCCAGTTCGATAGCTGCCATAGCGGGACGTGTCCTCGCCGTCCCCTATATGTTTTCATCCCCCGCGCGACCCGTTCGGATTCGTCCCGTCGGGGTCGCGGCGTTCGGCCGGGTCACACCGTCTCGCCGGGGTCGTGGCGTTCGACTGGCTCACACCGTCTCGCCGGGGTCGTGGCGTTCGGCCATCGCCTGTGCCTGTGTCGCGTAGCGTTCTCGCTCCTCTTCGCCGGCGGTCTCCTCCAGTTTCTCGACGGGGACGTCGCGGGCGGCCGTGACCTCCTGGCGCGTGAGCAACTGGAAGGAGAGCTGTCGCGTCCAGTGGCGCTCGCCGTCCGGCGTCGCGTACACGAGGGTCACCAGGTTCTCGTCGTACGACCGCCGGTCGACCAGCCAGCACCGGACCGTCCCGTCGGCCCCGTCCGCGCCGGTCCCGGTGTCCGCGTCGGCCCCGGTGTCGTCGTCCGTGTCCCCAGTCATGTTCGTTCGGTCGGGGCCCGCGGATTTGTACCCGGCGGTCGGCGCCGAGTTCCAGTCGCTGAAATCGGGGGGGTACCTTCATGAGGGCGGTCCGCACACACCAGCACATGGACGCGGACGGGTTGCTCGGTCGGGTCGTCGACCGACTGACGGGGCGCGAGGGACGGGCCTGGGCGGGGTCCGTCGAGGACCTCCTCTTCGAGGGCGAGTCGGTCCGCCGGCGGGTCTCGCTTGGCGGGAACCGCGTGGTCGTCACTACTCACCGGCTGCTCGCGTTCACGCCCGACGCCGACGGCGAGAACTACCGGACGGTGGACCTCCCGAACGTGACGGACGTCCGCGCCGGCCACGAGGGCGAGACGAACCTCCTCTGGCAGGCCGGCCGCCTGTTCGTCTACGCCGGGCTCCTGCTGGCTGTGGGGTTCCTCTTCGACTTCGGGACCATCGTTCCGACGGACGCGTTCTCGGGGACGGGCGCCGCGACCGGTCGGCTCGGCCTCGGGAGCCTCGTCGGCATGATGCGGCGGCTGCTCTCGCTCATCGCGCTGATCGACGACGTCGCCCGACTGCTCGGCGCACTCCTGGTCCTGCTGGGGACGTTCGTCGTCGGCGTCTACCTGCTGACCCGCGAGCGCGTGCTCGTGGTCGGGGTCGCCGGCGACGAGGCCGACGACATTCACGTCCCGCTCGGCGAGGAGGGGGACGCTATCGACCTCGACGACGCCGTCGCCGCCCTCGAACGATCGCTGTTCGAGCGCGGCCCCGGGGGACCGACCGGCGACGGCAGGACGTCGTCGGGCGCCGGGAGCGTGCCATCGGGGGCGGACGCGGAGTCGTCGGCCCCCGGCGGCAACGCCGGCACAGAGCCGCCGGACGCCGGCAGGGGCTCCGACGGTCACGACGGCGACGGGTCGGCCGCGGACGCAGGCTTCAAATCCGACGACCCGCTATAGCGCGCCGATGGACGCCGAGGCCGTCCGCGAGCGCGCCGCCGACCTCCCGGCCGAGCCGGGGGTCTACCAGTTCGTCGAGCGCCGGGACGGGGGCGGGGCCGACGGGACCGACCGGGTCCTCTACGTCGGTAAAGCGGTCGACCTCCGGGACCGGGTGCGCTCCTACGCGGACCCGCGCAGCGAGCGCATCCGGCGGATGGTCGCCGGGGCCGACGGCGTGGAGGTGGCGGTCACCGACACGGAGACCCAGGCGCTCCTGCTGGAGGCCAACCTCATCAAGCGCCACAGCCCGCGGTACAACGTCCGGCTCAAGGACGACAAGTCCTACCCGCTGGTCCAGTTGACCGACCACGAGTTCCCCCGGATCGAGGTGACTCGCGACCCCGAGGAGGGGGCGACCGTCTTCGGGCCGTTCACCGACAAGGGCCGCCTGGAGGCGGTCGTGAAGGCCGCCCGCGAGACCTACGGGCTGCGGGGGTGTTCCGACCACAAGTTCGCGAACCGGGACCGGCCGTGTCTCGACCACGACGTGGGCCTCTGTTCGGCGCCCTGCGTCGCAGAGACACCCGTCGACCGCGAGTCCTACGCCGAGGACGTCGGGGCGGTCGAGCGGTTCTTCGAGGGGGAGACCGGCGCCCTCGCGGACCCGCTGCGCCGCGAGATGGAGGCGGCGGCCGCAGACCGGCAGTTCGAACGCGCCGCGAACCTCCGGGACCGGCTGGGCGCGGTCGAGGCGGTCCACGGCGACGGGACGGCCGCCGTGGCGGGCGCGCCCGGCGACGACGCCGAGGACGGCGCGTGCGTCGTGGACGTCCTCGGGGTGAGCGTCGAGGGGGAGACGGCGACGGTCGCGCGCCTCCACAGCGAGGGCGGCAAGCTCGTCGACCGCGACCGCCACACGCTCGACGCGCCCGAGGGCGAACGGGCCGGCGCCGTCCTCGCGGCCTTCGTCGCGCAGTACTACGCCGAGCGGGACCTGCCGGACGCGGTCCTCTGCTCGGATCACCCCGACGACCCTGACGTGGCGGCCTGGCTCGACCGCGAGGGGGTCGCGCTCCGTGTCCCCGGGACCGGCCGGGAGGCGACGCTCGTGGACCTCGCGCTGAAGAACGCCCGGACCCGGGAGCGCCGCGACGACGAGGGCGCCGCCCTGGCCGACGCGCTCGGGCTCGACGGCCGCGTCGAGCGGGTCGAGGGGTTCGACGTCAGCCACGCGCAGGGCCAGTCGGCGGTCGGGTCGAACGTCGCCTTCGCCGACGGTGACCCCGAGAAGCGCGACTACCGGCGCAAGAAACTCGACGACGACAACGACGACTACGCGAACATGCGCGCGCTGGTCCGCTGGCGCGCCGACCGCGCGGTCGAGGGCCGGGACGAGCGCCCCGACCCCGACCTGCTTCTGATCGACGGCGGCGAGGGGCAACTCGGCGCCGCCCGGGACGCGCTCGCCGCCGCCGGGTGGGACGTCCCCGCGGCCGCGCTCGCCAAGGAGGAGGAACTGGTCGTCACGCCGACGGGTGTCTACGACTGGGCCGACGACGCGCCCCACCTCCACCTCCTCCAGCGGGTTCGCGACGAGGCCCACCGCTTTGCCGTCCAGTACCACCGCACGCTCCGGGACGACGTCTCGACGGTCCTGGAGGAGGTATCCGGCGTCGGCCCCGAGACGCGCAAGCGCCTGCTCAGGCGGTTCGGCAGCGTCGAGAACGTCCGCGCCGCCTCCCGCGAGGAACTCGAAACCGTCGAGGGCGTCGGCGAGGCGACCGCCGAGAGGCTCGTCGAGCGACTCTGACGACCCGCTACGTACCGACAGCCCGGCGTCGGTCCGCCCCGCCGGCGTCGGTCTGCCGGGCCGAGGAACCAACTGTCCACCCGTCTTCCGTCGGCCGGTCCGAGGGACGACCGCCCATAGCCGTCAGTCCGCCGGGCCGAGGTACGTCCAGTCGAGAGCCGGGTCGCCGTCGAGGCCGGTCACCCGACGCACGGCGTAGGCGTCGCGGACCACATCGTCGCCGTCGGACGACGGCCGCTCGACGACGACGGTGAGACCGACGGCCGCCGGTTCGAGCGTCGCGACGGTCCCGCGGACCGTCCGCTCGAGGGCGTCTCGTAGGTCGTCCTCGCTCACTGCCTCCCCCGGGCCGGAGTACCGACCGACGAGTCGCGCGACCGCGCTCTCGTCGACGTTTCCTCCGGCCTCGCTGGGCGACGGGTCGTCGGATGAGTCGGAAGTCATGGGTCGTCCCGGGCGTCCGCGGCGACGCGCGGCAGCCCGCTCGGCTCGGTGTAGATTGTGCAGGAGTAAAAATTATGGTGTTATATTATTGCTGCAGCAGTTTGAACCGTGGATTATTTGGGGAATGGGGAAGAACTCACCCAGTACGACGCTGTCGGCACGCCGTCGGGCCCCGGCGGGGGGAGGGATTTCGCCCGGCAGAGACCGACGCACTCCCGAACACCGGTGATCCCGAATGACAGGACGACCGCTACTCGACCGGGTCTTCGTCCCGGTCGCCTCCGAGGAGGACGCACGCACGACAGCCCGCGCGGCGGCGCCGCACCTCCGCGAGAGCGACGGGTACGCCGTCGTCGGGCACGTCATCGAGAAGGCGGGCGGAGCGCCCGACAAGGCGTCCGTCGAGCAGCGCGAGCGCCGCGCGGAGGACGTGTTCGCGGTCATCGGCGAGGAGTTCGCCGCGGCGGACGTCCCCCACGAGTGTCACCTCCTCTACGGGACCGACGTCGCAGAGCGGATCATCGCGGCTGCCGGCGAGCACGACGCCGACGCCATCGTGTTCACGCCCCGGGGCGGCAGTCGCTGGCTCCGGCTGTTGACCGGCGACGTGAGCCTCTCGCTGGTGACCCTCGCCGACCGTCCGGTCGTCGTCCTCCCCGACGTCGAGGGGGGTGAGGCGGATGGCTGACCGGGAACTCGCCCGCGACCTGGGGTTCCTCGAGGCGTACACCATCGGCCTCGGGACGATGATCGGCGCGGGCATCTTCGTCCTCCCGAGCATCGCGGCCGACGCCGCCGGCCCGGCGAGCATGGTCTCGTTCGTCGTCGGCGGGCTTGTCTCGCTTTTGGCTGCGCTCTCGCTGTCGGAACTCGCCACCGGGATGCCCAAGGCGGGCGGGAGCTACTACTACGTCAACCGGGCGCTCGGGAGCTTCTTCGGGAGCATCGTCGGCTGGGGCATGTGGGGCGGGCTGATGTTCGCCTCGGCGTTCTACATGCTCGGGTTCGGCCAGTATCTCACGTACTTCGTTCCGATGGGCGCGACGGGCGTCGCCGCCGCCGCGCTCGCGATGGCGACTCTCCTAGCACTACTTCTGGGGTTTAGCGGGGTTCCAAGCGAGTTATTACAGTAAATTTATGCACTTTTACCGTAAAATATCGCTATGCCTCCCGACGGATACAACAGCTTGACTGTCTCTGACGAAGCGATGGAGCAACTCGCTCTGGTAATGGTTGAATACGACTGTGATAGCCTGGCCGACGCGGTCTCGACCGCGTCAGCCATTGCTCTTGAGCGGGATGAAGCAGAGTTGGCGCAGATTCTTGCAGATCGGCTGGCAGATTGACGTGCTGAACGGCGATGAAATCGATACTGTCAGCCGTGAGCTGCGTTGATTGGTCAATACCGAGCTAACTTACTGTAATACTAACCGATCTTACTGTAAAAGTTCGACGTTGAGGCGATTAAACCCCAGAAGTAGTGCTAGCAAGCGCGTTCCCGATCAACCGGAAGCTTCGCGAACATCTTCGCCCGCAGGTATAAGTGCCCCAATATTACGGGGGTGCGGGAGGTGGCCCCACACGTGGTCCAATGAGACGACTTTAAATACGGCGAGTTCAATCTTCCCGGTACGACGCATTCGCGTCGCGCGCTCGGTTGGTGTAGTCCGGCCAATCATTTCGGCCTTTCGAGCCGATGACCGGGGTTCAAATCCCCGACCGAGCACTACAGCGAACGTTGTGAGCGAAGCGCACAGGGAGTGGGATTTGAATCAGGGAGGAGCTTCGCTCCGACCGTGGTTCAAATCCCCGACCGAGCACTCTCCTGAGCGAGCGTAGCGAGTGAAGAAGGAAGCCCAGAAAGCGAGCCAGGCGGACAGCGCCGCGTGGCTCCCGGCGCTACTTGCCCTTGTATTCCGGGAGGGGCTTCCGGTCGAGGTCGTGGGAGGCCTCGATGAATCGCTGCGTCCCGGTTTTCGACCGCAGGACCACCGACTCGGTCACGGCCTCGCCGGCGTCGAAACGGACGCCGTCCAGCATTTCGCCGTTCGTCACTCCCGTCGCGGAGAAGATGACGTTCTCGCCCCCGGCCAGGTCGTCCATCCGCAACGGCCGTTCGACGTCTTCGATCCCCATCTCGCGGATCCGGTCTCGCTGCTCGTCGGTTTCGGGCGCCAGCCTCGCCTGGAGTTCGCCGCGAAGACACTTCAGTCCGGCCGCGGCTAGCACGCCCTCGGGAGCGCCGCCGATCCCCATGAGGACATCCACGTCGGTGTCTTCGAGCCCGGTGGCGAGCCCGCCTGCCACGTCGCCGTCTTTCTTGAGTTTGATCTTGGCGCCCACGTCCCGCACCTGGTCGACGAGGCCGCCCTCTTTCCGGTGTCTCGGCCTCCGGAGAACGAACACCGTGATCTCGTCGACCGGTTTCCCCATCGCCGCCGCGACGTTCTCGATGTTCTCGGCGGGTGAGGCCTCGATGTCGACGTGTCCGGCTCCCTCGGGGCCGACGGCGACCTTGTCCATGTACATGTCGGGAGCGTTCAGGAAGCCACCCCGCTCGGCGACTGCGAGGACCGACAGGGCGTTGTTCCGCCCTTCCGCGGTGATCGTCGTGCCTTCGAGCGGGTCGACCGCGATGTCGACTTCGGGGACTTCCCCTTCTCTGGCGCCGATCTTCTCGCCGATGTAGAGCATCGGTGCCTCGTCGATCTCGCCCTCGCCGATGACGACCTCGCCGTCGATGTCGACGGTGTCCATCATCCCCCGCATGGCGTCGACGGCCGCCTGGTCGGCCGATTCCTTGTCGCCTCGTCCCATCCACGTCGCGGACGCGATCGCCGCCGCTTCCGTGACGCGAACGAACTCAATCGCTAGTTCTCGTTCCATTGCTGTCTGGGCTGTCGCGGGGTCGGAGCATGTCGATGCAACGTCAGGACGTGTCTCGCTCGCTCCTATATAGCCTCTGATCAACCACCCCGGAGGAGTACTAGTCCGTAGGTTTGTGATAAATCGACACGGGGCCGTGCCCGTCGTCTGGTAGGGTTCGAGGCGTGCTTTAGAGAAGTTCGGCGTTCGCGGGGGGTCACCCGCCGTTCACGCGTGTTCGAGGCGGATCGGCCAGTAGTCGGCTCCGCGGAGCGCATCGCCGACCGCCCGGTGGAACTGGGGGAAGTCCTCGAACTCCTCGCCGTCGACGTGCTCGAAGACGTCGGCGACGCTCACCACCGTCTCGTAGTCGATCCGAACCGGGTGGTCGCCGTACTCCTCGACGAACTCGGACGCCGAGAGCGGGAAGTCCTCATCCTCGTCGACTTTCTTGGCCAGGACCGCGTGGCCGTACTTCCGGCGACCCTCGCTCCCCTCCTCGCCGTCGGGGTCGTGTGGCCAGTCCATACGGGTACTGCGGCCGAGGGACGCAAAAGGGTTACTCCGGTTTCCCGGGACTTCGCCGTCGTCAGTTCAGACGGGCCCGGCCTACAGGATGATACTCTTCCGGCGCGAGAACGCCTCGATGGTCGTGCCGATACCCTCGCGACCGATGCCGGACGCGCTCGTCCCCCGCGAGGACGTCCCCGATCTCCGAGCCCCGCCCCGGCACGTAGTTCAGCGCCCCGTCGGGGAGGTCGACCGTCTCGGTGACGATATCGACGAGCCGAGCGCTGCTGACCGGCGTCTTGCTCGATGGTTTGACGACCGCGCAGTTGCCAGCAGCGAGCGCCGGCGCGACCTGATAGGCCACCGTCGACAGCGGGTAGTTGTACGGGCCGATACAGAGGACGGTCCCCATCGGCTCGTGTTTGACCATCGCTCGCCAGCCCTCGTGTCCGGCCGTCGACTCCTCCCGGTACTCGCCGGTGCGGTCGCGTACTTCCGCTGCGGCCCGACGGAAGCGCTCGGCCGTCAGGTCGACCTCGCCGCGCGCGCTGGAGATCGGTTTTCCGGCCTCGCGAACGATGACCTCCGCCAGCGATTCGCGACGGTCCTCGACTTCGTCCGCGACGGCTTCGAGCCACCCGGCGCGCTCGACGACTGTGGTATCGCGCATCGACGCCCGGGCCTCCCGGGCCGCGGCGAGCGCGGCCCGCGCCTGCGATTCCCCCGCCGCGGCGATCCGGGCGAACTCCTCACCGTCGACGAGATCCGAAACGACGATGGTGTGAGGTCCTTCCTGCCACTCTCCCGCGATAAAGGCTTCCTCCTGATATTGGTAGATGTTCTCTGACATGGCACACAAACACAGGGTCGCCAGCCGGAAATATCTGGCCGGTCGGCGGCCGCCGCCCCGCCGGTCTCGAGAGACTGGGGCCGAGAGCGGAAGTGACTACCCCGGAGTCTGGTCGGTGGCGAGAACCGAGACGGCATCAAATCCCAGGACACGTTCGCCCGCGGCGCGAATGGCGCCGCGGTCTCACGGTGGGGCTGGGATTCGAACCCAGGAGTCCTCTCGGACACCTGCTCTCAAGGCAGGCGCAATAGGCCGCTCTGCCACCC
>JBDGST010000113.1:0-5022 GCA_042217365.1 Haloarculaceae archaeon
CCTCGGTCGAGGCTACTGGAGGTGAAGTCTAAACGGTTCTGAGACGCGACCAGGACTTGTGGGTAAGAGACAGCGCTTCACGGGAGGAGGGTCGTTCGTTTTTCGAGGTAAGCGTTCCGGCCCGATTTTAATCTCTGATTACCGGCAGCTCTCGGTCTCCGGTCGGGAGTGTCGAACTGCCGCGAATCAGGCGATTCGTCGGCTGTACGCGCCGCTTACCGGGCCGGTGGCGAGCAATGAGGTGGCTTTTTGGAACCCGGAACCGTCACCCGACGTATGCGCGTCGCGTTCGTCGCACTGGAGACGACCCACTACCGCGATACGGATGGCGCGCGCCGGTTCGAACGCGTCGCGAAACTCCTCGCCGGGCGGGGCCACGACGTGACCGTCTTCTGCGCCCAGTGGTGGGACGGCTACGACGAGACGGTCGAGCGCGACGGCGTCACGTACCGCGCGGTCACGGTCTCGCCGGCGGTCGCCTCGTTCACTGCCAGGGTCCCCGCGCTGCTCGCGCTCGACCGGCCGGACGTGGTCCACGTCCGGCCCAGCCCGCCGGTCGCCGCCGTCTCGGCGTCGGTCGGCGCCACCCTCGCCCGCGCGCCGCTGGTCGCCGAGTGGTTCGGCGACGAACCCGACGAGTCCGCGCGGTTCTACGAGCGGGCGGCGACGGCCCCCGACATGGTCGTCACCCCCTCCGAGATGGTCCGGACTGCGGTCCGCGAGGCCGGTGCGACCGCCGAGACGTCGACGGTCATTCCCGAGAGCATCGACATGTCGGTGGTCCGCGACGTCGAACCCGCGGCCGAAGTGGACGTCGCCTACGCCCACCCGCTCGACGGGAGCGCGAACCTGGAGAGCGTCCTGCTCGGCCTCGCCGAACTGCGGGACCGCGACTGGTCGGCGACGGTCATCGGCGACGGGCCCGCCCGGGCGGACTACGAGCGCCAGGCCGCGGACCTGCGCATCGACGACCGGGTCACCTTCGCGGGCGCCTGCGACCGCGAGCGCCGCGTCGCCGTCTACAAGGGCGCCCACGCCTTCGTCCAGACCGCCTACCGCGAGTACTTCGCCACGGAATTCCTCTGGGCGCTGGCCTCCGGGTGCGTGGGCATCGTCGAGTACCAGGCCGAGTCCAGCGCGCACGAACTCGTCAGGGAACACGAGCGGAGCTTCCGCGTCACCGACCCGCAGGAACTCGCCGACGCCATCGTCGACGCCGGCGACTTCGAGCGACTGACCGTCGACGAGAGCTGGGCCGACTACGACCACGACGCCGTCCTCGAACGGTACCTGGAGACCTATCGTTCGCTGCGTGACGCCTACGGGATGTTCTGACGGCCACCGTGGCGCCATCTGGCCCGCCTCCGTGGCGTCTTCCGACCGACCTCCGCGGCGCCGTCTGGTCGGCCTCCCGGACCGCCCGACGCCGCGCGGCCGGTCCGAAACCGGGAGACGGGATCCGCGTCAGCCCCCGTCTTCGCCCGGCAGTGGGTGGAGGAACGTCTGGAACTCGACCGGCCGCCCGTCGGGGTCCTCGGCGAAGAACTGGTAGATCTCGTACTGCTCGTTGACCTCGGGCGGGCCTCGGGCCCGGTCGGCCAGCGCATCGTACCGCTCGTCGACCGCCGCCCGGTCGCCGTAGTAGAACGTCACGATCCCGCAGTCGTCGGTCGCGTCGCGCCCGCAGAAGCCGAACTTGAAGTCGCCGTGCCGGAGGATCGTACAGCCGTCCTGGTCGAGCCACAGTTCGGCGCCGACGCGCTCGCGGTAGAACTCGACGACGCGGTCCTCGTCCGCCGTCCGGAAGAACACGATGCCGCTCACAGGCGAGTCTCGGCGACCGCGGTCAAAACTGTTTGGTCGCGACCGGCGGCGCGTCCGGAGCGGGGATCCCCCGGCGCGCGCTACCGGGGTGACCGGGCCGGTCGACCCGCGGTCGGCGGGGCGAGCTTTCGCCGTCGATCCGGGCGGGGAGACGGCCGCGATCCGGGTCGTGCGAACGAACCGCAAACGGGAATTATGGCCGATAGAAGTTCTGTACCCATCTATCATGGCGAACAGAGTTTTACCGATCCAGCCCGTGGGATCGAGTGATGAGTGCTTGCACGTGCGCCCACGCCGAGGAGCCCGCCGACCCCCCCAGGGGGAAGGCGACGCTGTTCTGTCCCGAGTGTGGGCACGAGAGCCCGCACGGCGGCGACTGGCGCCGCCGCGAGCGGGACGGTCGTATCGTTTCCGAGTGCCCCGTCTGTGGCACCGAGATAGCCTCCCGCGGTCGCCCGTAGCTCGTTTTTCTATCGCGTCCCGACCGCGTTTTGCCGCCGTTCGACGCCAGCGGTCCCGCCGGTTGTATCCGACCCAGAGGCGCGACCGTCGTCCGTCTCACTCGACGGATCCGGGGTCGTCGGCGGCCTTCGCGACGCGGACGGCGGCGACGTTCTCGGCGGCGTCGTGGACGCGGACCACGTCGGCGCCCCGTTCCGCGGCGACGGCCGTCGCGGCGACCGTCTCGTCGAGCGCGTCGCCCGCTTCGCCGCCGACGAGTTCGAACAGCGACTTGTGGGAGTGCCCGACCAGCACCGGACAGCCCAGCGCCTGCAACTCGTCGAGCCGACCCAGGAGTTCGAAGCTCTCGGCGGCGCTCTTCCCGAAGCCGAGCCCGGGGTCGACGAGGATCTGCGAGCGGTCGAGCCCGGCCTTCTCGGCCAGGAGCACCCGCTCGGTCAGGTAGTCCAGCACGTCGTCGACCACGTCGTCGTAGTGGACGTCGGTGTCCGGGTCGACGGGCGTCTCGATGCTGTGCATCACGACGACCGGGACGTCGTAGTCGGCCGCGACGAGGCGCATCTCGGGGTCTTCGAGGCCCGACACGTCGTTGAGGAGGTCGGCACCGGCGTCCAGCGCAGCGCGGGCGACCTCGGCCTTCCTGGTGTCGATCGAGACCATCGCGTCGAGGTCGCTGACGGCCTCGACGACCGGCACGACGCGGTCGATCTCCTCGTCGACGGGAACCGGTTCGGCTCCCGGCCGGGTCGACTCGCCGCCCACGTCGAGGATGTCGACCCCGGCGTCGACCATCGCCTCGGCGCGCTCGCGAGCCGCGTCGCGGGTGTCGTACTCGCCGCCGTCGTGGAAGCTGTCGGGCGTGACGTTCAGGATGCCCATCACGGCGGTCCCGTCCTCCCACGGGTACCCGTGAGCGCCGGCGCCGGCGTCGGGAACCGGCGCCCCGCGGCCGCCGGCGCCGGCGTCGAGCGACAGCGCCGCCCGCACGTCGTCGGCGACCGACGCGAGCCCGTCGTCGTCCTCGTTCAACCGGTCTGTGAGCCGGTCGAACTGGCCGACCGTCCCCGCCATGACGACCGGGACGGTCTCGTGGTCGGGCTCGTCGAGCGCCGAGACGGCACACGCGCCGCCCAGCGAGAGCAGTTCCGACTTCAGACGGCGCGCCTGGCTCGGCCGGACGCGGGTCCGAAGGACGCGGTGGACCGCCTCGTCGCGCACGCGGGCCGCGTCGTCGCAGTCGACGTGGGCCCGGTCGAGGACGGCCGTCGCGTCGGCCGGCGAGTCGACGCGCGCGGGGACCGTCGGGCGCGTCCACAGCGTCCGCGCCTCTGCGACGGCGTACAGCGAGCCGGCGACGACCACGGTGTCGGTCTCGTCGGCCGCGCCCAGCGCGAACTCGACCGCGTCGGCGACGTCCCGTCGCGCGGTGACCGCCGCGTCGGTCTCGCGCTCGGCGGCGCGGGCGAGCACCGATTCGTCCTCCGCCCGCTGGTGGTCCGGCCGGCAGGTCACGACCGTCGCGAGGTCCCCGTCCGCGAAGGCGCGGACGATCCCGCGGTGGTCCTTGTCGGTCATCGCGCCGACGACGAGGTGCAGGTCGTCGTAGTCGAACGACGCCAGCGTCCCGGCGAGGCTCTCGCAGGCGCCCGGGTTGTGCGCGCCGTCGAGGACGACCAGCGGGTCCCGCCCCATCACCTCGCAACGGCCCGGCCAGTGGGCGTTCCGGAACCCGCGCTCGACCGCGCGTCGAAGGTCCCCGTCGACGGCGGCCTCCGGAGTCGCGTCGCCCTCGTCGTCTTCCCGGGCCGTCGCGTCGGTCCCGGAGACGACCTGGTGAACCAGCGCAGCGGCGACGCCGGCGTTGCGAGCCTGGTGGGCACCCAGCAGGGGGAGGCGGGTGTCGACCGTCCAGCCCGGGCCGTCGATCCCGACCACTCCCTCCAGTCCGTCGCGGCCGCCGTAGTCGACGGTCACGTCCGCGTCGGGGGCGCCGTCGCCGCGCTCGGCGACCGTGACCACGTCCTCGACCTCGGCCCTGACGGCGTCGAGCGCGTCGCCCGTCGCGGCGGTCACGAGCGGCGCGTCCGCCGGCGCCACCCCGGCCTTGTCGCGGGCGATCTCCTCGACGGTGTCGCCGAGGACGTCCGTGTGTTCGAGCGCGACCGCCGTGACGGCGCTCGCGACGGGATCGACGGCGCTCGTGGCGTCGAGCGTGCCGCCGATCCCGACTTCGAGGACCGCCACGTCGACGTCCTGGCGGTCGAACTCCCAGAGGGCCATCGCCGTCAGCGTCTCGAAGAACGTCGGCGAGTCGCCCTCGCTCGCCCGCTCGGTCGCGTACTCGCGCATCGACGCGACGAAGTCGGTGACTGCCGCCTCGGATATCTTCCGCCCGTCGACCCGGACCCGCTCGCGCACGTCCGCCAGGTGCGGCGAGGTGTAGAGCCCGACCGACAGCCCCGCCTCGCGGAGCGCCCGCTCGACCATCCGCGCCGTGCTGCCCTTCCCGTTCGACCCCGCGACCTGCACGCACCGCAGGTCCTCGTGTGGGTCGCCCACGCTGGCGAGCAGCTCCCGCGTCGGGTCCGTCCCCGGTCGCGGAGGGTACCGACGGAGGTCGAACAGGAAGTTCGCCGCCTCGTGGAACTCCATGCCTGTGCCATCCCCGTCGCCGCGCTTTAGCCTGTCGAACTCTCCGACGACACCCGCGTCACAGTCTTCACGGTCGTCACCGAA
>JBDGST010000113.1:5122-13129 GCA_042217365.1 Haloarculaceae archaeon
CGGTCGTCACCGAAGGCGGCCGCCCGGTCGTCACACTGCACCGCAGAACGCAGAAGTCCCGGGGCCTCAGAGCGTCCGTCGCTCCACCGCCGGGTCGACGTCGGCCGCGTCGAGGTCGACGCGTATCCGCTCGCGAAGCGGCGTCGGGACGGTGTCGCGACCGACCGGCACGGCAGTGTCGCCGGCGCTCTCGGGCGGGACTTTCCAGTAGACCACGCAGTCGCTCGGCGCGTAGTACTCGACGCTGTACCGGTCGCCCTCGCCCTCGTAGTGGACGCGGGCAGCGGCCCCCTCGACCCGCCACCCCTCGCGGTCAGCGAGCTCGTCCAGCCCCATCTATTCGTCGGGCCCGTCGACAAGCGGGTCCCGCGGCCGATCCTCGCCGAACTTCCGGACTGCCGCCGCGACGAGGGCGAGCGCGGCCAGCCCGACGAGCGCCCCGAGGTCGACGTCCTCGGCGAGCGACGGGTCGGCCCGCGGCGCCCCCTCGCCGTCGTCGGGCGAGTCGCCGGAACTGTCGTCACTCCCGACTGCGCCGCGCCCGACTGCGTCGGTACCGTCCCGGCCCTTCGCCCGTCGCCGGGCCGGCGAGACGCCCGCCCCGCCGACGCCGTCGCTCTCGGGTTCGTGCGTCTCGCCCCCGTCGTCCGAGAGCGGCGACGGCATCCCGACGCTGTCCGGGACTGTCTCTTTCACGCGCCCCATGTAGCGGTACGCGACGACCGCGAGCACGGCGAGAACCGCCAGCGCGATCGCCGCCTTGAGCAGGAGGGGTCGTAGTCCGGCGAGGCGACCGCCGTCTCCGTCGTCGTCCTCGCCCACGGTCCCGTCGGCCGTATCGTCGCCGCGACCGTCGATACTCGACCCCTCGCCGTCGGCGTCGTCGTCCGGCGCGCGGTCGGCACTGTCCTCCGACGGTCGGCCGCCGTCTGCTAGCTTCTCCAGGTCCTCCTCGGCGAGCAGGCGCTCGACGAGACTGCCGACCGGCGACTCGTCGAGGTCTATCCCGAGTAGCGTCCGTCCCATGCTCGCGGCTACGGCCGGCGGGTGGAAATAGCTGTGTGGTCGGGGTGCCATCGAATCATTGTATGACGCCCTGGTGTGGTCACCGTGTCAAACCGGCGCAGACCCCCGCTTCCGACTCGGGGGGTCCCCCCAGGTCCGATGCTTGACCGTCGTCCCCGTTCGGGGTGCGGCCCCGTATCTCCGTGTCAACGTACGACAGGGTACCGGACCGGAGTCTCGATTGACCTCCGGGGCTCCACAGAGCGGAACGGACACCTCTTAGCAACGCTTTGATAGGTCGGGGGCGGAGTGAGGCGTGATGGCAACGAAACTTCCTGCGCGGGAGACGGCGAACCGGTCCGAGATAGACGGCCTCTTGCTCTGCGTGCTGGAGGACTGCGCCCGCCGGGAGTTCGGCGCGTTCTTCGAGGCTATCGTTCTCGAAGCGATGGCGGCGGAAGGGATCGAGGAAGTGAGCCGGGGCGAGCCTGTCGACCTCGACGCCGTCGCGGGCGTCTACGGTCGCGTCGGCGAGCGGACGGGGGAGAACACGGTCGTCCTCCTCGGCCGACGCACCGCGGGCGCCCTCGACTGGGGTCGGGACGTGTCGTCGGTGGGGGAGGCGCTCGAATCGCTCGGCAGCGTCTACGACGGCCTCGGGGAGGGCGACGTGGGCAGGTACGCCTTCCGGCGGACCGGCGAGACGTCCGGCTTCCTCTCGAGCACGACGCCGCTCCCCTCGGCGTTCGAGCGGGGCCTGGTCCGCGGTGTCGGGTCGCGCTTCGGCGACGGCGAGGGGTTCGTCACGGTCGACCGCGCGGACACCGTCGACCGGGTAGTCGCGTCCCGGTCCGAGAACCGTGACGCGACCGCGTACGAGTGCCGCTGGTGGCGCGCCTCCGGCCCGGACCGGTAGCCGTCCGTCGGGCGCCTCTGCTCGTCGGTCGACCGTCACCCGGCAACACCCCTCGTCACTCCCGTTCAGTCAGGTACTCGCGGTCCCCGCCGACGCGGTCCCGGTCGACGCCCTCCTCGTCGAGCACCTCGCCCATGCGCCGCTCGAACGCCCGTTCGGAGAGTTTCCCTTCGACGTACTTCTCTTTGAGTCGCCCGATCCGGTCGTCGGCGCGCTCCTCCGGCGAGCGCCCGTCCAGCCCCTCCACGAGGTCGGCGAGTCCGACGGCCCGGGCGACGTCGCTCTCGCGCTCGACGTACGAGGCCAGTCGCCCCAGGCGCTTCCCGCTGACAGCGGAGGAGGCCCGCGCCGCGAGGCCGAACACGGCCGCCAGGCCGGCGACGAGCGTCACCGGGAACCCGACGACCAGGCCGACGACGAACAGCGGCAGCAGCGACCCGAGCGTCGATGCCGCGCCGACGTCCAGCAGCGCCAGGAGGACCCAGCCGGCGATGCCGAGCACCGAGACGGCAAGCACCGTCCCGAACGCCACCGTGAGCGCGACCGCCGCCAGCAGGTTCTCGCTCGCCCAGTCGGCAAAGCCCATGTCGACGCCTGGCCGCCCCGTCCACCTAAACCTCACGCAACGGCTGCGAGACGAAGAAACTGCTCGCCCCGCCCTGGTCGCGGGCCGCCGCGGGTCACTCGCCCCGTCCTGGTCGCGGGTCATACGGATCGCTGTAAGTCATTCCCGGATCGACCGCACGACTGCGTGCGGTCGTCCCGGTAAATCGTTACAGCGATCCGTATCAGTCGCTAGTCGCCCCGCGCGTCGGCGAGGAGGTCCTGCACGGCCACGGGCTCGCCCGTCTCGCTGCTCTCGATGGCCGCCTCGACGAGCGCGACCGACTGGAGGTTCGACTCGACGTCGGTCGCCATCGGCTCGCCGCCGTCGAGCCAGTCGCAGAACTGCTCGACGAGCCAGGCGTTGCCCCAGTAGCGCTGGTCGTCGAGCTCGACCGGTTCGCCCTCCGTCTCGGGCCCGCCGCTGACCGTCTCGTTCGTTATCTCGTAGGGGTGGCGGGTTATCTCGCGGTCGTCGAGCACGAGCGTCGCGTCCCGGCACTCCGCCCGGACGTAGTCGCTGCCCCAGCCGTTGAGCCCGACGGCGTTGGCCTTGGCCCCCTCCCAGGTGGCGCGGACGCCGTTCTCGAAGCGCATCTGGACGAGCGCCTGGACGTCGTCCTCGTACTCGGCCCACTCGGGCAGCCAGGTGTCGGCGTACAGGCGCTCGCAGGGCGCGCCGGCCATGTCCGCGAGGAAGTCAAGCTGGTGGACCGCCCCCTCGACCAGCAGCGGGTTCTCCATCTCGTGGCGGAACGCACCCCAGGCGCCGTAGGAGCGCGCGTTGCAGGTGAATCGGCCGACGAGGTAGTCGAGCGGTCCGGAGGTGGGCTCGCGGATCTCCCGGCGGAGTGTCGTCTTGTCCTGGTCGAACCGGTGGCTCATCGTCACGCCCATCTTCAGGCCGGCGTCCGCGACCACGTCGGCGATGCGGACCGACGCCGCCAGCGTGTCCGCGATGGGCTTCTCCGAGAGGACGTCCAGGTCGTGTTCGACGGCGGCCGAGACGACCTCCTCGTGGTGCCAGGGGGGAACGACGACGGTACAGAAGTCCGCGTCGACCTCTTCGAAGGCCGTCTCGGCGTCCGTGTAACACTGGCTCTCGTCGAGCCCGAGGTGTTCCTGCGCGTTCGCGTGGGCGTCGGGGTCGACGTCGACCGCGGCGACGACGTCGATACGGCCCTCCTCGACGTGGGGCGGCAGGTAGTACTCGCACCAGCTGGCGCCGTGGCCGCCGGTCCCGACCTGGATGACGCGGTAGGTCATGTGGTCCCGTCTCTCGCGACGCGACCAAATAGGTGGACCTCCCGGCGAAACTCGCTCCGTCTGGCCGCTCGCTGCTCCGTCCCGTCACTCGTTGCAGTTCGCCGGCCCGGACGCCGCGGAACTGTTTTGTGGGTCTATAACCGATTATAGCACATGGGGACGAAGTCGATCCAGGTGCCGGAGGAGTTCCACGCCTACGTGAAGTCCCGTAAGCGCGACGACGAGACGATGGGAGAAGCGCTGGTCAGACTGGCGGGCGGCCCTCACCCGGACGCGGTCGCGGGAACGCTGTCGGACGAGACCGCCGAAGCGATGTACGACGCCATCGCGGAACGCGGCCGGCACGACGCCGCGAGTCGGGAGGAGACCGGTTCCGAGTTCGTCAAGTCGGATGATCCTTGACACCGCGTTCCTGATCGAACTCCTCCGGGAAGAGCGGGCCGCATTCGACAAGGGGGCCGAACTCTCGGAACGCGGGGTCCCGCAACGGATCCCGTCGCCGGTGCTGTACGAACTCCAGTACGGCGTCGAGATGTTCGGCGACGACGACGAGAGACGGGTGATCGGAAATCTGAATCGACTGTATCCGGTCGTTCGCGTGAACGAACAGGTCGCCAGACGGGCGGCGGAACTCGTCGCGACGGCCGATCGGACGGCGGGCGGCCCCGGCGAAACGGGGATCGACGACGTCGATCCGTTGGTCGCGGCGGTGGCCGATACCGTGGACGAACCCGTTCTCACGACGAACGTGGACGACTTCGAAACGCTCGGCGTTCCGGTGGAAACCTGGTAGTTCGCGGTCTCCGGCGTCCGACTTCGTGTCGGTCGTGTCCACCGCTCGCCGTCGATTCGTGCTCGCGCCACCTCGAAACGAGAGTTCGAAAACTCGCTGTGCTCGGTTTCGAGCTTGAGACACTTCCTCGCTGACGCTCAGTCGTGTCTGAAGCACCGCTGGCCGGTGAAGACCATCGCCATGTCGTGCTCGTCGCAGGCCTCGATGACCTCGTCGTCGCGCTTGGACCCGCCGGGCTGGATGACGGCCTCGACGCCCGCCTCGGCGGCCACCTCGATGTTGTCCGGGAACGGGAAGAACGCGTCCGACGCCATGACGCCACCCTCGGCTGTCTTGCCCTCCGCGTCGTCATCTGCCTTCATCTTCGCCACCTTCACCGCGTCGACCCGCGAGAGCTGTCCCGCGCCGATCCCGACGGTCTCGGTCCCCTTCGCGAACAGGACCGCGTTGGACATGACGTGTTTGACCGTCTGCCAGCCGAAGAGGAGCGACTCGATTTCCGCCTCGGTGGGCTCGCGCTCGGTCACCACCTCTAGGTCCTCGGCGGTCAGTCGCCGTCGATCCCGCTCCTGGACCAGGCGCCCGCCGACGAGTTTCTTCTCGGTGGTCGGCTCGGTCGCGTCGAGGTCGCCGTCCACTTCGAGCACCTGCATGCTCTCCTTCTCGCGGAGAATCGAGAGCGCGTCGTCCGTGTAGCCGGGCGCGACCGTCACTACCTTGAACGAGTCGATGATCTGCTCGGCGGTCGCGGCGTCGCACTCCCGGTTGAGCGCGACGATGCCGCCGAACGCGCTCTTGGGGTCGGTCGACAGCGCCCGCTCGTAGGCGTCGGCCAGCGAGTCCGCGGTCGCGCATCCGGCCGGGCTGGTGTGTTTGATGACCGCCGCCGCGGGGCGGTCGAACTCCTTTATCAGGTCCAGCGCGCCGTCGGCGTCGTTGTAGTTGTTGTACGAGAGCGCCCCGGCGGCCTCGTTGCGCTGCTCGGCGTGGACGATGCTGGCCTCGGTCGCCGTCGGGTCCGCGTACACCGCCGCGTCCTGGTGTGGGTTCTCGCCGTACCGCAGGGCCGCCGCGCGGTCGGCCGAGCCGAGCCACCGTTCCGGGAGGCGGCCGCCATCGTCCCCGTCGACTGTCGCCGCGTTGTCGTCCCAGTCGATCTCGACGCGGTCCTCGGCGAACCACTTGACCGCCCGGGGGTATGCCCGGAACTCGCCCTCGTAGAGGACCCGGTCCTGCAGGCCCTCGCGGTCGTCGCCCTCGTAGACCGGGACCGGTTCCTGCGTGACGACGGGGCCGCTGTCGACCGCTTCCATGACGGGTTCGCCCTCCTCGTCGGTGGCGTCGGTGACCGCGTGAACGGTACAGCCTGTCACGTCGACGCCCGAATCGAGCGCGTCCCCCCAGGCGTCCATCCCCGGGAAGGAGGGGAGCAAGGATGGGTGGACGTTCAGCGTCGTCGGCATCGGGTCGAGGAACGTGTCCGAGAGGATCCGCATGTACCCGTCCAGACACACCAGGTCGAAGTCGTAGTCCGCCAGCGCGTCGACGACCCGGCGCTCGTGGTCGCGCCGCGATTCCCCCTCGTCACGCTCGACGACCGCCGTCGGAATGTCCCGGTCGCTCGCCTTCTCCAGGACCGGCGCGTCCGCGTCGTTCGTGAGGACGACCGCGAACTCGGCGCCCCCCGGCGCGCGGTCCGCGATGTTCATCAGGTTCCGCCCGCGATTGCTCGCCATGCCCGCGAGTTTCATGTGCGTGTGGGGGATTCCCCGGCGCAAAGTCCTTGCGGAGTGTCGACCCTCGACGCCCGACCGTCGACACTGTCCGGACCGTGCGGCCCGTCGACAGAGCCGACTACCGGGACAGTGTCGACACTGTCGGGAGGTTCCGAGCGTCGACGGTCGCACCCGGCCGGCGGGTCACGCCCGTCGACCGCCGGTCTCGCGGCGGGTCGGACGCTGGTTCGTCCGCCCGCCGCTCGGGGGAACCGGTAGACAGACGAGAGAAGTGGGGCACAGCCCCCGCGAACCCGGTCCCGGTGGCACTGAACCGGGTCGCGAGCGGGGCTTGCACGTCGCTGACGGATAGCTCCGGTACGCGGAAACGGTGGCCTGCTGTGTTCGTGGCGATCCGATCGATGCGTCCTCCGCGGGTACTCCTCTTGCGCTCACCTCCGTGCCATTCGCTACCGTGACCCGGGATATAACTCTTGGCCATATATTCGGAATACTCTCGATACCGATCGAAGGTGGTCGAACGCGTTCTAGGTGACCCGTCGTCCTAATACACGGCGCACCTCGCGATCGGGCGGCCGCAGGTGACGGGATCGACCGTCGACCGGACGGCCGTTCCTCCGGATTCGTCTCGAGCCGTCGACGCCGACGGCGACCGCTGCCCCGATTCAGTCGCCGGTCTGACACCCTGCCCCGGTCGCCGATCCGACACCCTTTCCTTCGGACTCGTCGGAAGAGCGGGTATGACCGACCGTTCCGCGCTCGACGCCGTCTCGCCGCTCGACGGGCGCTACGCCCGCTACACCGAGCCGCTGGTTCCCTACGCCAGCGAGCGGGCGCTCATGCGGGCCCGGACCCGGGTCGAGATAGAGTACCTGATCGCGCTGGCGGACCTCGACGAGACGCCGCTGGCCATCGAACCGGCACAGCGCACCCGCATCCGGGCCGTCTACGAGGAGTTCGACGCCGCGGACGCCGCGCTGGTAAAGCGGATCGAGACCGAGGGGACCGACGAGTACCCGGCGACCAACCACGACGTGAAGGCCATCGAGTACTTCGTGCGGGAGCGCCTGCCCGAGGGCCTCGACGCCGCCCAGTGGATCCACTTCGGGCTCACCAGCGAGGACGTGAACAACCTCGCCCACCGGCTGCTCGTGAAGCCGGCCGTCGCCGAGGTGCTCGTCGAGCGGCTCCGGGCGGTCCGGGACGCGCTCGTCGACCTGGCCCGCGAGTACCGGGACGTGCCGATGCTCGCGCGCACCCACGGCCAGCCGGCAACGCCGACCACCTTCGGGAAGGAGATGGCCGTCTACGCCTCCCGTCTCGCGCGGGCCATCGGCCGGATCGAGGACGCGACCGCCGCGCTGTCGGGCAAGCTCGCCGGGGCCTCGGGCACGTACGCCGCCCACCACGCGGCCTACCCCGGCGTGGACTGGCGGGCGTTCGCGCGCGTCTTCGTCGAGGACCTCGGGCTCGACCACGAGCCGGTGACGACGCAGGTCAACCCCTGCGACGACCTCGCGGCGCTGTTCGACGCGCTCCGCGGGGCCAACGACGTGCTGCTCGACCTGGACGTGGACGCCTGGCTGTACGTCTCGGACCGCTACCTCGGGCAGTCGGCCGCCGAGGGCGAGACCGGCTCCTCGACGATGCCCCACAAGGTCAACCCGATCGACTTCGAGAACAGCGAG
>JBDGST010000081.1:0-13098 GCA_042217365.1 Haloarculaceae archaeon
TCAAGCGTCCAGTCACGATCCCACTCTTCCGGATTATCCTTCGCGGGGTGTGTGTACCTGACCAGTAATGCGTCGAGTTCTTTCTCCGCGATATGGCCAAACGGAGGATGCCCGAGATCGTGTGCCAGACACGCCGCCTCGACGATGGCAGGATTGAGCTCACGGGCGATATCGTCGTCTACGATTCTGCTGACAGTATCTTGAGCGAGGTAGAAGCTTCGTTCCGGGTTCTCATCAGGAAGTGAGAAATCACCCAGTTCTGTAGTTGCGTTTTGGGTAGCATCCACCACTTTCTCTGCCTCCCGTCTGAGCAACAATTGAGCGAGGCGTTCCCCAACTTGAGCAACTTTGAGGGTGTGAGTCAGCCGATCGTGATAGAGATAGGCCTCGCCAGCGCGAGCGACTTGGGTGACGTTTTTCAGACGGCGAAAGAACTGAGTATACTTGATACGATCAACGTCGCGTTCGAAGGGGCCACGGTACGTCTCACCGTGGCTGGCCGGGTGAATCTTGTCCGGAACACCATTCTCGTATCCAGTGAATCTAGATGGCCTCGGATCGGAGTTAGACATCAGAGAGGCGGACCGTTACTCCTCAACCAGACGGATTTTCCCAGTAAAGTCGCCGGCAGGGACTATCTTATTCGACATTTTCAGCCCTCGAAGCGCTTTCCTGGCTTCGTTTTTGTCTACGCCCTGCTCGGCAACCTTATCGAGAAGCGTCCACGGTTCCGTGGGACCTTCGGACTCGGCAGTCTCCTCAACGAGTCTCACAGTGCCTTCGGCGACATCAGGATCGCCGAATTTCTCGGGCATACGTACGAATGGTGGGGCACCGATATTGAAAGCTTTGGGTGTGTGAGCCGGTATGTGGCGCTGGTGGTGGGTCGGTCAGTGGTTCGTGTCGGGGAAAGCGCGAGTCAGACGGGTAGCTGTCAGTCAGTACCGGATCGACCGCACGACTGCGTTCGGTTGACCAGTTTGCTGACCCCCGGGGCCCGCTTCGATATCGGGATCGACACCCCACAGCACCTCACGAAGTTCCGACAGAATCGTCTCGGTTTCGAGCGCGGGGACCTCTTACTTCCGTCGCGTTCGAGCGGGCTGGTGCTGTTGCAGCGTCCCCCAGTGTCAGCAGTCAGCCAGTCGACCGACAGCGGACCGCCAGTCGGTTCCGGAGAGCCGAACCCAACCGTCCGGACCGACGACGGGGACCGTCCGTACTACTCGCTCCGGACGCATCTAGCCGAATTCGGCGCGTTGGGGCTGGCGCTGTCGCCGTTCGTGACCGGTTGACGCACAACCCTTATGCCAGTCGTTCTCGCATATCTACACGTCGATGTCTTCACAGCGGGATCGCGACGAGGACGGCCAGTACGAGGGCGAGATCCCGCTCCGCGCAGT
Source organism: Haloarculaceae archaeon (assembly GCA_042217365.1). Classification (GTDB taxonomy): domain Archaea; phylum Halobacteriota; class Halobacteria; order Halobacteriales; family Haloarculaceae; genus JBDGST01. The sequence goes on from JBDGST010000081.1 coordinate 1,404, forward strand.
ACACGAGGTGTTCGAACAGCGCGACGACCGCGCGCGGCCGCTGACCGCGAGCGACGTCATGGAGGCGGTCGGCTGTTCGCGGCGAACGGCGCACAACAAGCTCAACGAACTGGTCGAGCGCGACGTCCTCCGGACCCGGAAAGTGGGGTCGCGGTCCCGCGTGTGGTGGGTCCCGATCGAGCGCCCCCGGACGGAGACGACCGACGAGCCCTCCCCCGAGCGGCTCGTCGAGGACGTCGACCTGCCGGGGACCGGGAAGACGCTCGAAGCCAGGCGGGAGGCGCTGCTGGCCGCCTACGAGTACCTCCAGGAGTACCCCGAGGCCAAGAAGTCCGACTTCCTCCAGGAGGTCTTCCCGGAGCACCCCGCCGGGTTCGAGACGGCCGAGGGGTGGTGGAACGCCCTCCAGCCGGCGCTCGCGGACCTCCCGGGGGTCGACCCGCCCGAGGAACGGGGCCACATCTGGCACTTCCTCGGCGGGTGACGCGGCGAATCCCGGCGCCGTGACGTCGCTACCCGGGCCCGGGGACCCGGCACCGTTCGACGGTCCCTTGCCGGAAACCCTTTTGTCGCGGTGGGCCGTTCTACACGGACGAGTCCGCCTGCCGACGGCGACCACCTGGCATGAACTGGAGGGGTAAACGGTCCGCGCGAACGACCGAACGGACGCCGGAACCGGCGAGCGCCAGGGTCAGGTTCCGGGAACCGGCCGGACCGACGACCAGCATGGACCGGTTCCGGAAAGCGGCGGGACCGATACGGACGGGTGAGTGGCCGCCATGACGGGCGAACGGGGCGACGCCCGTGGCGGGGAGACCCCGTCCGGGGAGCACCGCGACGTCCCGGAGGAAGACGTCTTCACCAGCCGGGAAGAGGGTGCGGCGTACCGCGGCAGTTCGTACATGCCGACGGCGTACGACAACCTCGACGTCGCGCCGGCCGCTGACGCGTACCCGGACCGGGGCGACGGCGGCGACGGGCGCCGGGGCGACTCCGGCGGCTACCGGCTGCTCGACCTCCCGCGGGTCCCGAAGCTGAGCCACGTGGTCGGGCCGAGCGCGATCCTGCTCGGGGCGTCGCTCGGCAGCGGCGAGACGCTGTTCTGGCCGCTGCTGGTCGCGCGGCGGGGGTGGGACCTCTACTGGCTGTTCGTCGTCGGCGTCCTCACGCAGTTTTTCATCAACACGGAGATCCAGCGCTGGACGGTCGCGACCGGCGAGTCCGTCTTCCGGGGCTTCGAGCGGGTGAGCCCGGGCTGGCCGCTTCTCTTTCTCGTCCTGGGGCTGGTCAGCCTGGGGTGGCCGGGGTGGGCCGCCAGCGCGGCGAAGATCGGGACGGCCGGCGTCGGCCTCGACGCGGCGTCGCTGCGCGCAGCCTCTGCGGGATCGATCGCGCTCTCTATCCCCGCCTGGCGGGTCGTCGGGGTCGTCCTGCTGGTCCTGATCTGGCTGACCTACCAGGTGACGCCGCTCATGTACAACGTCGTCGAGCGGGTCCAGATCGTGCTGGTGTCGTTCGCGCTGGTCGCCGCCGTCGTGCTCTTCCTGGCGCTTGGCTCGGCGGGGGAACTCGCCAACGCTCCGATGGGCCTCCTCGACGCCGGGGGGCTCCCGCCGGACGCGGACGTCGCGCTGGTGCTGGGCGGCGTCGCGTTCGCCGGCGCCGGCGGCTACCTCAACCTCACGCAGAGCCTCTGGGTCCGCGAGAAGGGCTACGGGATGGGGCGCTACCAGGGCCGGGTGAAAAACCCCGTCGTCGGCGACGAACCCGAGCCGGTGCGCCGGGACGGGTTCACGTTCCCCCCGACGGTGACGAACCTCCGCCGGTGGCGGGGCTGGTGGCGGCTGATCCAGCTGGAACACCTGCTGACGTTCGTCGTCGGTCTGCTCGTCGCGGCGACCATGCTGATGGCGCTGGCCGGCGAGTACGCGGCCGGCACGACGGCCGACGGCGTCGCCATGTGGACGACGGTCGTCGTCCCGCAGGTCGGCCCGCTCGCGAGCGCGCTCGTCTTCGCGATCCTGTTTCTCGCGCTCCTGACGACGGAGTACGCCATCGTCGAGTCGTTCGTCCGCAACAGCGCCGACGTCATCTACGAGCTGTACGGCCGACGGGCGGGCTGGAGCCTCCCCCGGCTGTTCTGGGGGCTGCTGACGCTGTTCGTGCTCTGGGGGATCGGGATCCTCGCGCTGCCGCTCCCGATCCCCGTCGAGCAACCGTTCGGCCTGCTCGTCGTCGGCGCCGCCCTGTCGGGCGTGATGATGTGGCCCTACACCGCGCTCCTGGCGGTCGTGAACGCGACGCGGCTGCCCGAGCACACACAGCCGGGGTGGGCGCGCCTCGCCTCGCTGTGGTGGGGCAGCTCGTTTTTCGCCTACTTCACCGTCCTGCTCGCGGGGAGCTGGCTCGCCGGGTCCCTCGGCCTCGACGCGTTCGCAACGTCGGTCCGGGTCGCCGGGAGCGAACCCGGTGGGTATCTGCTCTTCGCGGTCGCGGGCCTCCTCCAGGCGAGCGTCGTCCTCGTATCTGCCCGCGGGAAACGCCGGACGGAGGAGACCGTCGAGGACGCCGGACAGGCCAGGGGGTTCCTGTACTGAGGATGCCCCCGGCCGACACCGATCGCTCCGGGGACGGCCGCAGCACCGCCGACTCCGGAGACGGCCGCGGTACCACCGACTCCGGCGACGGACGGGACGGCACGCCGCCGGAGGAGCGGACAGACGCCCCCGGCCCAGCCACGGTCGACGTCCACGTGCACCTCCACGGTGCGGTCGCGGGGGCGTTCCCGCTCAGGGTCGCGGACCTCCTGTTCGCCGGCCCGGAACTCCTCGTCGTCGAACACGAGTACGTCGGGTCGCTGGTCGGGCTGGCGCGGGGCCGCGTGGGGGCCGCGACCGAGCGGGCCCGCGAGCGGTACGTCGCGGACGGCGTGGCCGGTCTACTCGACGCGGCCGAGCGGACTCGACGGATCCCGTACGAACGACTCCGCCGCGTGCGCGTCTACGAGGGGCGGTTCGTCCGCCCGAAGGTCGCCGTCGACGTCAGCGACGGCCCCCCGCACGCCGTCCGCGTCCACGCGCCGGTCGACGTGGACGCGCTGGTCGACGCGCTCCGGTCGCTCGGCGAGCGCCGGGACTTCGCGGTCGAGTCGCGCGCGGGCGCCGGGATCGACCTCCGGAACGGAGTCCGGCGGGTCCTCGGAAGGCATTGACTCGACGGGCTCGACGTGAGGGACCGGCTGGAGAGGGGACTCGACGTGAGGCCGGCCGCTCACTCCCGGAGCGCCTCGGCGACCTTCTCGACGGGGTGGGCCGGTTCCCCCCGGTCACTCAGGTCGTCGACCTGCGACCGACAGGAGGCGCCCGGCGCGACCACTTCCTCGCCCGGGGACTCGTCGACCTGGTCCAGCAGGATACCGCCGATGGCCTCGCTCATCGAGTAGTGCTCGACCTCGTAGCCGAAGCTGCCGGCCATGCCACAGCAGCCCGAGTCGAGCGCGTCCACCTCGTAGCCCGCCCGCCGCATGACCGCGACGGCGTGGTGGTCTTTCCGCGTCGCCTTCTGCTGGCAGTGGCCGTGGTAGGTCAGCGCCCCGTCGGGCGCGTCGAAGGCCATCGCCTCGTCCAGCCGGAGGCGGTCGACGTACTCGCAGACGCCGTACGTGTTCGCGGCGACCGCTTCGACGCCGTCGCCCGACAGCAGGTCGAGGTAGTCGAGCTGGTACATCACCGCGTCCGAGGGCTCGACGCTCACGACGTCCCAGCCGTCCCGGACCCGCGGCGCCAGCGCGTCGACGTTCTCGCGAGCCGTCGCGCGGGCACGGTCGAGCATGCTCTTCGAGAACGCCGGGCGGCCGCTGTCGCCCACGTCCTCGGGCACCTGAACGTGGACGTCCGCGGCTTCGAGGACGCGGACGGCCGCCTTCCCGACGTACGGGTGGCTGTAGTTCGTGTAGGGGTCGACCAGGAGGAGCGCGCGCCGGTCGGCCTCGCCCGCGGCGACCCGGGGGCCGGCGCGCGAGCGCCACCAGTCGCGGAACGTGGTCCGGTGGAAGGCCGGGAACGCCCGCTCGCGGGCGATACCCATCGTCTTCTCCGACAGCCAGCCGACGCCCGGCAGGTCCATCCCCCAGTTCGAGAGGGGGGCGAACGCGCTCCCCAGCGAGAGGACGTCGTCGACGCTGGCGAACAGGCGGTCGCGGACCGAGACACCCTCGCGCTGGTGGTACTCGTGGGTTACCTCCGCCTTGAGCTTCGCCATGTCGACGCCGCTCGGGCAGTCGACCTTGCAGCCCTTGCAGCCGATACAGAGGTCGAGCACCTCCGAGACGAACTCCTCGTCGAACACGTCGTCGGGCAGGTCGCCGCTCATGGCCTGGCGGAGCATGTTCGCCCGGCCGCGCGTGCTCGTGACCTCCTCCTCGGCGGCGCGGTAGGTCGGGCACATCACCCCGCCGGTGGTGTCCTGGTGGCCGGTGCAGCCGGCACAGCCGTGACAGAGTTCGACCATGCCCTGGAAGCCGTTGTCGTTGTCCCACTCCAGCACCGGGTCGAAGTCCGCGTCGAACGCGTAGTCGGGGTCGTACCGCAGGTGATCGCTCGGGTCGTGCTCGCCGCAGACGTTGCCGGGGTTGAGCAGCCAGTCCGGGTCGAACGCCGTCTTCAGTTCCCGGAACGTCTCCCAGAGTTCCTCGCCGTAGAGCTTCCGGTTGTACTTCGTCCGGGCGCGGCCGTCGCCGTGCTCGCCCGAGACCGACCCCTCGTATTCGAGGACGATGTCCGTGACCGCCTCCGAGATGGCCTCCATGGTCTCGATCCCGGACTCGGTCTTGAGGTTCAGGAGGGGGCGGATGTGCAACACCCCGGGGCCGGCGTGGGCGTAGTAGGCCGCGAACGTGTCGTGCTCGTCGAAGAGGTCCTGCAGGTCCGCGACGTACTCGGGCAGGTGTTCGGCCGGGATCGCGGTGTCCTCGACGAACGGCCAGTGTTTCTCGTCGCTCGTCCGCGAGAGGAGGATCGGCAGGCCGGCCTTGCGCATCTTCCAGAACTTCGCCTGCCGGTCCTCGTCGTAGGCCTCGAGCGCGTCGACGGCCTGTATCGGCGCGTCGGTTTCGGCGCCGACCGCGCCGGCGTCGGTTTCCCGGTCGGGTTCGTCCGCCACGACGTCCGTCCGAGCGCCGCTGTCACCCGCCTCGGCGGCCGTCCAGTCGGGGTCGTAGTGGGGAAGGCGGTCGGCCAGCAGTCCGCGGACCTTCCGGCGGGCGTCGGCCGGCGAGTCGCCGTAGAACTCGACCAGCAGCGTCGACTCGGTGCCCTCGGGCAGCGTCTCGACCAGCGACGCGAACTCCGCAGTGTCGCGCGCGAGGTCGAGGAACACGTCGTCCATCACCTCCACCGCCGAGGGGTCGTGTTCGAGGATCGGCGCCACGTCCCGCATCGCGGGGAGGACGCCGTCGTAGGTCAGCATGACGACCGCCGTCGCCTCGGGGACGGGTTCGAGCGACACCGTGGCCTCCGTCACGACGGCGAGAGTGCCTTCGCTGCCGGCCATGAGCCGACCGAGGTTGACCGCGCCGTGCTCCCGGGCGTCCTCGATGAGCCTGTCGAGGTCGTAACCGGAGACGTTGCGCTTCAGGTCGGGGTAACGCTCCGTGATGGCGTCGCCTTCCTCGTCGACGATCCGCGCGACTTCGGCGTAGATCCGGTCTTCGAGCGACGGGTCGGCGGCCTCCCGGGCGCGCTCGGCGCGCTCCCGGAGGTCCGGGAGGTCGACCCAGCCGAGCCGCGTCACCGTGCCGTCCGCGAGGACGACCTCGCAGGACTCGACGTAGCCGTCGGCCTTCTCGTACTTGAGCGAGTGGGCGCCGGTCGTGTTGTTGCCGATGCACCCGCCCAGGACCGACTTGTCCCCCCAGGCGGGGTCGGGGGCGTACTTCAGGCCGTGGGGCGCGAGCGCGTCGTCGAGGCGGGCGAGCGTGATCCCGGGTTCGGCCGTCGCAGTCCGCTCGTCGGGGTCGACCGCGACCAGATCGGTCATGTACCGCTTGAAGTCGAGGACGACGGCCTCGTTGACAGCCTGGCCGGCGAGGCTCGTCCCGCCGCCCCGCGGCAGGACGGGGATCCCGTTGTCGGCGCAGTAACTCACGACGGCGGCGACGTCGTCCGTCGAGACGGGCGCGACGACGCCGATCGGGGGCTGTTCGTAGGCGCTGGCGTCGGTCGCGTACAGCTCCCGGGTGTACTCGTCGAAGCGGACGTCGCCCTCGACGCGGGCGTCCAGCGCCGCGACCAGGTCCGGCCGGTTCTCGGGACCGCCCCGATAGTCGTAGTCCGCCGACGGGTCGGCCGCCGGCGCGGGCCGGGATCGGGAGTCGCCAGCCATCGTCGAGTCAGAACGCCCCCGGCGCGACGACGAAGGCGAACAGCAGCGTCAGGAGGCCGGTCGCCACGCCGTAGTACAGCACCGGTATCAGTTCCAGCCGGATGACCCGGCCCTCCTCGCCGATGAGGCCGACGACGGTGAGGGCCGCGACGACGTTGTGGATGGCGATCAGGTTGCCGATGGCGCCGCCGACGGCCTGCGCGCCGACGACGACCTGGGTCGGCGCGCCGATCTGCTGTGCGGCCTCGTACTGGAAGAGGCCGAACAGAATGTCGCTGACCGTGTTCGACCCTGCGATGAACGCCCCGAACGCGCCGATGAACGGCGAGAAGAACGGGAACAGGGTGCCGGTGAGGTCCGCGGTGAGATCCGACAGGACCTGGAGCATGCCGAGTTCGCCGCCGGTCGCGACGGGGTCGGCCCCGGTCTTCTGCATGATCATGACGGTCGCGACCGCGAACCACAGCGCGATGACCGCCGGCGCGATGTTGCGGAGCGCCTCCGCCCACGAGTCTTTGATCTCCCGGGTGTCCATCCCGTGGAGCGCGTAGGTCACGACCGCCACCGCGACGAACAGCGTCCCGGGGAGGTAAAACACCTCGATCGTCTCCGCGTACGGGGTGCCGAGGATCCCGGACCAGCTGATCTGGAACGCGAGCAGCGCGTCCTTGACAGGGGTGACGACCCGCGTCACGACGAGCAGCGCCGCCACGAGGACGTACGGCAGCCACGCCACGCCCAGCGACATGTCCTGGCTGTGGCTGTCCTTGAACGCGGTGCCGCCGTCGGCCGCGACGGGAGCGTCGCCCGCGTCACCGCCGGTCGCGCTCCCGACGCCGGCCCCGGGTTCGATGCTGCCGACCCAGTGGTCCGGCCAGCCGTCGCGGGGACCGAAGTCCCACTCCTCGTCCGGCAGGAAGTAGCCGGCGCGGAGCGTGAGCGTGACGATCAGCAACCCGATCATCGCGCCCAGCAGCGCCGGGAACGTCGGCCCCAGGAAGTACGCCGTCGCGACGTACGGGACGGCGAACGACGCCCACGCGAACAGGGTCAGCGGCAGCACCTCGATGGCGGGCTTGATCGACCGCTCCTCGCCGAAGAAGCGCGTCATCATCGCCACGCCGATGAACGGCAGTGCGATGCCGACGATGGCGTGGCTCGCGGCCGCCCAGATAGCGATCTGGTTGACGTACGCACTGACGCTCTCGAAGCCGCCCACGGTGACGATCTCGTTCGCGACCGTCCCGGCCTGGCTCGGGTCCTGTCCGAAGACGACGTCCTCGAACCCGATGATGAGCGGCGTGCCCACCGCGCCGAACGTGATGGCCATGATGTTCCCGGTCAGGGCGACGACGACGGCGGCCAGCGGCGGGAAGCCGAGGCCGACCAGCAGCGGGCCGACGATCGCCGCCGGCGTGCCAAAGCCCGCCGCACCCTCGATGAACGATCCCATCAGGAACACGAGGAGGACGACCTGGACGCGCCTGTCGTCGCTGATCGACGAGAAGCCGGCGTTGATGACCTCGAACGCGCCGGACTGCTTCAGCGTGTACAGCAACAGGATCGCACCGAACACGATGATCAGTATCCGGGTCGCCGTCATCGCGCCCCGTATCGACGCTCCCGCGATCAACTGGGGCGACATGTTCCAGCCGACGTACGCGGCCACCGCCGCGAGCGCCCACGCGATCGGCATCGTCCTCGTCGCCGGCTGGAACAGAACCACCATCAGCACCGCGATAGCGGCGAGCGGCAACAGCGCCAGCCCGATCAGCGCCGCATCAGCCATCGTCTGTCACCCCTGTACCTGCCCGCCACCGGTCGTCCGTCGAACTGCCACCGGTCCCGGCTGCCCTCGTTTCCATCCGTACTTCATGCCTGAATCGATCTGGCATGAGAATAAAATATTTCCGTCATCATTTAAAATTAACGGCGATTCCCGGGATCGCCGAGCAGTTTTCGACATATACCACCGGTAAACCGCTGCTTAAGGTCGTTGTAGTCGTTCTATCGGCTCCCCCTCCCGTCCGCGGCTCCCCTCCGCACACGTATGCAGCGACGGCCGGTTAGAACACACGTGTGTAATGGATAGATCACACGAGTGTATTACTGGCCCAGAACCGGCAAGTACTGGGGGCCAAGTCGGTCGCCGCCGCGGGCCGGCGACTCCGGCGGTCCGGGCGCCGGACGCAGGGTGCGGCGGCCGCCGTGGCGTGATACGGACCGTTGTAATTCGTTACCGCTATAGCGAGGGAGATCGGTTCGTGTGGGCCTCGAAACCACCAGTGTTCGATAGCCCTGTCGAAAATAGTTACAACGGTCCGTATGACTCCGCCGGCAACCCCCGCCGACCGCGGGCGTCGTGGCGCCCCGGAACGGCCGTCACAGCTGGCGGCACCACTTGCCGACCTTCTCAGGCCCTGAGAATACGGTTCGTGCTTATACGTCGATCCCGCGAACCAGTGGGTAATGACACCGGACGCAACCGACGACCGCGAGATGAACGTCGCGGAGTCCGTCGAGGAGCTGATCGGAGAGACGCCGCTGGTCCGCGTGGACGCGTTCGCCGACAACCTCCTCGCGAAGGTCGAGGCACAGAACCCCTACTCGGTCAAAGACCGGATCGCCCGGGAGATGCTCGACGCCGCCGAGCGCGCCGGCGATCTGGAACCCGGCGGGACCGTCGTCGAATCGACGAGCGGGAACACCGGGATCGGGCTGGCCTCCGTCTCGGCGGCCCGCGGGTACGACTGCGTGCTGACGATGCCCGAGTCAATGTCCGAGGAGCGGCGCATGATGCTCCGGGCCCTGGGCGCCGACCTCGAACTGACGCCGGCCGAGGACGGGATGGGCGGCGCGAACCGCCGCGCCGAGGAAATCGTCGAGGAGCACGAGAACGCGGTGCTCGCGCGCCAGTTCGAGAACGAGGCCAACCCGACGGCCCACCGGACGACGACCGGGCCGGAGATCTGGGCGGCGACCGACGGCGACGTCGACGCGGTCGTCGCGGGCGTCGGCACCGGCGGGACGATCACCGGCGTCACCGAGTTCGTCCGGGAGGAGCAGGGCGACGAGGAGTTCACCGCGGTCGCCGTCGAACCGGCCGCGTCGCCGACCCTCTCCGAGCAGTCCTCGGCGAGTCACGACATTCAGGGGATCGGTCCCGGCTGGGTGCCCGACATCCTCCGGACGGAACTGGTCGACGAGGTCAGGGCCGTCGAGGACGAGGAAGCCAAGGAGGCAACGCGGAAACTCGGGCGGACGGAGGGGCTGCTCGTCGGCATCTCGTCGGGCGCCGCGCTCGCCGCCGCCGCCGAGTACGCGAACGAACACCCGGACGAGCTCGTCGTGGTCGTCCTGCCCGATACCGGCGAGCGATACCTCACGACGGACCTCTACGACTTCGAGGAGTGACCGGTCCGTCCGGGACCGCCGGGCGTTAGACCGTCCGGGGCCGCCGCCCGTCAGATCGCTCTGGGCCGCCGGCCGTCAGACCGTCCGGATCGCCGCTCTATCTCCATTCCGGGAACTGGCCTCCCTGTTCCGCCCTGCCGGGACCGTCGGATTGATGCGCGGCCGGGCGAACGTCACCACTCGTGGCTGACAGGGTCGCGCTCCGCTACGGGCTGCTCGGACTGGGGACGCTCGCGTACAGCCTCCTCATGTTCATCTGGTTCTCGCTGGCGGCGTACCTGAACCCGATCACCGCGGAACTGGGGCTCTCTTCGACGCAGGCGGGGGTCCTGACGGGAGCGATCCCGCTCACGTACGTCCCGGTCGCGCTGGTCTCGGGCTTCGTCATCGACCGGACCGGGCCCTACCGGGCCATCGGCTCGGGCCTGCTCCTGTTCGGGGCCGCCCACCTCGGCCGCGCGGGGGCGGACTCCTTCGCCGCGATGCTCGCGCTGACCGTCGCGGTCGGCGTCGGCGCCACCACGATCACCTTCGGGCTGCCCAAACTCGTCTCGGAGCTGTTCCCCGCGGAGTCGTCCGGGCTGCCCTCGTCGATCTACGTGCTCGGCTCGTTCGCCGGCACGGCGGCGGCGTTCAGCCTCGGGCGTGGCGTCCTCGGCCCGGCGCTGGGGGGCTGGCGTCCGCTGTTTCGCGTCACCGCGCTGGTCACCCTGGCCTACGCCGGCCTCTGGTGGGCGACGGTCCGCCTCGCGCCGCTGTCGGCGCTCCGGACCGCCGACGCGAGCGCTGCCGACGCGGCGGCCGACGGCGGGTTCGACCTCGCGTCGCTCCGCTCCGACGTCGCGCGCGTGTTCGGCAACGGCGCGATGCGCCTGCTCGTCGTCGTCGGCGTCGTCTACCTGCTCGTCGTACACGGCCTCCAGAACTGGCTGGCGACGGTCCTGGCGTCCCGCGGCGTCGCCCCGACCCTCGCCGCGACGGTCACGAGCGGGTTCGTCGCCGCCGAGGCGGTCGGAACGCTCGCCGCTCCGGCCGTCTCCGATTACCTCGGCGAGCGCGGCGACGTGATCGCCGCCTGCGCGGCGGCCTGCGGGCTCGGGACGGCGACGCTGCTGGTTCCCGGCGTGCCCTTCTTCGTGCCCGTCCTCGGCGTCGCCGTGGTCGGCGTCGGCGTCGGCGGCCTCTCGCCGCTGGTCCGGATGGTCCCCCCGGAGATAGAGGGCGTCGGCCCGGCGCTGACCGGCACCGCGATCGGCCTGGTGTTCGCCGTCGGCGAGGCCGGGGGATTCCTCGGCCCCTTCCTGATCGGGTCGCTGTACGACCTGACCGGGTCGTACGTCCCCGGCCTTGCGGTCGTCGGTCTCGGCTGCGCGAGCGCCGTCGTGGCTGGGCGGCGGCTCCCGACGTGATCGTGGGCGTCCGTGGTGTCGAGGCGGCGATCCCTGGCGTAGATGTGGACGTCCGCCCCGACGCGACGCCGATACCGATCCGGCGGGGAAGACAGGTTCGACGGCCGGTCAGGCGCCCCGGGCGTCGTCGACGAGGTCGCTCGCGACGCCGGTGTAGCCGGCCGGCGACAGCGCAAGGAGCTCCTCCCGGACGTCCTCGGGCACGTCGAGGTCGTCGAACAGCTCCCGGAAGTCCGAAAGCGTCACCGCCTCGCCGCGGGTCAGGTCCTTGACGCGCTCGTAGGCGTCGGTGTGGCCCTCCCGGCGGAGGATGGTCTGGACGGCTTCACCGATGACCTCGGGGGTGGCTTCGAGGTCTTCGGCCATCACCGCCTCGTTGGGCACCACCTTGTCGAGGCCGGCGTCCAGCTTCTCGTAGCCGACGAGACAGTGCGCCAGGGCGGCGCCGACGTTGCGCTTGACCGTCGAGTCCGAGAGGTCCCGCTGGAGGC
>JBDGST010000169.1:0-13086 GCA_042217365.1 Haloarculaceae archaeon
TCCGGCTTCAGTTTGTCAGCTATGGGGTTAGGACTTGTGGGTAAGAGACAGCCCTTTAGGGGTGGGAGGAGGTCAAAATCCGGGGCGCGTCGCTGGAGCGGGTATGGAACGGAAACTGACGGCGGTCGTCCTCGCGAGCGTGATGCTGTTGAGCGTTCTCGGCGCGACGGGCGCGGGGACGCTCGCGGCCGCCAATCACGCGGCCAACACTGCGGCCAACACCGCGGGGAACGCCGCGACGGTCTCGGCCTCGGCGACTGGCGAAGTCACCGCCCAGCCCGACCGGGCCGTCGTCCACCTGACGGTCTCGGCCGACGGGAGCAACGCGAGCGAAGCGACCGACGCGCTCGACGCCGACGTCTCGATGCTCCGGAGAGCGCTCGACGACGAGAACCTCTCGGTCCAGTCGGTCCGGACGACGGGGCTCGCCGTCCGGGAGGGGGGTGACGCCGGATACGTCGCGAGCCAGGCCTTCGCGGTGACGACCGACGCCGATGCGGTCGGCGACGTCGTCGACGTCGCGTTCGACAGCGGCGCCGACGAGGTCACAGCCACCGAGTTCACCCTCTCGCCGGAACGCGAGCGTGCGCTACAGCGCGAGGCAATCGAACGCGCCGTCGCGAACGCGCGCTTCCAGGCCGAAGTCGTCGCGAACAGCACCGGACTCACCCTCGCGGGCGTCCACTCGGTGTCCGTCAGCGGCGTGAGCGACGCGTCGGCGATGCTGCGAAACGGGACCGCGGTGGCCCCGGAACCGGTGACCGTCTCGGCGACCGTCGCCGTCACCTACAACGCGACGGGGTCCTGACCGACGACCGCCGTCACCGACGACGCGACGGGGGGCTGGCCGACGACGGCCGTCCGCAGCGCGACGCCGCCCGGAGTCGTAATGGCGGCCCGACCCTTGCCCGAGAGTCCCGTCTACCCGCCGCTGACCGGGGGGAACAGCGCGAGTTCGTCGCCTTCCTCGACGGTCGTCTCGAATCCCGCCTCCTCGGTGAACGGGTTCCGCCCGTCGTGCAGCAGGCGGACGTGGTCGTAGAGGTCGCCGTCCTCGTCGACGACTTCCGCGGCCAGATCCGGGTAGGACTCCAGCAGCGCGTCGAAGGCGTCGCCGACTGTGGCGCCCGACCCGACGTCGACCTCGACCTCCGAATCGCCGGCCGCCTCCGCCAGCGTCGCGAAGAGTTTCCAGCGCATGTCTGACAGAGCGGCACCGGGCACAATGAGGGTTGCGTCCTCGGGCGGGGCCCCCGGAGCGTCGGAGTCTCCCGAGGCGAGGTGGAACCAGCGCCCGCCCGTACCGTCCCGCTCGACCGCTCAGTCCCGCTGGTCGGCGCCGCGCTCGCCGTCGTCCACCGACGCACTCTCGTCGTCGCCTCCACCGCTGGCGCGTTCGTCGTCGTCGCCGTTCCCCTCGCTCTCGCTGTCCGTGCCGTCTTTGCCGTCGGCGGCGTCTCCGGTCTCGTCACCGGGCCCCGACCCGATGTCGGACGGGCCGTCGACGCCGGTGCCGAGGAGGTCGCCCGGGTCCGTCCCGGGGAGGTCCGCGAGGTCGTCCCGCGTCGGTTCGTCCGCCTTCCCGTCCCCGGTCGATTTCGGACCCAACTTGTCCGCGGCCGGCGCGTCGTTGCCGGCGGTCCCGTTCGACGCATCTCCCTCTGCTGTTTCGTCCGACCCGGTGGCGGTCTCCGATCCGTCGACGGTAGCGCTTCCCGTCGACGCGTCCGGATCGTCGTCCCCGGCGATCTCTTCGACGCCCGCCTCGCCCGCGTCCGGCGGCCCCCCGGTGCCCTCGACACCGGAGCCGAGGTCCGACAGGTCCGGCTCACCGAGATCGAACGGATCGTCCGACTCGTCGGCCGCCGGCTTTTCGTCCCCCTCCGCTTCCTCGTCGGTCGCCGATTCATCCCCCGTCGGCGGTTCCTCCCCGGAAAATTCCGGGTCATCGCGCCCGTCCGGTCCCGTCGAGGCCGGTCCGTCCGGGCCGCCCTCGCGCCCGTCCGGTTCCTCCGTGGGCGCCGCCGACCCGCCCGACGCCGGTTCCGAACGGCCGGCGTCCACCGCCTCGTCGTCGGTCTGTCGGGGCGTCCGGTCGGTCGCGGTCGCGGACGCGTCGACGGTTCCGGGCCCGTCGGACGCGGGCGTGCGATCCGACTCGGTCCGCTCGCTCGCCCGGTCGGTGGGGGACTCCTGCTCGTCGGCGATCGGGGTCGTGGGGTCGATCCGGCGGTCCGCCGGCATCGTCGATCCGGCGCTCGCGGTGCGGTCCGCTCCCGGCCGGGCGCCCTGCTCGATCTTGCGGATCGCCTCCGGCGTCGCGACGACGTAGAGACCGTCGCCGGGGGCGATCCGCCGGTCCCGGCCGGGCAGGGGCTCGACGGGGCCGTCGGCCGGGTGGACCGCGACGACCGACGCGTCGAGCGCGCCGACTGGCTGGCCGGCGAGCGCGCTGTCGGCGCCGACGGTGACCGTCGCCATCGTCTCGGCGGCGGCCCGCAGCAGGGACGCGAACTCCCGCTCCGGGCGGGTCTCGACCGGGAGCGTGACGAGCTTGTAGGTCTCGTCGTCGGCGAGCTTTCGCGTGTCCGCGGCGTCGACCGCCAGCGTCGCGACGTCGCCGACGGTCCCGCGGAGCTCGGCCGTGAGCACGCGCTCGGCGGGGTCGGTCCGCCAGACCTGGACGACGTCGCCGGCGCTGGCCGCGAGGGCGGGGTCCGCCCGGACGGCGACCGCCGACGTCTCCGGCGGGAGGGTCGGCCCGATGCCCGCGGCGCGCGAGCCCACCGCGAGGTACTCGACGGTCCCGTCGTCCGCCAGTTCGACGTCGACGTGACCGACCGCGTAGTCGGCCTTCAGCCGCGTGACCAGGCGGTCCCGGAGCTCTCCGACGGTCAGCCGCCGCGGGAACAGGAACGTCTTGCCCGCGAGCTTGGTCTTCGTCTCGTCGGCCACCGGGTCGTACCCGACCAGGTCCTCGATCTCCTCGGGGAGTTCGACTGTGAGGACTCGGCCGACCGCCTGGACGACCCGTCCGACGTCGCCCTCGACGTCGCGCCCGCCGGTCGCGACGAACACGTCGTTGGCCACGCGGTCGCCGACGCCGGCGCCGGCCCGCGCCGCCAGCGCCCCGACCAGGAACGTGACGATGTTGAAAAGCGCCGTCGCCTCGTCCAGCGGGTCGCCGGTGTTGCCGATGAGCTGGCTCAGCGCGCGGCTCGTCCCGAGGTAGAGGGCGACGCCGCTCAGCCCGACGAGCACGGGTAGCCCCGCCGAGAGCCGCTCGCGGGTGTACCACCGGTAGACGAGCGCGACGGCGCCGGCGAGAACGGCCGCCAGCAGTACCAGCCCCAGCACCGTCGCCGCGCCGTCGGTCGCCCGCTCCGTGAGCGACTGGAGGGCGAGCCCCCCGACGGTCCGCCAGGGCGTGGCGGCCACCGGCGAGACCGGGATCGGGCTCACGCGACCGCCTCCGCGAACGCGTCGAGGCGCTCGCGCGTCCCGACGGCGAACAGTTCGTCCCCGGCCGACAGCTCCGTCCCGCCGCGGGGGGCCAGCTCCCAGCCGCTCGCGCTCTGGACGGCCATGACCGCCACGCCGTAGCGGTCCCGGACGGTCGCCGCCCCGACTGAGACGCCGTCGAGCGGCCCGCCGGCGCGAACGGTGACCCGGCGGAACCGCCGTCCGGCCCGCCGCAACAGCGAGACGAGTTCGTACTCCCGGCGGACGCCGCGGGACTCGACGACCACCCGGGCCCGGTCGGCCCTGACGAGCGGCCCGGCGTCGGTCCGCGTGACCGCGACCGTTATCCGCCCCTCGCCGCCGGTCGTCGTCGGCGCCCGCACGGGCTGTGGGACGGCCGCCCCGTCGCCGGAGTCGTCGGCTTCGTCCCCGCTCCCGTCCTGTTCGCCACCGGCGTCCCCCCGCGTTCCGTCCGGGCCCGGTCCACCCTCGCCGGCCGGCCGGCGCGACCGGGCGCTGAGGACCGTCCCGCGGACCTGCGCGTCGGCGGTGATGAGCATCACCTCGTCGTTGCGCGCCAGGCCGGTCGGCACGAGTGCCTCGACCGAGACCGCCCGCTCGTTCTCCGGGACGCGCTTCGAGAGGCCGGAGAACGGCGGCGCGGCGACGACCGCCGCCCGGCCGCCCTCGCCGACGGTCACCGACACGTCGCCCAGGTCGTACTCGGTCTGCAGGCGCTCGGCCAGTCGGGCCTCGAGCTCCGAGACCCGGAGGTCCGCCGGGAACGTCCACTCGGTGTCACGGATCGCCGCGCGCAGTTCGTCCGACAGGGGCGGATACCCCTCCATGTCGGCCACCTCGCCGACCACCCGGATCCGCACCTGGTCGCGCCCGGCCAGCGACCCCATCACGTCGGCCGAGAGCGTCCGCTCGCGCAACTGCCGGAACGAGAGGCGCCGCGGGAACTCGGCGCCCATCGCGTCGCCGCGGCTGTGGGCGTACAGCGAGATCATCAGCACGACCAGGATAGCCGTCGTGACCGTCACCGCGTTGGCCGACTGGGTGATCGTCGGGTCGGCCAGCGCCATCAGCCCGCCGTTGACGCCCGCCAGCGCCACCGAGAGCACGACGACCCCGAACCCGGGGATCGTCACGCCGGTGAAGTACTTGAACGTGAACCCGAGCGCCCAGGCCACCAGGCCGGGGATGATCCCCGTGAGGATGCCCAGATAGATCCCGAACAGGATCTCGACCGGTAGCGCCGCCATGCGGAGCCACACGGCAGCCACTCATAAACCTGTATCGGCGACCCGACGGCCCCGACCCCCGACGGCGGTCCCACCGGAGGGGCGGGTGACCGTCCGACGCCATCCGCGGGTGGGCAGGCAGTCCCGCGGGGTCGGCCGGCAGGCCTTTACTCGGCGGCCACGCAGGGGGTGGGTATGGACCCGCGGCAGGTGCTGTCCGATTCTCCCGGCGCGCTCCTGCGGATCAGGGCGGCCGTGTGGCTGCCGACGCTCGTCGCGGTGCTGTCGGTCGTGACCGGCGTCGCCAACATCAGCGCCGCGATCACGGGCCCGCTCTCGGCGTACGTTTCGCCGGCGGTCCAGCGGGCGGCCGGGTTCACCGGCGCGCTCACCGGCTTCCTCATGCTGTTGAGCGCCGGGGGGATGCGCCGGCGGCTGCGGGTCGCCTGGATCGCGACGGTCGTCCTCCTGCCGGTGACGGCCCTCCAGGGGCTCGTCCAGTCCAGCGACGTCTCGCTGCCGCTCGTGGCGCTGTCGCTGCTCTCGCTGCCGACGGTGCTGGTCAACTACGACCGGTTCGACCGGCCGCTGGACCTGACGACGACCCAGCTGTCGGCCGCCGCCGCGCTGGTCGGCGCGCTCGTCTACGGCACCGCCGGGACGTTCGCGCTCCGCGAGCAGTTCGACGGCGTCTCGACGCTGCTCGACGCGTTCTACTTCACGGTCGTCACCGCGAGCACCGTCGGGTACGGGGAGATAACCCCGGTCCACCCGCAGGGCCAGTCGGCCCGGCTATTCACGCTGTCGGTGGTCGTGATCGGCACTACCAGCTTCGCGCTCGGGCTCGGCTCGCTGCTCGGCCCCGCGATCGAGGCGCGCCTCTCGCAGGCACTCGGTACCATGAACGACACAGACCTCGAACTCCTCGAAGACCACGTCGTCGTGCTCGGCTACGGCGACCTGACGGAACCGCTCCTCGAAGAACTCGCCGCGGCCGCCGACTTCGTCGTCGTCACGCCCGACAGCGACCAGGCGGTCGCCCTGCGGAACCGCGACGTCGACGTCGTGACGGGCGACCCCAGCGACGAGGCGCCCCAGCAGCAGGCCGGCGTCGAGCACGCCCGGGCGGTCGTCGCGGCCACCAACGACGACGCCCAGGACGCGCTGGCGATCCTGACCGCCAGGGAACTCAACCCCGGGGTGCGGATCGTCGCCGGCGCGACCGACCGCGAGAACACCCGGAAGCTCCGCCGGGCCGGCGCCGACGCCGTCATCAGCCCGGCCGTCATCGGCGGCCACCTGCTGGTCGCCTCCGCGCTCGACGAGGCCGACGCCGAAGCGGTCGCGAGGCGGATCCTCGGTAGCGATGGCGACGAGTGACCGGAAAGCGGGCGAGAGCGAGTGACAGCGCGGCGAGGCGCCGCCGGGCCCCGCCGCTTAGCTCCGGTCGTGGCCGTGGGCACGCCGACTAGCTCCGGTCGACGACGGCCACGTCGGCGTCGACGTCCTGGATGCGCTCGAAGGTCGGCGGCGAGATGAGGCGGGACGCGGCGCTGCGGTCCCGGCTCGCGCCCATCACGACGAGGTCGAAGTCGTCGGCGTTCTCCGCGAGGTACCGCTCGATCGGGGTCGTCGACACCCGGGTTTCGAACCTGCCGTCGAACGGCTCGACGATGTCCGCGAGCATCTCCTCCGCGCGGCGGCGCTCGCGCTCGCGCTCGCCGGTGATCGACGTCTCGACGCTGATGCGCCCGCTCCGGCCGGCCAGGCGCGTCGCGAAGTCGACCATCCCGTGTGCCACGTCGCTGGCGCGGCGCACCGTCACCAGGAACCGCTTCCAGCGGGTCCGGCCGGCCTTCGACCGATGGACGAGCACGTCCCGGTCGCCCCGGAACAGCGAGCGCAGGTACGGCGACAGCCCCCCGTGGCGCTGTTCGTACGACGCCGCGACGAGGTCGCAGTTGACCTCCCGGGCGGTGGTGAGGACCGTGCGGGCCGGCGACCGGCCGTCGACCGCGACGACGACCTGACACGGGATCCCGACCTGGGTCTCGATCTCGGCCGCCCGCATCTCGAGGTGGGTCGCCGCCTCCGAGACCGCCTGCTCCGCCGCGACGTCCTCGAGGTCGGTCCCGGTCGCCGCGCCGGGCGGTTCGCCGTTTCCGTCTCGGTCGCTCTGTTCGTCTCCGTCACCGTCCACCCCGGCGCCGTCAGGGGCGTCCGCATCGTCGGCCGCGGGCCCCCCGTCGGTCTTCCCGACTGGCGAGGTATCACTGTCTCCGGCGGGGCGACCGCCGTCAGTCGCGGCCGCTCGGTCGGCCCGGCGGCGGTCGTCGAGCAGTTCGCGCTCGGCCCGGGCGATGTCCTCGTCGCCGACGATGTCGAGGAGCACCACTTTCCCGGCGTCGTGGGCGGCGGCCAGGCGAGCCCCGAGCATCGCGGTCGCGTCCGGGTTCTCGCCGCGCATCGGCACGAGGACGTGGTCGTCGCCCCTGACGGACTCGTAGAGGAACTCGGCGCGGCACTCGTAGAACTGCTCCCGCCAGACGTAGAAGACGCTGGCGACGATCGTGGTCGCGAGGAAGACGCTCGCGGCGAACGCGGCCTCCTTGTTCGGGGGAACGAGCAACCCCAGCAGCGCGGTCGAGTACGCCGAGGCCTCCTCGACGTCCAGCGGCCAGGTGACGACCGCGGTCAGGAACATCGCCAGCGCCGCCTCGGCGGCGTTGGCCTGCATGGCGCCCGACGGTTCCTGCAATCCGACGACGGCGCCTACCTCCAGCGCCGCCCACCCGCACAGCGCCCCGACGGTCAACCCGGCGACGAACCGGGAGGGGGACGCGTACTCGCTCTCCGGATTCCCAAATAGCATGTAGGTGCCCGACGCGAGCGGCGGGAAGAGGAGAAACGAGATCGACTCGAGCGAGTTCGACAGCGCCGTCACGACGCCGATGAGCAGCGGGACGAACACCAGAACCGAGAGGTGGACGATGTTGCTCGTCCGTTCGAGCCACCGGCGGAACTCGCGGACCTCGCGGCGCTCGACCCGCCGGACCCGGGCGAGGGCCGCGTAGAACCAGTCCGCAAGCGGTCCGCGCATGGCCGCCAGTAGAACCCTCCGGATACAAAAATCAGGCGTCTCCGGGACCGGGTCGCGGTTCCCGGGCCGAGCGTCTCCGGGACCGGGTCAGTCGTGCTCGGGGTTTGCCCCTTCGGCGCGGGTGACGTCCGACGCGATGGTGCCGGCGACGGACTGGACCTCCTCCGGGGCTGTCACGAGGAACCGCTCGTCGTCCATGCGTTCGACCGGCGCCGAGAGGACGACGGCACCGGGGGGACTCCCCGCTCCGGTGCCGACGGTCGACGCGACGGACCGGACGCCCGCGTATCGTTCCCCGTCGTCGAACGAGACGCCGTCCGCCCGGATCGACCGGAGTTCATCGCGGAGCGCCGGGGCGTCGGTGACCGTGTCGGCGGTGTGCGCTTCGAGGTCCCGGCCGTCGAGATACGCGTCGACGCCGCCGTCGGTGCGGTCGGCGAGGAACGCCTTCCCGGCGGCGGTACAGTAGAGGGGTTCGGAGGTCCCGACGTGGGTGTCGGTCGCATGCCCGCGTTCGCCCGGCACCTGGTAGAGCGTGACCGCGGCGTCGTCGCACTCGACGACCAGTCGCGCCTGCTCGCCCGTCCGGTCGGCCAGGCTGTCGACGGCGTCCCGCCCGAACCGGAACAGCGCCTGGCGGGCGCGCACCTGCCCGCCGAGCGAGAGAAAGACCGGCCCGAGACTGTACTTGCCGCCCGCGCGGACGAGATAGCCCTGCTTCAGGAGCGTCGTGACGTGGTGGTGGACCGTGCTCTTCGAGCAGTCCACCTCCGCGGCGATCGTCGTCAGGCCCACCGGCTCGTGAGCCCGGATCGCGTCGACGACGGCCAGCGCTGTCTCGACAGACTGGATCGTTTTCCCCCCCGCGTTCGAGGAATCGTCCATCGTCCCGGCGTACGGACTCGCACGTATTGAAACGCACGAGTCGTCGTCGCTCGGGCGCTCGCCAGCGTCTCGTCGCCAGTGGTGGTCGTCCTGGCCCCTCGGCGAGGCACTACACCGCTCCAGGTGCTGTCCGTTCGAGTGACGCGTCCAGTCCACGACGGGCCTGCCCGACAACCATGAAACTTCGAAGTGTATTCACTCCGAATCACACTTCGAGAACATCTGCCTCTATCTGGAGATGAATGACGAGATGCGGCGTCATTTATCCTATTCTGCTATTTCAATCCAGATTATAGAATCGAATACGGAATATATGAACTCGGATATCGAAGATACGACAGTAGGCTGGCATCCGGTGTGGGAGAGCGCGACCGGGGGTGTGGACGCCGGATCTACGGGCGGGGAAAGCCGGGCACCTCGGGGCTCGGCCCCGGGGCGGTTCACGGAGCGTCCCCGGTCAGAACGAGACAGCAGGGGTCCGGGACGTCGACGGCGGCGCCCGCCGGTTCGAGGTCGCCGGTACGCTCGTCGACCCGGAAGGCGACGACCTCGTCGGAGTGCATGTTCTCGGCGAACAGGGCGCGTCCGTCGGGAGCGAGCGCGAAGTTGCGCGGCCACGCGCCGCCGGTCGGGACGGTCCCGCGGGGGTCGAGGGTACCGTCGGACTCGATCCCGAAGACTGCGACGCTGTCGTGTCCGCGGTTCGAGCCGTAGACCCACTCCCCCGAGGGGTGGACGTGAACGTCGGCCGTGACGTTGTCACCGTCGAAACCGTCCGGGAGCGTCGACGCCGTGTCGATCGGGTCGAGCGCGCCGGTCCCCGGGTCCCGCTCGTAGGCCGTCAGCGTGGAGTCGAGTTCGTTGATGACGTACGCGAACCGCCCGTCCGGGCCGAAGTCGAGGTGGCGCGGGCCGGCACCGGATCGCGCGTCGACGGACCCGGCGCGGTTCAGCCGCCCGGCGTCGGCGTCGAGGGCGTAGACGACGACCTCGTCGGTCCCGAGGTCGGGGACGTACACGTACCGGCCGTCGGGGCCCGGGGTGACCGAGTGCGGATGGGCCTGTGTCTGTCGCTCGGGGTGCTCGCTCGACCCCGCGCGCTCGACGACGTGTGTCGGGTCGCCCAGCGCGCCGTCCGCGTCGACCGGGAGGACGGAGACGGCCGCGCCGGTGTAGTGAGCCACCAGGAGGTGGTCGCCGGCGGGGTGGACGCTGCAGTGACAGGGGCCGTCCGCGCCGCTTTCGACGCGCCCCAGGTTCGTGAGTTCCGTTTCGCTCCCGTCGCTCTCGACGCGGAACGCGGTCGCGCCCCCGCCGGCTACCTCGTGCACGGCGTAACGGACCGGCTCCGTCGGGTGGGCGGCGAGAAACGACGGGTTGTCCTCGACGGCCGTCACGCCCGTCCGGTCGAGCGCCGGGTCGTCCCCGCCGGAGACTTCGAGGTGGTAGATGCCGTCGCTGTCACCCTCGGTGTACGTGCCGACGAACGCTGTTCGGGTCATCGTCCGGGCTTCGACCGGGGTGGTGAACGGTCTTTCGCCCTCGGAGCGGGGCGTCGCGGTTGGACCGTCCTCCCGCGTTCGCCGTTATCAAACCGTTGATAGCCCGGCGAACGCCGGTCCCGGTGTGCCCCCGGCTTTCTGAACGCCCGGACCCGGGTAGTTTCACCCGTTCTCGCCGAATCACAGCCGTTACCGGCAGTTCCGGGTGTGATTACAGCTATACGTCTGTAATCCGAAAGTAACAGGGATTACCGAGGTACGACGCCGCCGTCATCGGCGTCCGTTCCGCTCCGCGAGGCCCGCGTCCGCGTCGGGGCCGCGCGCCGTTCGACTCCGGGCACCGCGTCGTGAACCGGACGACGCCTACCGGCTCCGGGACGTGGATCTCGACCGGTCCTGTCGGCGGGCCCCGTCGTCCGATTTGACGCCGCTGGACCGGGGATCGGATGCGAACGAGGCGTTTGGCTTCGTCAAACCTATTTGATCTGGAGCGATTATTTGATACTGCGAAACGCGCTGAAACCGGCGATCCGGGGGTCGTGGCGTCCAGCGGGGCGCAGCCGACCGCCGGCCGGCCGGTTCCATCCGGCGGTATCGGTCGCCTCGAATCCGAGGGTGAACCGGTAGTGGGACCCAAATCCTGGCCCGTTCTCGGTCGAAAAGGGCTGACGAGGGGGAACGCGTAGCGACGGCGATCTCCGGAACAGTTTTTGATGAAGTCGAACGGGATATCTGTATCGAGTTTCTGGAGGGGATCGTCGAGCGTGTCGAGGGTCCGGTCCCGGGGCTTTTTTCAATAACACAGGGCAGTACAGGGCCAGTATATCAGTGAATTCCGGCGGAGAACTCGTTTTGATTGGATCAAACGGCCGGGTGTCCGGGTCGTAGCCCGGTTCGTGGGGGTTGTCGTAGCCGTCCGGATGTGTACCGGTACGGCCGTACGGCCCGGACGGTCGATCCGGACACGACTCACAACGGTCCGTATCGGGGCAGTCCGGAACAGGCGGTCGAGGCTCGCCGTCGGCCCGGTGGTCGGCCGGGGTTGGCAAGCTATATTGGTTCGCGGGGAGGTGTGTCCGCCATGAGCTGGCGCGACGAGTTCTGGGACTGGGTGTACGATATCCGTTACTATCTCCGACTGTTACTGCTGTTTCTGGTCTTTCTGCTCGTCCTCACGCTGTTCTCGGTCGCGCTGAGCGAACCGGGCTCGACGTCCCGGTCCATCGCGTACCTGAACGCCCTCCTGATCGGGGCACTCGGCGCCGTCGACGGGTGGATCTACTGGTATTCGGAACGCAGACTCGACGCCGAGTGAGGGGCAGTCGGGGCGGTCATCGAAAGGAGCGGATAGTCGAATTGATCGAAAGGATAAAATAATCGAATTAATCGAAAGGATAGGATAATCGAATTCGATCAGCCGCGCGGGCGCGCTATCGAGAAGCCGCGGCGGCCTCGCGCCGACACGGAACGGACCCACCCCCCCCGCGGCAGCGCGGTTCCGGTTGGGGGTGTCGCCCGTCGCGCCGGCGCGCGACTCACGCCCCCGTCTCGAGGTAGTCGGCGGTTTCGGCCGCGAGGTCCCGGAGGTCCTCGTCGCGGGACTCGTCGTCCGCGAGCGAGCGGAGGTCGGGGACGGCGTCGCGGTCCCCGACGAACCCGAGCGCGGTGACGGCGCGCGCGACGACCGTCTCGTCCTCGCGGTCGAGCACGTCACAGAGCGGGTCAACCGCCGCCGACACGGAGTCAGGGTCCGTCTCGGCGAGTTCGGAGATGGCGATAGTACAGGCCCGCTCGATGAACGGACTCGCGTCCTCGAGGAGGTCGACCACCCGCGAGGCGTGAGGGACGACCGCCGCGGGGTCCTCGTCGACGACGCCGATGAAGACCCTGGCGGCGATGGCGCGGGCGTTGTACTGTCGGCTCTCGGACTCGCGCTTGAGCTGGGCCTCGACCTTCGCCATCGAGCGGTTCTCCGCCGGCGCGAAGTCGCTCTCGGCGACCGGGTCGGTCACGTCGACCTCCATCGCCGACAGGAGCGGGTCGAGGTGCGGGGCGAACCACTCGGGGTGCTCGGCGGCGACGGGCGCGACGGCTCGCGCGGCGAACCAGCGCATCGCCGGCAACTCGTGGCGGAGCATCTCCAGCGGTCGTTCCAGCCGTCCCTCCAGCACGCCGGGGTCCTCGTTCGAGAGGTCCCCGAGAGCGGCGATGGATTCGCGGACGACCACCGTCCGTTCGTCGTCCAGGCGGTCGAGCAACACCGGAACGAGCGGCCGGATGGCCGTGGGGTCCGACGGCGCGAGGACGCCGAGGAGCCGCGCCGCGTGGGTCCGAACGAGATTGTCGTCGGCTTCGAGCCCCGCCCGGAGGTCCCCGACGGCGATGTCGTCGGCCGATGCGTCCTCGACGTCGAGTTCCATCAGGTCGTCGGCGTTACCGGCACTCATTGGCGGAGGCAACACCGTGCGGGGGGATATAGGTTGCGCACTCGGAGTTGCCCCCGCTCCCCGGTCCCTGCCGGTCGTTCGCCTAGTACGAACAGACGGGCCATCGAACCGGTCCCACGGTGGTTTGCGTCCGGTCACCTCTCACCTCACAGGTATGTCTCCGAGCGAGCGGGGTGATCGTTCGTAATAGGCGAAAGCGAGTTCGGCGCCAGTATAAAATTTTAAATAGTGCCAACAGGACCATCCCACCATGGCACGGGAAACAGACGGTTACGGGCAGATTATCGACCGACGGAAGTTCATGAAGCTGACCGGCGCCTCCGGCGCGGTCGCGCTCGCGGGCTGCAGTGGTGGCGGCGGCGGGGGAACCACGACTGAGCCGAGCGGTGGCGACGGCGGCGACGGCGGCGACGGCGGCGACGGCGGCGACGGCGGCGACGGCG
>JBDGST010000024.1:0-12901 GCA_042217365.1 Haloarculaceae archaeon
CTCCCCGGATACGCCCTGCTCGCGCTGCTGTACCCGGGCGCCGGGGAGGTCCCCGAGCGGGACTTCGACGCCAACGCCCACGGCCTGGACAGCTCCTCACGCTGGAGCGGCCTGACGGGCGTCGAGCGAATCGTCTTCGCGGTCGTCACCAGCCCGATCCTGGTGGCCACGGTGACACTGGTCTCATCGTTCACGCCGTGGGGGATCACGCTCCCCCCGATCCTCGCCGGCGTCGTCGGACTGACGCTGCTGTTCGTCGTCGGCGCGACCGCACGCCGGCTGCGTCTCGATCGCTCCGAGCGGTTCGCCCCCTCGCTCGGCGGGCTCTTCTCGCGGTCTCGGTCCGGTCTACCCGCCGCCGGATCGCGCCAGCGGCGGCGCGTGTTCTCGCTCGCGCTCGCGGGCGGAGTCGTGCTGTTCGTCGCGAGCCTGGCGTTCGCGGCGCTGGTCCCGCCCCAGACCCAGCCCTCTACGGAGCTGTACGTGAACACGGGGAACGTGACCGGCGACACCCAGTCGATGTACCCCTCGCAGTTCTCCGGCGGCGAGAGCCAGCAGCTCCCGCTGGTGGTCGCGAACCACGAGGGGAGCGACGCCGACTACTCGGTCGTGATTCTGCTCCAGCGGGTCGAGGACGTCGGCGGGGACCCCCGCGTGACCGAACAAAACCGGCTGCTCGACCGCTCGCTGACGGTCCCGGACAGCCAGCAGCGGCTGATCACGCCGTCGATCTCGCCGACAATGACCGGCACCGATCTCCGGTTGAGCGTGCTGCTCTACCGCGGCTCGCCGCCGGAGGTCCCGTCCGCTTCCAGCGCCTACCGGTCGCTCCGGCTCCCCATCGACGTCGGCGGGGGGGCGAACAACACCCAGTCGTCGCCGGAGGCCGGCCAGATGTCGACGAGTGCTAGCCAGCCGCCGACGGGGCCCTGACCGATGTGGCCCTGGGAGCACCTCGCGGTCGGGTTCCTCCTCTACTGGGTGCTCGTTCGACTCCGCGCCGATCGGTCGCGGGTCGGCGACGGCGCGGCGGTCGCCGTGGCGGTCGGGACGCAGTTCCCCGACCTGGTCGACAAGCCGATGGCCTGGGTGTTCGGCGTGTTCCCGAGCGGCGTCTCCGTCGCGCACTCGGTATTCGTCGCCACGGCGCTGTCGGTCACGGCGGTCGCCGTCGCGCGCGCCCGGGGGTCCGCCGACGTCGGGACGGCCTTCGCCGTCGGCTACCTCTCGCACCTCCCCGCGGACCTGCTGTACCCCGTGCTGATCGGCGAGCCGCCGCTGTTCCGGGCGTTCGTCTGGCCGCTGGCGACCGCCGAGGGGCCGGTCAGACGGGGGCTCCTGGAGAACTTCAGTCACTACTTCTTCCGGTTCGTCGAGTTCCTGTTCACCGCGCGGGGCGCGCTCTACCTCGCGGCGGAGGCGCTGTTGCTCCTGACGGCGCTGCTGGCGTGGGCCCACGACGGCTACCCGGGCCTGCGGTGGCTGTTCCGGGAGCGGCGGACCCAGCCGGCCTCCGGCTGACGGGGCGGCGACAGGTCGGCGGTCGCGGTCGGCCCCGAACGTCGGAACAGGGCGACTCTTCTCACGTCATTCGGTCGAGGGCAGCCTCGCGCAGAATACGATCGTGGTGATCCCCGGGTAGGAACTCGATCCCGGGCAGCACTTCTTTCGCAAACTCGATCCCGAGCGGCACGGAACCGCCGTCGCGGTCGACGCCGCCAATCAGGTCCCGCTCGCGGACGAGGACACGCACATCTGGACGGCGTCGTTCGTGTAGAGGACGGCCTGTTGGGGGCGGCAGACGCGCTCGCGCGGCACGTTGCGAATCTCGCCGTAGCCCCGGCTGTTCAGGAAGTAGGTCGCCTCCGTCGAGTCCGCGCGCCGATAGACCGTCACGTCGGCGCTGGTGGGTTCGCTGTCGTTGATGCGGGCGGTGTCGGCGGGGTAGGAGCCGGTCCGCGAGAACATCGTCTGGTAGGGGTGGTCGGTGTACAGCACCTGGTCGGGGCGGATGTTCTCGGCGCTCGGGGAGCCGGTCATGCGGCCGATGGTGTCGGCGGCCTGGAGCTCCTGCTCGTTGTACCGCAGTTCCGCCGCGTGGTCCTCGAAGACCGGGTTGTCGATCGTCCCGTGGGCGGACATCACCATCACGCTCGGGTACGTCAGCGCGAACAGCGCCAGACAGAGGGCGAACACGCGCCTGTCGAGCGTCTGCGCGAAAAAGCGCAGGCCGATGACCGTCAGGATCGCCAGCGGCGCGTAGAGGAACGCGAACCAGCGCTGCGGGATGAAGTTGCGGATGCCGAACAGCGGCAGCCCGAGGACGAACACGAGCATGATCGCCGCACTCACTAGCAGCAGCAACACCGACTGGCGCGCGCGGTAGCGGTTCACCACGTACAGACAGCCCACGAACGTCCCGAACAGCAACAGCAGGAAACCCGTCGTATTGGTGTAGGTGAACAGGGTGTCAGTCAGCGTCGGCGCCGCGCTCGCGGCAGCACCCCCCGCGCTCGAGGGGCCCGCGAGGTCGAGCACGCCCGCGCTGGAGGCGATGGTCTTTTCCAAGTAGCTCAGGATGGTGAGCAGGAACGTCCCGCCGTTGTACGGCGTGAACGACCAGAGGAACGTGATCAGCCCGGCGTCGAAGACGACCAGTCCGGTGAGGTTCACCGGATCGGTCGCCCGCCGAATCGCCGCCCGGGTGCCCGAGGGACTGAACAGCGAACTCCGGGCGAACAGGTAGGAGACGACGGCGGCCCCCAGCACGACGAGCATGATGAACGAGGAGACCTGGTGGGTGAGGATGACCGCGACCGAGAAGCCCGTCAGCATGGCGTACCCGAGGGGAGTGCCCTCGCTCCGCATCAGCCGGACCAGCCAGTAGAGCACGCCGAGGAACAGCGCCAGTCCCATGCTGGTCGGGATGAGGTGGATCCCCCACTCGATGACGTAGTCGCCGAGGGAGAACAGCAGCGCCGCCAGGGCGCTCCAGCGCTCGTTGACCAGCAGGTTCGCGGTCGTGAACACCAGCAGCGCGGTCAGCGGCATCACCACGCCCAGCGAGAGGTACAGCGCGTTGCGCAGCGAGACGTCGTACAGCAGCGACGACGCGACCACCAGCAGGTGGTACAGCGGCGAGGTGAAGTGCTTGTTGCCCGAGATGGCGCCGAGGGACTGCTGGACTTCGATCGCGTGGGCCAGCTGGGTGATGTGGGTCCAGCTGTCGATCCCGATCAGCCCGGGGGTCGTGTACAGCGCGGCGAAGCGCACGACGAACGCCAGCAGGACGATCTGGACCAGCACCAGGGTCCGGCGGAACGACTGGTCGCCCGCGAAGGCGATCTGTGCGAACACCAGCGTGCCGACGGCGCCCGCAAGTTCGTAGAACACGATCGAGCGCTCGCCGGCCACCGTCGCGGCGACGACCAGGCCGGCGAGCCCGACGAACACCAGCGGCGCCAGGACGTCGTGGACCCGCCGGGGCAGCGTCGGCAGCCCGGGGACGTCCTTCTCCCCGGTCAGCGACGCCAGCAGGTAGAGCCCGCAGGCCAGCCCGAGGACGACGGGGACGGTCTCGATGTAGATCTGCGAGGCGAGAAACCGCAGGGGGAACAGCCCGACGGCGAGCACCAGCCCGCCGATCGCGGCGACGAGGTCGAACCGCACGCCGCCGAGCCGCCGTCGCACGCTCGGGGTGCTCACCCCGAATCACCCCCGGAGTCGTCCGGGGGCTCAGCGGGCGCCGGGGACGCCCGCCCGCCCGCCCCGTTCGCGCCTCCCCGGACGTCGCCGTCCAGCGCGGCGGTCGATCCGCGCTCGCCGAGCGCGGACTCGTAGAGGTCGACGAGCCGACCGGCCATCCGCCCGGGCGAGAGCCCCTCGAGGGTCTCCCGGCCGTCGGAGCGCCGTCGGTCGGCCAGGACCTCCTCGAGCGCCGCGACCAGTTCGCGGTCGGTCTCGCAGACGGCGGAGCCGGACACCGACGCGAGCGTCTCGCGCACGAAGCCGACGTCGGTGGCGACGACGGGGGCGTCGCAGGCGGCGGCCTCGCGGACCACCATCGGGCCGCTCTCCCGGCTTGACGTGACCAGGAGGGCGTCGGCGGCGTTGAACACGAGCGGCATCCGCTCGTAGGGCTCGCCGGTGACGACCCGGAGGTCGGCGTCGACGGCCGCCTCGTCGACGACCCGGCGCGCCAGCCCGTGGCGCTTCTCCGGGCGCGCGGGGTCGTAGGGGAACACCACGACCCGTTCCTCGGGGTCCCAGCCGAGCGCCTCGCGGGCGGCCCCGCGCGGGATCGGACGGAACAGGTCGGTGTCCACCGGGAAGGGGACGTGGGCGTACTCGCCCGGCACGTGCGGCGCCAGCCGCCGGCTCGGGAGGACGACCCGATCGGCGAGCCGCGCGCTGGTCCGGCTCAGCTGGCGGAGCCAGCGGTACTCGCCCATCAGGTCGGTCCCCCAGAAGGTGACGACGACGGGGCGGGTCGGCTGGGCCAGCGCGAACGGCGCGACGAGGCCGTAGTTGGCGTGGACCAGGTCGTACTCCCGGGCCCGTCGGAGGACCCGGGGAGCGTAGCGCGCGTAGTCCGAGGCGGTCCGGGGGTCGTCGGCAGCGTACTCCCCCGGGACCTCCAGCACGTCGCACTCGACCCCCAGGTCGCGGAGGGCGTCGATCTGCTGTTCGAAGAACGACCGTCTGTCCGTCGTGAGGTGAAGCGTGCGCATGTTAGCTCCTCGTCGGTGGGCCGGGGGCGACCGACGCGCGTTCGCTGGCGGCGTCGGCCCCGGTGAGCTGTTCGAGCACGACTCGCGTCGCGTCGACCTTCTCCGCGAGCAGCCGGTCGCGGCGGCTCTGCCAGACTGCGTCGTCGCGGGCGACGAGGCGCCGGGCGGTCTCGACGGCCCGCTCGTCGCGATCCGGGCCCGTGCAGTTCCACACGAGTCCGTACCGCGACTGCAGTTCCGAGAGGTAGCCCAGCTCCAGCGAGCTGACGTAGACGGCGGGCGTCCCGAGGACCGCACACTCCGCCGCCGTCGTGGCCCCCTCGCCGACGTAGAGGTCGGCGTAGTAGAGCAGGTCGTGGAGCCGCTCCGGCGCGATGTCCAGGCGGCGGGCGTCGAGTCCGGTCGGATGGGACCCCTCGGCGTCGACGAAGACGGTCGCCCCCTCGTCGGCGAGCGCCCTCACGACCGCCCGGGGGTCCTCGAAGCCGCTGGCGCCGACGTCGTGGGACGAGCCCCAGTCTCCCAGGCGGACGACGGCGATCCGGTCGTCCGGGTCGACGCCGAGGCCCTCCAGCACGGCGGGGTCGGGGTCGAACCGGTCCGGGTGGAGGTACGCGAGCTCGTGGTAGCCCGGGTAGCGGACCTGGTTCGCGCCGACGTCGCGCCCGTAACACTCGGGCGTGCAGACGGTGTCGGCGAAGGGGAACGCCAGCCGGCAGATGATCGTCGCGTGCTCGGTGTCGTAGAAGACGACGCTGCGCGCGCCCACGAGGCCGGCGACGTGCGAGACGGCGACGCCGCCGATGGCGGTCATCACGTCGGGGTCGAGCTCCCGGGCCCGCCGCAGCAGCCGGAGCTCGTAGACCGCCTGGGCCCGCGCCAGCGACGGCAGCGAGTCGCTGGGGCCGGCCAGCAGTTCGTACTCGATGCCGCAGCGGTCCAGCATCGTCGTCGACAGCTCGTTGTCGCGCGCGAAGACGTGGACCTCGTGGCCGGCCGCCCGGAGCTCCGCGATGGCGTGCTTGAAGAAGTGGACGTGGCCGGCGTGCTGGATCGTGACGAGGATCCTCATCGGCGGATCACCCGGCTGCACAACGGCGGAGCACCCGGCGACTCACCGTCGGCGACCCGACAGGTCACCGTCGGATCACCTCGTGGGTCCCGGTCCGGCCCACGTCGAGACCGATCGCGACCAGCAGCACGAGCCCGGCGACGATCATCAACGCCATCACGCCGACGGCGTCGGGCTGGCCCGCACCGGTCAGGGTCCACCAGGCGGCCCAGACCCCGCCGCCGACGCCGACGGCACCGATGGCCACCCCGATCACGTACAGCAGGATCAGCGGGTGGGATCCGACCGGTCGGTCCTGGGCGTAGAGCCGCCAGCCCATCGACCTGAGCAGGGTCATCGAGGTCCGCGGGATGAAGCCGCCGTAGCTGATCGTGCTCGACTCGTCGCCGTAGACGGCGTCCATCTCCACGTCGGCCACGCGGACGCCGGCGACGTTGAGCCGCGTCAGCAGGTCGTTCGTGTAGTCGTGGTCGTCCGGGACCGCGTTGAGGTCGACGGCCGCGAGCGCCTCCCGGGAGATGGCGGTGTAGCCGTTCTGCGGGTCGCGGACCCCCCAGTAGCCCGAGGAGACCTTCGTCAGGCCAGTCAGGATCCAGTTTCCGAGCAGCCGGAACGGCGGCATCGCCGCCCGCGACTCGGGGGTCGCGAGCCGGTCGCCCTTCGCGTAGCCGGCGGCGCCGTCCACGATGGGGTCGAGCAGCCGGTGCATCTGGTCGGGGTCCATCTGCCCGTCGGCGTCGATGGCGACGGTCACGTCGGCGCCGTCCCGGAGCGCCCGCCGGTAGCCCGTCTTGAGGGCGCCGCCCGCCCCCCGGTTCTCGAAGTGGCCGATGGGGACGACGTCGAACTCGTCGTCGGGGCCGCGGTCGAGCGGGGCCGAGAGGTCCGCGAAGCGCTCGATCGTCCCGTGCTCCATGAGCGTGTCCCACGTTCCGTCGGTCGAGTCGTCGTCGACGGCGTAGACCCGGTCCACGAACGAGGGCAACGACCGGATCACGTCGCCGACGTGGTCGGCCTCGTTGTACGCCGGGACGACGACCGCGACTGTGTGGCCGCGGTACATGCTCAGACCCTCTGGTAGACCACGCCGTCGGGGGTGCTGGCCTCGGCGAGCGTCCCGGAGACGTCGACGACCCCGATCGGCTCGTCCCGCGAGCCCGCGAGCGCCTCCAGCCGGAGGTCGTCGAACTCGGGGTGCGGCGTCGCCAGGAGGACGGCGTCGATCCCGTCGAACGAGAGCGACTCGCGGTTCGGGATGCCGAACTGCTCGCGGATCTGCTCGCGCGAGGCGTGGGGGTCGTAGGCCACCGGCTCGGCGCCGGCCGACTGGAGCGCGTCGATCACGTCGCCGATCTTCGCGCTGCGGACGTCGCCGACGCCCGGCTTGTACGTGACCCCGAGCACGAGGACGCGGCTCCCCTGCGGGGTGCGCCCGGTGTCGTTCAGCGCCTGCACCACCTTGGCGGCCACGTGGTCGCTCATCGACTCGTTGACCTCCCTGGCGGTCCGGATCAGCGTCGGCGTGACGCCCTCGCGCGTCGCGCGGTAGGTCAGGTAGTAGGGGTCGACCGGGATGCAGTGGCCGCTGACCAGCCCCGGTTCGTACTCGTGGAAGTTCCACTTGGTGCCGGCGGCCGCCAGGACCGACCGGGTGTCGATCCCGAGCTCGTCGAAGACCTTCGCGAGCTCGTTGACCAGGGCGATGTTGACGTCGCGCTGTACAGAACCATGCCTTCCCAACACCGACCGAGCCGAATCGACGCCCACTGGGCATCGACGCATCGAAGCGGGACTGACTGCCGGCCTCGCACGCCGGCGAGCGGAGGGAACTACTGATGTGCGGGATCGTCGGCCGGGCCGGCGAGGGCAACGCGGTTCCCGAACTCCTCTCGGCCCTGCAGACCCTGGAGTACCGGGGGTACGACTCCGCCGGCATCGCCGTCGAGAACGGCTCCGGGCTCTCGGTCCACAAGCGCTCGGGCGAGGTCTCCGACATCAGCGAGGAGATCGACGCCGCCGTGGGCGACGGCTCGGTGGGGATCGGCCACACCCGCTGGAGCACCCACGGCCCGCCGACCGACGTCAACGCCCACCCCCACACGAGCGCGGACGGTGAGGTCGCAGTCGTCCACAACGGCGTCATCGAGAACCACGCCGACCTCCGCGAGTGGCTGCGCGCCCGCGGCTACGAGTTCGAGAGCGACACCGACACCGAGGTCGTGCCCCACCTCGTCGACCACTACCGCGACGAGGACACCCCCGCGGAGGCGGCGTTCCGCCGGGCGGTCTCGGACCTGAAAGGGAGCTACGCCATCGCGGCGCTGATCGGCGACCGCGACGCGATCTACGCCGCCCGGGAGGGCTCGCCCCTGGTCGTCGGCCTCGGCGAGACCGCCAACTACCTCGCCAGCGACGTCCCGGCGTTCCTCGAGTACACCGACGAGGTGCTGTTCCTCGAGGACGGCGATGTGGCGGTGATCACCCCCGAGGAGACCGCCGTGACGACCCTCGAAGGCGACGCGGTCGAGCGCCAGTCCGAGACAGTCGACATCAGCCCGGAGGAGACCGGCAAGGGCGCCTACGACCACTACATGCTCAAGGAGATCCACACGCAGCCGAACTCCCTCGCCAACACCATCGAGGGGCGGATCGATCCGGACGACGGGAGCCTCGACTTCGAGGGCCTCGACACCGACGCGTTCGCGGGGATCGAAGAGGTCCAGTTCGTCGCCTGCGGCACCTCCTACCACGCCGCGCTGTTCGGCGCGACCCTCCTGGAGGACGCGGGCTTCCGGGCGCAGGCGTTCCGCGCCAGCGAGTACACCTGTGCGAACACGCCCATCTCG
This sequence comes from Haloarculaceae archaeon, assembly GCA_042217365.1. Classification (GTDB taxonomy): domain Archaea; phylum Halobacteriota; class Halobacteria; order Halobacteriales; family Haloarculaceae; genus JBDGST01. The sequence continues at coordinate 8,649 of JBDGST010000024.1, forward strand.
GACGAGACGCTGGTCGTCGCGGTGACCCAGAGCGGCGAGACCGCCGACACGCTCGCGGCGATGCGCCGCGCCGCCGACGAGGGCGCGCCGACGCTGGCGGTGACCAACGTCACCGGCTCCAGCGCGGCCCGCGAGGCCGACCACACGATCTTCATCCGCGCGGGGCCCGAGATCGGCGTCGCCGCGACCAAGACGTTCTCCTCGCAGGCCGTCACGCTGGTGCTGCTCTCGCAGGTGCTGGCCCGCGAGGTCGACGGGATGTCCCCGCGCGAGGACCGGCGGGAACTGGCGGCGTCGATCGTCGCCCTGCCGGACCACATCGAGTCCGTCCTCGCGCGCGACGACGCCCGCCACCTCGCCGGGGAGCTGTTCGCCCACGACGCGTACTTCTTCATCGGCCGGGGGTTCGCCCGCCCGGTCGCCATGGAGGGGGCGCTGAAGTTCAAGGAGATCACCTACGAGCACGCCGAGGCGTTCGCCTCGGGAGAGCTCAAACACGGGCCGCTGGCGCTGGTCACGCCGAACACCCCGGTGTTCGCGCTGTTCTTCGGCGAGGGGGGCGAGAAGACGCTCACCAACGCGATGGAGGCCCAGACCCGGGGCGCCGACATCGTCGGCGTCGGCCCCGACGATCACGACGGGCTCGGCGTGGCCGACGCCCACCTGTGGGTCCCGGACGCGCACCCGGTCTGCCAGGCGCTGCTGGCGAACGTCCAGCTTCAGCTCATCTCCTACCACGCCGCCGACCTCCTGGACCGCCCGATCGACAAGCCGCGGAACCTCGCCAAGAGCGTCACCGTCGAGTGAGGATGGCAGCGAACAAGGGGCTGTTCGGGGCCTTCGGCGGGCGGTCGACGCTCGATCGACTCCGCGACCCGGACGCACTCGACGCGGTCGTCTCCGGACCGACGCTCACGGTCGGCGTCAGCGACCCGTGGGTCGGGACCCCCGGCCGGTCGTTCGCGGCCGAGACGGCCGACGGCTGCTGTGCGCTCTGGGGTGAGGCGTACCTGCCGACCGACGCCGGCGCCGACCCCGGGAGGTGGCTCCTCTCGCAGTACGCCGAGCGGGGGCGCGAGGCGCTGGCGGAGCTGAACGGCTCGTACGTGGTCGCGCTCGAGCACGCCTCACGCGGCCCGCTCGTCGCCACCGACGCCGTACGCTCGCGCGAGTGTTACTACGCTATCGTGGACGGCGAGCGCGCCTTCGGGACCGACCCCGCGGCGCTGTCTCGCACGCTCGTCGACCCGGACGTGCGGGCCGAGCCGCTCCTGGAGTTCCTGCAGTTCGGGGCCGTCCTCGGCGACCGGACCGTGCTGGCTGGACTCGACCGGCTCCCGTTCGACGGCGGCCTCACTCCCGCCGGGCCGGTCCACCTGGACCGGTTCGTCTACGAGCCGCAGTCGTTCGACTACGTCGGCGAACTGGCCGCGCGCCTCCGGCGGGCGCTCGAGCGCCGGGACGGGCTCCCGGGGCGGGCGGGCGCGCTCCTGAGCGGCGGGTACGACTCGCGGCTGCTGCTGTCCGGCATCAGCGGGATCGACGTCGCCTACACCCTCGGGCGCGCGGAGAGCTCGGAGGTCGGAGTCGCCCGCCGCGTCGCGGGCCAGTACGGCGTCGGGCACCGGACGCTCGAACTCGACGACCGCTACATCGGCACCGACTGGTCGACGGTGCAGTACGGCCACGGCCTGATGGAGTCCCTCCACGTCCACCACGGCGGCTACACCGACCGCATGGACGTCGACGTCGTCTACCACGGCGCGCTGGGGGACACGCTCCTCAGGGGGCACTTCCTCCCCCTCGACGGCGTCGACCTGTTCGAGCACACCTGCCCGCCCTACCGGCTCGATCCGGACCCCGACGTCGCCGAGCACTTCGCCGGGAAGTTCGGCTACCGGCCGGAGTGCGACCGCTTCCTCGAGACCGACGCGGTCCCCGAGGACGACGGCGTCGCGTTCCTCCGACGGCGGGTGTCTGAGGTCCTGGAGGGACACGACGAGCGCTTCGCGTCGACCTACGACGGGATGGCGCTGTTCGGCGTCCAGAACCAGCCGACTCGCTCGTTCCGGTTCCACCTGATCGACCACTTCCTCGAGTCGTGCGTCGCCGTCGACAGCGAGCTCGTCGACTGGCACCTCTCGACGCCGCCGACCCACCGCAACACCCGGACCTTCCTCCGGGCCATCCGCCGACTCGACGGAGACCTCCTCCGGCATCGTCCCCCGGACCGGCCGTACGACTCCTACACGCTCAACCAGGTCCGCAACTTCGTGCGGCGGACGCTCCCGGGCGTCGACGCCTACGAGGGACCGTGGCCCGACCGGGGGCGGCTCTACGACCGCACCGGTCTCGACCGGACGGCCTTCGCCGACGAGCCGTCGGTGCGGCGCCTCCCGTGGCGCGTCAAGCTCCGCGTCAACGACCTGGCGACCTGGCTCGACCGCGCGAACACCGGCCCGGCGGCCCGTCCGACGGACCTCCTGTCCACCGCGGCCGCCCCCCGCCCCCCCGGTGGTACCTCGGACTGACCGGCCTCTCCTCCGACCTCCGCTCGTCCACCCTTCCGACGTCGTCCCGACCGCGCTCATCCCGACCACGCTCGGCCCGCGCCGCCCGGTTCGTCACAGATTGGGACCATTCGCGGGCGATTCTGACCGAACTGTGCTATTGAGCCCCGATTATTCGGGTATACCAGAGAAAGTTTAATTCGTAATCATTTTCAACCAACACGTTTTGATTCCCGCTAATCGCATTAACACGGCGCGGAACCATCCACTACATGTATAGCATATTACTGAATGTATGTCTGAGAATAGACCCTTTTCCGATTAGCTTTCGTCATAGTCAGTAAATAAGAGCCAAATTTTTGTATTATGCGAGGTAATCTGTCGTTTACCATGCCAACGACCCCCCGCGTCAGCGGCGCCGGGCTGAGTGGGGTCATCCTCGCGCTCCTGCTCGTCGGGCTCCTCGCGCCGGCGGCTGCCGCGACTCCCGTGGCCCCGGCAGCGAGTGGAACGCAGCAGGTCTCCCACCCCGCGATCACCGAGGTGACCGCCGTTCACGCCGACGTGCCGTCGGCGAGCCGGCAGACGGTCTACCACTGGTCGTCCGAGCGAACCGAGTTGAGCGTCACCGTCAGCCGACCGGACCAGGGGCAGTACGTGCTCTGCCGGGCCGGCGCGGGCGAGGGTTCCTGCATCTCGCTCGGTGCGGGGGCGGGCGAGACGACGGTCCAGTACTACTGGGACCGTTCGGCGGCCACCCCCACGCCGACGTTCGTCGTGCGCGAGGCCGGCTCCGGTGACGTCGTCGCCCAGCGGACGGTCTCGGTCGTCTACGTCGCCCGGGACGGCGACCTCGACGGCGACGGCCTCTCCAACCGCGCGGAGGCCCAGCAGGGGACCTATCTCGGGCGGACCGACTCCGACGGCGACGGGCTCGCCGACCCCCGGGAGCGCGAGCTCGGGACCGACCCGATGGCCGCCGACAGCGACGGCGACGGGCTCGACGACGGCGCGGAGATGGCGGCCGGCACCGACCCCCTCGCGGCCGACACCGACGGCGACGGCATCTCCGACGCCCGCGAACGCCAGCTCGGGACCAACCCGACCAGCGGCTTCTCCGTGGCGGTGGTCGTCGGCATCGTCCTCGTCTGTTTCGTCTTCGGGTTCCTCGTGGGGCTGCTGATCGTCTCGCTGATCGAACGGATCCGCAGCGGTCGCGAGTGGACGGCGTCCGGCCTGGCGCGGCTCGCTCGGACCGCCCTGCCGACGGCTCCGACGGTCGGCCCGCTCACGGCGACGGCGAGCGCCAGCGCCGGCGCGCGCTCGTCGAGCGGACACGCGCCCGCGACCCCCCGTTCCGGGGTCGACGACGTCGCGCCCGGGCCCGACCGACGCTCCTCGCCATCGGCGGCGTTCGAGGCCGCGAGCCAGGACCTCGTCAAGGACGAGGTCGTGATCGAGCAGATGCTCGAGGCCGCGGACGGGCAGATGCGACAGAGCGACATCGTCGAGATCACCGACTGGTCGAAGGCGAAGGTGAGCCGCCTGCTCTCGCAGATGGCCGACCAGCACCGGATCGTCAAGGTCAGACTCGGGCGCGAGAACGCCATCTACCTGCCCGGATCCGATCCGTCCGCGGAACCGGACGGGCACGCGCCCGGCGCCCCACCCGATTCCCGCGGGGCAGAGTAACCGCTCGTCGGCCCCCACACGGGGGTCGCCGCGGGCCCGACGTCTGCCGGT
>JBDGST010000006.1:0-12813 GCA_042217365.1 Haloarculaceae archaeon
CGGTCACTTCACCGATCACAATCCCGCGCACGGATTCTGTCATTCGCAGCGCCACCCTCCCCGCCGGTCGAGACCTGGGGTCACTCACTCCGCGGCGTCCCCGGCCGGCCCGGCCCGGCGTTGGCCGCGCCTGCAGAACCGGCGCGCCCACACCGCTCCGACCGCGAGCGACTCGTCGGCGCGGTCCCGCAGGTCGGGGAGGTGGGCCTTGCCGACGACCAGCACGCCGTTCTCGACGCCGTCGCGGTCGCTCACCGCTGCGATCCGTTCGAGTATCGCCTCGTTCCGGCGGTCGGCCGTCCGCCAGGCGACGGCGGCGAACGCGAGGAGGCCTCCGGCGACCGGCCACGAGAGGGACCCCAGGGCCAGCAGCGCGACCCAGGCGATCGTCGCCGGCACGGCGAGCAGTGACGCCGCCGTCTCCGAGACGCGGGCCGCGCCCGAGACGGCGGCCACGCCGGCCGCGAGCGCGCCCAGCGAGACCGCGGCGGCGCGGGGCGACAGGGCGACCGCGCCGAGGAGTCCGACCCAGTTAGCCGCGACGAACTCGGCGCCGCCGTGCGAACAGAGCAGGTCGTACTGCGGGTCGACGCCGTAGGTCGGGAGGTCCAGTTCCGACCTGACGACCGACGGTCGGTCGACGTGAATCGACCCGAAGAGGTGGAGGGCTCGCGTCACGCCCGGGGGTTCCGCGCCGACCCAATAGTCTCTTTCGCGACCGGCGGCACCCGGGAACTCTCGCCCGGTCCGCGCGCTATTCGCCGACGACCGCTTCGACGGCCGTCGCGGTCTCTCCCTCGTCGGCCGGCACGTCGAGCCACTCGTCGGCCCAGGCCTCGATGGCGTCAAAGACGGGACAGAGCGACTCCCCCTTTGCCGTCAGCGAGTAGAACGTCGCGACCGGGGCGTCCTCCTCCATCCGGCGGTCGACGAACCCCAGTTCCCGGAGGTCGTCGAGCACGCGCGAGAGCGTCCGCGAACTCGCGCCGGTCGAACGCTTGAGCTCGTTGAACCGCTTCTCGCCGTCCTGCAGGTCGTACAGCACGACCAGCCGCCACTGCGAACCGATCTGTTCGAGGGACTCCACGACCGGACACGCCTCCGGGTTGCTCGCCGTCGGGTCGCCGTTCGCTCCCATGTCCCATCGGAGAGTCCGAGCGCACTTGAGTGGTTCGTTTCCGAACCCGATAACGTTTTGAAACTGCCGGTCACTGATCGCTCACCGGGTGACACCGGTGTCCCCCGGTGACACCTCTGTCAGATAACGTATATGTGTGCCGGGGCCCTACGCGGCGTCGATGGCAGAGGCACGTTCCACGGTCAGTGTCGAGCGGAACATAGCGGACAGCAGCCGACGCACCGCGGCGAGCGGTCCGGGGGTGTTCGCCCGGTGGTAGTCGAGTCGCCGGTCGGCGAGGTCGCGTTCCTCCTCGGTCGGGTGCTTTTGGGCGGCGTGCTCGCGTTCATGGGCGTCAACCACTTCGGCGATGCGGAGACCATGGCGGGCTACGCGGAGGCCAAGGGGTTGCCCGCGCCGAGGCTGGCGGTGCTGGGTTCGGGCGGACTGCTCGTGCTCGCCGGCGCTGGCGTCGTCACTGGCGCCTTCCCGGTCCTGGGGGCGGGCGCGCTGGCGACGTTCCTGCTCGTCTCCGCGGTGACGATGCACGACTTCTGGGCGGTCCCCGAAGACCAGGCCCAGGACGAGATGACCCACTTCCTGAAGAACGTCTCGCTGGCGGGCGGCGCGCTGGTGCTGCTGGCGGTCGGCGGGGGGTCCTGGCCGTACGCGGTCGGCGTGGGTCTGTTCTGAGACGGACTGCTCTCATACGGACCGCTGTCAGTCATTACCGGACCGACCGCACGACTGCGTGTGGCCGTCCCGGTAAATTGTCACGGCGACCCGTATCAGTCGCTGTCAGTGTGACAGCTCCTGTGAAACCGGGGCCGCGCCGCTTACCGCCGGAGGTCCGGGTCGGCGTCCCGGGACCGGCGTTTCTGCTTGATCCCGTAGGCGGCGACTGCGACCGTCAGGAGCAGGTTCAGGACCCCGACCACCGGGCCGACGTCCCCCGCCCCCAGCAGCCCCGCGCTCGACGTCCCGCCGGCGGGCGTGGTCGTCGCGGTGGCCTGGCGGCGGTCCCCGGTTTCCCCCGTCAGCGAGTCCCCGCCCGTCGTCCCGTCTCCGGAACCGCCGGTCGACTCGGCGGTTTCGTTCGCGAGCGCTCGCAGGATCGCGAGGTCTTTGGCCATCCGCTCGGCCCCGAGCGTCCGCTTTTGGGCGCGGAAGTAGGGCAGGAACCGCCGGATGCGCTCGTCGTACGGCCCGCTCACGCGGAGGTCGACCGACGTCTGCTCCCACTCGCTGTCGAACTGCCGGTGCTCGATGGCCCCGCCCTCCGCCGGGACCGGCGCCTCGTCGCCGCTGGCGCTGGCCCGCTCGTGGACCATCCAGTTGCGCATGAGGGTCCCGTACTCCGCGAGCGCGACCGCCTTCCGGACGCCGCTCGATCCGTAGTAGGGCGGGTCGTGGTCCGCGAACCCGACGGTCCTGTTCACGGCGCGGGTACTCCCGTCGGTGTCCTCGTAGCTCGCCCGGACCCGGAAGGTGGCGTCCTCGCGTTGCTTCTCGACCTCCAGGAGGACGACGCCGCCCTCCGTCTTGTTGCCTTCCCGCCGCGAGGGGAACAGCGTCCTGACGCTCATCAGCGTGGCGTTTGCCCTGTCGTCCTGGGGCGACCCGTAGACCGTCTCGATCTCGTAGCCGTCGCCGACGACCGACAGCGAGAGGTTGTACGCCAGCGGCGTCACCATGTACGAGAAGCTCTCGTCCATCCGCTCGTCGAACTCCGCGGGCGAGTGGACGCTGTAGTAGTTGGCCCCCTTGACGGTCGCGACGACCTCGGTCAGCCGCGAGTTGAAGTCGACGCCGACCCCGACGAACGTCGAGTGGACCCCCTCGCTGGCGTGAGACCGGAGCCGGTCTTTCAGCGACTCCCCGCCCGTGTCCCCGACGTTGGGCATCGCGTCGGTCACGTAGACGACCCGCGTCTCCCGCCCGCTGTCGGACCCCCGGTCGGCCACGAGGCGGTGGGCCGTCCGCATCCCGGCGTCGAGGTTCGTCCCGCCGTCGGCCCGCAGGTCGCGGACGTCCGACCGCAGGTCCGCCACGTCCGTCTCGCCGACCCGCTGGAGGTCCTGGACGACGCTGGCGTCGTCGTCGTAGCCGACGACCGCCACGCGGTCGCTCGCGTTCAACTGGTCGAGCATCGAGACGACCGCCTCCTTCGCGGCGGCCATCTTCGGTTCGTTCTCCTCGACGGTCTTCCGCTCGCCGCCGTCGTAGTAGTACTCGTCGAACTGCTCGCTCATCGACCCCGACGTGTCCACGACGACGACGAGGTTCAGCGGCTTCCGCTCGAAGTCGGCCTTCGAGAGCCCGGAGTTGAGCCCGACCGTCACGAACCGCTCCGTCTCGTTCGACAGGGGGTCCCGCGTCACGGCGACGCTGTAGGACGGACAGAACTTCGCCTCGCAGGGCTCGCGTCGCCCCGTGTCGAAGTAGTAGTCGTGGAACAGCCCCTCGTAGGTCAGGTCCGTCGGCTGGGGCACGTACCCGTTGCGGACGTTCTTCCGGAACGCGTTGGCGTCCTGTGCGCCCCCGACCGAGACGCCGACGCTCCCGCCGCCGCTTCCCCCGCTGCCGCCGGCCGCCTGCGCGGGTGCTCCGTTCCCGCCCGGTCCCCCAGTGCCTCCGCCGCCTGCACAGCCCGCCACGGCTACCAGTGCGGTCACGACTACCGTCAGTGCAACCCTGTGCATGTGTCACCGTTTGACACCCCTCTTGTTAGTGCCGCCGATGGCTCAAACGCCTATTTCACCAATTTCGGGCCCTCTATCGACGGAATCTGAAGATAAGTTCGACGTTCGTGGTACTGTTCGGCCACAAGACACTCGTGTGTCGACGAACGTCGACTTTCGCGGGTCGTAATGCCGTCTGTATCGGTGTCCTGATCCGACGAACGACGAACCCGGCCCCGTCTCACCGCCGGTCCGGTCCGGGAGGTACTCACCGGTCGACTTCGCCCATGATGGTGTCGAGGCTCCCCATCGTCGCGATGAGGTCGGCGACGTACTCGCCCTCGGCCATCTCGGGCAGCGCCTGCAGGTTCGAGAACGAGGGGCCGCGGATCTTGAAGCGGGCGGGTTTCTCGGTGCCGTCCGAGCGGATGTAGATCCCGAGTTCGCCCTTGGCGCCTTCGACGGCGCGGTAGACCTCGGTGTCGGTGTCCGGGCGGAGCGTCCGGGGGACGTTCGACTGGATCTCGCGCTCGTCCTCGGGCCAGTCCTCCAGCAGGTCGACGCACTGCTCGATGATGCGCGCCGACTGCTCGACCTCGCGCATGCGGACGAGGACCCGCGAGTAGTTGTCACAGCCGTCCTCGGTGACGACGTCCCAGTCCAGTTGGTCGTAGTAGCCGTAGGGGTCGTCGCGCCGCAGGTCGTAGTCGATGCCCGACCCGCGCGCGACCGGCCCGGTCACGCCGTACTGCCTGGCCGTCGCGGGGTCGAGGTGTCCGGTGTCGACGGTCCGGAGCTGGAACACCTCGTTGCTCGTCAGCAGGTCGTGGTACTCGGCGAGCCGCTGGGGGAGCCCGTCGAGGAACCCGCGGACCTCCTCGAAGAACGCCTCGCGGGGGTCGGGCAGGTCCCACGCGACCCCGCCGATCCGGAAGTAGTTGAACATGAGCCGCTGGCCGGTCAGGTCCTCCAGGAGGTTCTGGACGCGCTCGCGGTCCTGGATCCCGTACATGAACGCGGCCGTGAACTCGCCTATCACGTCCAGCGCGTAGGTCCCGACGGCGAGGAAATGCGACAGCATCCGGGAGAGCTCGGCCGACATCGTCCGGATCACCTGCGCGTACTCGGGTACGTCGACGTCCGCGAGGTCCTCGGCGACGCGGGCGTAGGCCCACTCGTTGCAGAGCCCGGCGCCGCCCCAGTCCCAGCGGTCGGGGTAGGGCATGATCTGGTGGCGGTAGGTGCCCGACTGGCACATCTGCTCCTCGCAGCGGTGGATGTACCCCAGGTCCGGCTCGACGTCGGCGACGTGCTCGCCGTCCAGCGTGACACCGAGGTGAAGGACGCCGTGCGTGGCGGGGTGGTGGGGACCGACGTTGAGGTGCATCGTCTCGGAGGCGGCCTCGCTCCCGGCACTCGCTGTCGCGGGTGCGTTCCCGGCGCTCGCCGAATCCGCACCCGCGCCGGCGCTCGCGGAACCGCCGTGCCGGTCCTCACGGAGCGGGTTGGCCATCTCGCGCAGCGTGACGATCTGTGGCTGCTCCTCGTCGAAGTCCCGGCTCAGCGGGTGGCCCTGCCACGTCTCGGGAAGCAGGATCCGCCGGAGGTCGGGGTGGCCGTCGTACTCGATCCCCACCAGGTCGTAGGCCTCCCGCTCGTGCCAGTCCGCCGTCCGGTAGACCGGGGCGGCCGACTCGCTGCGCGGGGCCGACTTCGGAGAGGGGACCACGACGGACGCCTCGCGCGTCGGGTCGTCGTAACTCCTGAGGTGATAGACCGACTCGTAGCGGTCGTCGTACTCCTGGCCGGTCACACACGAGAGGTGGTCCAGCCCGGCCTCCTCGCGCAGCGCGCGCAGCGTCTCCTGGACGCGGTCGGCGCGCACGACGACCGCCGGGGCGTTCAGGTGCTGTTCGGTGTCGACCAGCGCGTCCGCGGGGACTGCTTCGGACGGGTCCACGTCGCCGTCCTCGGCACGGTGTCGGCCTGTCGCCTGCGACATGCGACGCGCTACGCGCCTCCTCTGCCTGGCGATTACCCCTCTTTATTGAGGTGGGTTTATGTGGTGCCGGTGACATCCCACCCCATGCGCTACCTCCGCGTCGCGGTCCACCAGTCGCCCGGTGACCGCCACCCGATGCACCAGTTCGTCGTCGAGCGCGAGGGGTACGCGGTCTCCCGGCTCCTGCAGTTCTCGCCGCCGGTCGACGGGACCGGCGCCTTCCTCTTCCACGTCGAGGGGCCGGTCGAGCCCTACGAGACGGCGCTGGACGGTGTGTCCTCCATCGACGCCTACGAACTCTCGCCGTGTCCCGACGAGTCGTTCTACCTCTACGTCCGCGAGGAGGTGACCGGCGCGAGCCGGGAGTTCGTCGGCGCGTTCTCGCAGCCGGGACTGGTGGGGCTCATGCCGGTCGAGTACCGTGCCGAGGGGACCGTCCGGGTGACGGTCGTCGGGCCGGCCGACCGACTCCAGGACGCCGTCGATGCGACCCCGGAGGGGATGGACGTCGAGGTGCTGGAGGTCGGCGAGTACGACGCCCGCCGCCTCGACGCCGCGGGGGGGCTGACCGACCGTCAGTTCGAGGCCGTCGCCGCCGCGGTCGACGTCGGCTACTACGAGACGCCCCGCGAGGGGAGCGTCGCCGACGTGGGCGACCGCCTGGACTGCACGCCCGGCACCGCCGCGGAACTTCTCCGGCGCGCCGAGCGGTCGGTGATGCACCGCGTGGTCTCGGCCGGGCCGTTCTGAGTCGACCGGGCGTCGATCCTCGCCCCGGCCTCCGGGGCTCCCGTTCTCCGCGGGCTTCCGGGGCTCCCGTTCTCCGCTGGCTTCCGGGGCTCCCGCGACGCAACGGATTTGGGTCCGCCTGTCCAACCGCCGGCATGGACCGCGCCGACGGGGAGTGGCGCCTGATCCGAGAGGAGTCGCGGACCGGCCCGACGAACATGGCGCTCGACGAGGTGGCCGCCGAGACGGCGGCCGACGGCGGGCCCCGGACCGTCCGGGTGTACCGCTGGGAGCCGAGTACCCTCTCGCTGGGCTACCACCAGGACCCCGGGACGATAGACTGGGCGTTCTGCGAGCGCGCTGGGATCACCGTCACCCGGCGCCCGACCGGCGGGGGCGCCATCTACCACGACAGCCGGGGTGACGTCTCCTACTCGGTCGTCGCGCCCGCCGACGAACTCCCGGGCGACCTCATGGACTCGTACGAACTGCTCTGCGAGCCGCTGTTCGACGCGCTCGACGCCCTGGGCCTCGACGCCGGGTTCGCCGACGAGGAGCGCCCCGCCGTCTACCGGCCCGCGTGCTACCTACGGGAGCTCAACCCGGCCCACGACGTCGTCGCGGGCGACGGCCGGAAGCTGTCCGGGAACGCCCAGTACCGCCAGCGCGACGCGGTCATCCAGCACGGTTCGATCACGTTCGCGCGGGGGACCGAGCGCCACCTCGCCTGCTTCGCCGACCCGGGGACGACCCCCGCCGAGTTCGACGACCGCGTCGCGTCGGTTCGGGACCGCGTCGGCGCGAGCCGCGAGGAAACCGTCGCGGCGCTGGAGGAGGCCCTCGCCGACTGGGCCGGCGCGGAGGCCGGGGCCTGGACGGACGCGGAACTCGACCGCGCCCGGGGCCTGGCCGAGCGGAAGTACGGCACCGAAGCGTGGACCCGCCGCGGCGAGGACCCGACCGGGTGAACGGGGACGGGAGAGACGCCGCGGCGAGGACCCGACCGGGTGGGCCGGAGCGGTCCGTTCGCCGCGAGTGCAGTCAGCCCCGGTGCGGTCGGGAGTCCGACACGACTTTGAGCGGCGCTTCCCTGTCGTCTGCCATGCTCAGGATCGGGGCCCACACGTCCATCGCGGGCGGCGTGGACAACGCGGTCGAGGAACAGCTGGAGATCGGCGGCAACTGCGGGCAGATATTCACGCACTCGCCCCAGGTCTGGCAGGACCCGAACCTCGGTGACGACGAGACCGAGCGCTTCCGCGAGACGACGGCAGCCGAGGACATCGAGCCGTGGGTCATCCACTCCTCGTACCTGGTCAATCTCTGTACCCCGAAAGACGACCTCCGCGAGAAGTCGATCGACTCCATGCAGAAGGAGGTCGACGCCGCCGACGCGCTCGGGATCGAGTACGTCAACGTCCACCTGGGCGCTCACACGGGCGCGGGCGTCGAGGCGGGGCTCGACAACGCCGCGAGCGCGCTGGACGAACTCGACGTGCCCGACGGCGTCACCGTCCTCGTCGAGTCCGACGCGGGGTCGGGCACGAAACTCGGCGGCGACTTCGAACACCTGGCGGCCGTCCTCGACCGCTCCGAGCGGGACCTGGGGGTCTGTCTCGACACCGCCCACGCCTTCGCGGCGGGGTACGACCTCTCGACGCCCGAGGCGGTCCGCGAGACCGTCGCGGCGTTCGACGACGTCGTGGGGCTGGAGCGCCTGGCGTGTCTCCACCTCAACGACTCCAAACACGAGTGCGGGACGAACAAGGACGAGCACGCCCACGTCGGCGACGGTCACATCGGCGAGGACGGGATGCGGGCCATCGTCACCCACGAGGCCCTGCGGGACCTGCCGTTCGTGCTGGAGACGCCGACCGAGGACGGCCGGAGCTACGCCTGGAACGTCGAGAAGGTGCGGGAACTGCGCGAGGAGGGGTGAACGGCCGCGCAACCCCGGGACGTTTCGCCCAGGGGCCGTGCCGGGCCGGAGATCAGTCTGCGAACTCGACGCCGTCGAAGACGAACCGGGCGCCCCCGTCTTCGCTCTCGGTCGCGGCGACGGTCCAGCCGTGGGCGTCGGCGATCTCCTCGACGATGGCGAGGCCGAAGCCGCTCCCGGCGTCGTTGCCGGTGACGCCCATCTCGAAGACGCGGTCGGGGTCGGCCTCTCCGAAGCCGCGCCCGTCGTCGGCGACGGCGAACCCGTCGGGGTGGTCGGTCACCCTGACCGTGACATCGGGACCGCCGTGGTCGACCGCGTTGCGAAAGAGGTTCTCGAATATCTGTTCGAGGTACCCGCGGTCCGCGACGACGGTCGCGTCCGTCTCGACGGCGAGGGACGCTCCGGCGGTCGTGACGGTCGCCCAGGCGTCGCGGGCGCAGGACGCGAGGTGGACGCCGGTCGGGTCGACCGCGATGTCGTCCTCGCGGGTGAGCGCGAGGATGTTGTCGATGATGGTCTCCATCCGGTCGAGCGCGGTTATCAGCGTCTCGCCGTGGTCGGCGTCGTCGAGGAGTTCGGCCCGGCCGCGGGCGGTCTGTAGCGGGTTCCGCAGGTCGTGCGAGACCATCGACGCGAAGTTCTCCAGGCGATCGTTCTGCCGTCGGAGCTCGCGCTCGCGGGCCTCCAGCGCCTGTCGCGTCTCGATCGTCTTCAGGGCGTACCCGACCGTGTCGCCGAGTTCGCGTATCACCTCGCACTCGGTCTCGTCGAACGCGTCGGTCCGGTCGGCGTACAGGACCAGCGTGGCGTAGGCGTGGTCCTCGTGGCGGATCCGGACGGCCAGCGCGCTCGCGTACCCCGCCGCCCGGGCGGGGGCCCACGGGTCGTCGTCGCCGGCCGCGTCCGCGGACGGCACGGCCGTTCGGGTCAACGTCCGGTCGCCGAGCGTCGCGAGGACAGGTCGGGCGAGGCGGTCGGGGTCTTCGTCCGCCGGGCAACCGGCGACGCTGTGGCGCTGGGGGCCGCCGTCCCGCGTGCCGACCCAGGCGAACGCGTAGGCGTCCAGGCGGGTGAGCTCGGCACAGACGGCGTCGAACACCCCGTCGGTCGAGGACGCGCGCACGAGCTGGCTGTTGAGGTCGCGGATGAGTTCGTTGACCCGCGAGAGCTGGCGGACGCGCTCGCGGGTCCGGTAGTTCCCGGACGCGACGCGGACCTGTCTGACCAGCCTGTCCAGCGACCGTTCGTCGCTCTGCCTGACGTAGTCGTAGATGTCCCGGCCGATGGCCTCGCGGACGACGTCCTGGTTGACGATGTCGGTGACGAGGATGAAGGGGACGTCCTCGTCGACGTCGCGGATCCGGTCGAGCACGCGCAGCCCGCCGCCGAACTCCAGGCCGTCGGCCCGCGGGACCTCGTAGCGGCTCACCACGCACCCGAAGTCGCTCCCCAGGACGGTCTCGCGCGCCTCGGCTGTCGTCGTCGCGGTCTCGACCGCGAAGCCGGCGTCCCGGAGGCGTCGTTCGACGGTGTCGTCGGCGCCCTCTCGACGCACTGACAACACTCGTCGGCTCATACGAACGCCAGTCGACGCCGAGTAATAAAAACGTCCCATACTTTTTCGTCCCGTGGCGCGTCAGGGATCGGCATGCCCTACGACGGCGTTCTCCACCGGTCGCGCGACGAGCTACTGGCGTCCGTTCGCGAGCGGGTTCGGCAGGCGACCGACGAGGTCGTCGTGTCGGTCCCGGCGAACGTCTACCGGGCGATCCGGGGGGACCTGTCGGCCGCCGTCGACCGGGACGTGTTCGTCCTCCTCCTGGTCCACAGCGACGAGGAGTCGGGGCGGGGCGACCGCTTCGAGGGCGCCGCGACGGTCGCGCGCCGGGAGTCGAACAGCCGGCAGCTGTTCTGCATCGCGGACAAGGAGTACGGCATCGACGGTCACCGGCTCTTCGTGGACCCGGTAGACGACGAACTCGACGACGAGTACCGCGGGGCGTCGACCATCCACAACCCCGTGTTCGCGCAGGCGCTGTACGGCTACTTCCTCGCCGACGCCTGGTCGGTCGCGGAGGAGGTGTACGCGATCCCCCAGCCGTCGCTCCCGAAGACCTACGACAACTTCCGGCGGGCCGTCGTCGAGGCGACGCTGTTTCTCAGGGACGGGTTCGTCGTCGAGTGCAGGGGACGCGTCAGGTCGATCGACGACCGCGAGGAGCGCCGGGTGTCGGGCACGGTCGTCAACGCCCGGCAGTCGGTCGTCCACCCGGTGTCGAGTTCCTTCCCGACGGAACACTCGCTGGTGTGTCGATTCGAGGGCGAACGGGCCACGGTCGGCGGCCTCGGCTCCTTCATCGAGGACTACGAGGCGATCGAATTCACGCTCGAATCCGCCGGGTAGCGACCGGGCGGGTCGCCGGCCGGGTCGGACGTGGACGGCGGACGGCACCTCGCGGCGGTCGCCGGCGGGGACCGACCGGTTTTTGCCCGTCGAACGCCGACTCGGGGGGTGTGCGCCGGTTCGACGCCGACTACCTGGAGCTGACGCGTCGCGGCATGTGGACGGACTCGCGCGCGGCGCTGTCCGACCTCGCCCTCCCGACCCGCGAGCGGGTGCTGGACGTCGGCTGTGGGACGGGCGAGTTCACGCGCGTCCTCGCCGAGGAGACGCCGGGCGAGGTGGTCGGCGTCGACGCCGACCCGGCGCTGCTGTCGGCCGCGAGCGCCGTCGCCCCCGCTGTGCTGGGCGACGCGACGGACCTCCCCTTTCGCGACGGCGCGTTCGACCTGGTGGTCTGTCAGGCGCTCCTGATCAACCTGCCCGACCCGGTCGCGGCGCTCCGCGAGTTCGCGCGCGTCTCGACTGACCTCGTGGCCGCGGTCGAACCCGACAACGGGGCGGTCAGCGTCGACTCGACGGTCGACGCGGAGGAGTCCCTCGCCCGCCGGGCGCGCCGGCGGTTCCTCGACGGCGTCGAGACGGACGTCACCCTGGGGGCCGACGCCGCCGACCTGTTCGAGGCGGCCGGGCTGACGGTCGTCTCCACGGAGCGGTACGACCACGAGCGGACGACCGAACCGCCCTACTCCGAGACGGCCGTCGAGGCGGCCCGGCGGAAGCTCACCGGCGAGGGGCTGGCCGGCGACCGCGAGACGATACTCGCCGGCGACACGAGCGAGGGCGAGTACGAGACGCTCTACCGGGACTGGCGGGCCATGGGCCGCGAGGTCGCCGACCAGATGAGCGACCGCGAGTACGAGCGCCGCGAGACCGTCCCCTTCTTCGTGACCGTCGGGCGCGCGTAGCGCCCGCCGCCCTCGCCGGAGACGTGCGCAGCGCGGGCGCGGCGGGCCCGGCGTTTCAGCGCCCCGACAGAAGTTCCCTTCGGCAAAGCGTTTTGGGACGTCCGCCCGACGACGGACTATGGATCCCCGAGTCGAAGAGCACGCGCGCATCGTCACCGAGCACTCGATCGACCTCCGGCCGGACGACGAGGTCCTGATCTCCGCGGGGCCGCCGGCGGAGGACCTCGTGGTCGCGCTCCGGGAGCGGATCGGCGAGATAGGGGCCCAGAGCGTCACGCTCGGCGGCAGCAGCCGCTCGCGGCGGGCGTTCATGCGGGCGATGGATCCCGGAGACTACGAGGAGCCGCCGGCGTCGCTGATGGCGCTCGCCGAGGAGATCGACGTCGCGATCTCGGTCCGGGCCTCGCGCAACACCCACGAGACCGGCGACGTCCCTCCGGAGAAGAACACCGCCTACTCGAAGGTGATGAAGCCCTTCCAGGAGGAGATCATGGACAAGCGCTGGGTCGGAACTCAGCACCCGGCGACCGGCAACGCACAGGACGCCGAGATGTCCACCGAGGCGTACGCCGACTTCGTCTACGAGGCCGTCAACAAGGACTGGGACGAACAGCGCGAGTTCCAGGCACAGATGGTCGAGATCCTCGACGACGCCAGCGAGGTGCGGATCGTCTCGGGGGACGCCACGGACGTGCAGATGTCGGTCGACGGGATGATCACCGAGAACGACTACGCGGAGAAGAACCTCCCCGGCGGCGAGGTGTTCACCGCGCCGGTGCCCGACAGCGTCGAGGGCGAGGTCCTGTTCGACATGCCGCTGATGGCACAGGGCCGCGAGATAGAGGACGTCCGACTCGTCTTCGAGGGCGGCGAAGTCGTCGACCACGATGCCGGGAAGAACGAGGACGTGCTCTCGGCCGTCCTGGACACCGACGAGGGCGCCCGGCGGATCGGGGAGCTGGGCATCGGGATGAACCGGGACATCGACCGGTTCACCTACAACATGCTGTTCGACGAGAAGATGGGCGACACC
>JBDGST010000097.1:0-12696 GCA_042217365.1 Haloarculaceae archaeon
CCCACACGAACCGATCTCCCTCGCTATAGCGGTAACGAATTACAACGGTCCGTATGACCCCGGCACCCACCTGGCTCCGCGGGACGCCCGCTCTGTGGGCGCTCGCCGCTCCGGAGCGGTCCGCTCCGCGGGACGGTCCGTCCCGGAGTGGGAAGGTATATCGGCGGGCCGCGGGTATCCCCGGCCATGAGTGACGACGAGCGCGTCTACGTGACTGTCGACGTCGACGGGATGTCGGTCGACGAGGCGACGGCGACCGTCCGCGAGGCGGGCGCGACCGGCCACCCGGAGTCGATCCGAACGGCGCTGGCGGCGGTCGCCGAGGACGGCGTCGTGAGCCGGTCGGCCGCCGAGGAGGCGCTGTCGGAGGCGTCGCTGACCGTGTCGACGGCCGAGAACCGCCGGGACGTGGCCGCGAGCCACCTCTCGGACGCGCGCGAGGCGGCCGAGCCCGTCGCGGACCTGGAGGCCGTGGCCGCCCGCCTCGCGGCCTTCGAGGAGGACCTCGCGGCCGTCGAGGACGCGGTCGACGACCTCGGCGACCGGCTGGACCGGCTCGCCGACCTGACCGGCGACCCCGAGGCGCTGTACCCGCTCGGCGTCGGGGTCCAGGAGGTCACCGCGCGGGCGACCGAACTCCAGCGCCGGGCGGACGCCCTCCGGGACGACGTCGAGAGCTTCGAGCGCTGGCTCGACGACCCCGCGGTCCGGGTCGAGGAGTTCCGGACCGACCTGGAGGCGGTCGAGACGACGCTGGACGACCTGACGGGTCGCGTCGAGACGCTCACCGGTCAGGCGGACGACGCCGTGGAGTCCGACGCCGACACCGACGCGCTCGACGACGCCGACCTGGGGGCGCTCTGGATCGAGGGCACGCTCCGGACGCGGGTCCTGGCGCTCCTGCTCGCCGACCTCCGGGCCGAACTGAGTGACCTCCGCGACTGGCCCGACGACGGGGCGACTCTCGCCGACCTGGGAGACCGCGTCGACGAGTTCGCGGCCCGCCGCGACCGGCTCGCCGACCGCCTCGACGACCTCGCACGCCCCGAGTGGCGCGACCGCTACGCCGACCGGATCGAGGGCCTCGAAGCCGAACTGGACGGCATGGAACCGCCCGTCGACTGGGCCGCCGTCCACGAGGCCTTCGAGGCGAACCACCCCGCCGTCGATACCCAGCGGTAACGGCGTCCTCCCTCGCCGACGACGCCCGGCGGTCGCGGCGCCGTGGGTTTCCGTCGCCGACGCCGGGTGTGACGGCACGCAGTTCTCCCGATCTCAGAGCGTTTCCGAGCGCACGGCGGCCCGGAGTGCCACGTTCGCGATGGCCCCGCCGCAGTCGGCGGTGCGGGCGAGGGCGTCGAGCGTCCGGGTCGCGGCGACCGCGTCGCCCGGGTCGTCGACGGCGCCGGGGACGTCCCAGAGCGCGCGCTCGACCGCGTCGACGTCGGCGACGGCGCCGTCGTGGGCGTCGAGGGCGTCGTGGGCGGCCCCGACGGTTCCCCCGTCGAGGACGGCAGTCGCGGCGTCGTCAACGACGGTCCGGGTGGTCTCGGCGACGGCGGCCACGTCGTCGCCGACCGGGTCGGGGAGCGGCCCCGTGAGCCGGTCGGCCGCGCGGGCGACCCGGACGCCCTGAGCCGCGACCCGGTCGAGCTGTCGGGCGACGACGTAGCAGTCGAACAGCCCGGCCCGCGAGACGCCGAGGCGGTCGACCTCGTCGAGCGAGACGAGCGACCGGGCGAAGTGGCGCCCGACCATCCGGGCGAGCCGTCCGGCCTCGTCGCGGCGGTCGGGGAGCCGTTCGGCCGCCTCGGTGTCGGCGTCGACGAACGCGGCGGTCGCCCGGCGGTGGATCGAGAGCGCGACGTACTGGAGCTGGACGACCGACTGCCGGACCGAGACGCTCGACGCGTCGAGCAGGTGCTGGACGGCTATCTCGTCGTCGCGCTCGACGACGAGGTCCGTCCCGACGAGCCGCGTGACGACCGACCGCGCGGCCCGTCGCTGGTCGTCGGTGAACGCGCCCGACCCGGCGGGGACGACCGTCACCGTCTCGAACCCGACCGCGTGGGCGCCCAGCACCGCCCGCCGGACCGGCGCCGGGTCGTCGCCCTCGACCTCGACCTGTGTGGCCGCGAGTTCGCCGCCGTCCTTCTCGGCGGTCCTGAGCACGACCGAGCCGTCGGCGTGCGTGTAGACGTGGACCTCCTCGCCGGCCTCGATCCCGTGGTCGTCCGCCCACTCTTTGGGCACCGAGACGGTGTACGTCCCGCCGCCGACCTCCTGGAGTTTGCGCGTTTGCATCGGTCGATTAGCCTCCGTATGGCGTCATCAGTCGATCAGCTCCCGTGTGGCGTCGTCGGTCGGAATTGCGTGGTGGCGCGTGACATCGTTCGGTCAGCTCCGTGCGTCCGTCGGGCATCAGTAGATCAGGTCGGGGTCGTTCTCGACCATGTAGAGGGTCCGGGCGGCGACGTTGACGGCGTGGTCGCCGACCCGTTCGAGGTCGCGGATCGTCAGCAGGACCCGCGAGACGTCGTCCATGAGTCGTTCGACGGTCCACGCGTCGGTGTCGGCCTCGCGCTCGATCAGGTCCCGGACGACCCGCTCGCTGGCGCGCTGACAGAGCGCGTCGACGTCGTCGTCGCGGGCGGCGACCCGCCGGGCGGCGTCGGCGTCGCCGTCGGCGTAGGCGTCGAGCGCCGCCGCGACCTGCTCCCGCGTCTCGTCGCCGATCCCCGCGATATCGACCGCGTCGAGGTGCGTCCGCTCGGCTCCGAGGGCGTACTCCCCGAGGTTCGTCGCCAGGTCTCCCACCCGTTCGAGGTCGGTGATGACCTTGAACGACGCGGCGACAAAGCGCAGGTCCGAGGCGACGGGCTGCTGGAGCGCCAGCAGGTCGACGCACTCGCTCTCGATATCGAGGTAGCGCTCGTTTATCGCACCGTCGCCGTCGATCACCTGCGCCGCGAGCGCCTCGTCGCGGGTCTCCAGGGCCGCCAGGGCGTCGTCGAGCTGGCCGAGGACCGCCTCGCCCATCCCGCGGACCTCCCCGCGCAGGTCGACCAGCGACTCCCGGTAGGCGTCTCGGGCCACGTCCGGTCACCCGAACTTGCCGGTGACGTAGTCCTCGACGCGCTGGCTCTCGGGGTTCTCGAATATCGTCTCGGTGTCGTCGTACTCGACGAGTCGGCCGCCGGTGAGGAAGACGGCGGTCTGGTCGGAGATCCGGGCGGCCTGCTGCATGTTGTGCGTCACGACGACGACGGTGTAGTCCTCGGCGAGTTCCTCGATGAGGTCCTCGATCCGGGAGGTGGCGATGGGGTCGAGCGCGGAGGCGGGCTCGTCCATGAGGATCACCTCCGGGTCGACCGCGAGACAGCGGGCGATGCAGAGCCGCTGTTGCTGGCCGCCCGACAGCCCGAGCGCGTTGTCCTCCAGTCGGTCGTTCACTTCCTCCCAGAGGGCGGCCCGGCGGAGCGCGCGCTCGACGAGTTTCGCTTCCTCGTCGCTGTCGTCGCGGCCGGTCAGTCGCGCCAGCAGGCCGGTCCGGAGTTCCCCGTGCTTGCGGGGGCCGTACGAGACGTTGTCCCGGATGGACTTGGGGAACGGGTTGGGCGCCTGGAACACCATGCCGACGCGCTTGCGCAACTCCACGAGGTCGGTCCCGTCGCGGTAGACCTCCTGGCCGTCGAGTTCGACCGACCCCTCGACGCGGGCGGCACTGATCCGGTCGTTCATCCGGTTGAGGCATCGCAGAAACGTCGACTTGCCACAGCCCGACGGCCCGATCAGCGCCGTCACGCTCTCCTCGGGGACGTCCATCGAGACGCCCTTCAGCGCGTGGTCCTCGCCGTAGTGGACGTCGAGGTCCTCGACGCTCAGCTTCGGGTCGCCGGCGAACCCGTACTCGGTCCACTCCTCGCGCAGCTCCTCGCGGCTCTCGCCGGCCGTCGTCGCGAGCGGTTGTCCGTCATCGCTGTCCGTCTGGGCCGCGGGTGTGTCGGTCTGACTCATTGGTGGAGCTTCCTCCGGAAGTAGTACCGCGTCGCGATGCCGACCGCGTAAAAGGAGAGCACGACCAGTAGCAGCGTCAGCGCGAGCCCCCAGGCGAACTGGCTCGCGTTGGCCAGCGACTCGCGGCCGAGCCCGGCCGTGATGAGCGCGTACAGCTGGTAGGGCAGGGCGCTGGAGGCGTCGAGCAGCGCGGGGTTGGTCACGAACGGCGGGGACGCGCTGAACTGGAAGCCCGCGATGACGTTCGGCGTCTGTCGCTTGGCCGGGAGGACGCCGCCGCCGGTCGTCAGCAGGATCGGGGCGGTCTCACCGGCGATCCGGCCGACGCCGAGGATGACGCCGGTCGTGATCCCCGGGACGGCGGCCGGGAGGACGACGCTGCGGACCGTCTGCCACTTCGAGGCGCCCAGCGCGGCGCTGGCGTCGCGGTACTCGTCGGGCACCGCGAGGACGGCCTCCCGGCTCGTGATCAGCACGAGGGGCAGCAGCATGAACCCGAGCGTCAGCTGCCCGGCGATGAGCGACTTCTGGTTGCCGAAGCGGGGGACGAGGAAGGCGGCGCCGAACAGGCCGAACACGATGCTGGGCGTGCTCCAGAGGCCGTTGGTCGCCACCTCGACGGCGCGGGTGAACCGGCCCTGCTCGGCGTACTCGCTGAGGAACACGGCCGCCCCGACGCCCGTCGGGACGGCGAAGGCGACGGCGCCGACGACGAGCCAGACCGTCCCGACGATGGCCGGGAACACGCCCTTGACGTCGGCGAACAGCCCCGCGCCGTTCGTCACGAACGGCCACCTGACGAGGCCGGCGTCGGTGAACAGGCCGAACCCGCGGAACAGGCCGGGCAGGCCCCGGACCGCGACGAACGCGAGCAGTCCGACGAGCACCGCCAGGATCGCCAGCACGACCAGGTAGATGAGCGCGTACGCCCCGACGTGGCGCCCGCGTGCGCCGTACCCGCCGTAGGACTTGGCCGCGGCCCACCCGGTCAGCAGCGACGAGACCATGACTATCAGCGGCACTACGGTCGTCGCGAACAGCGTCGCGTTGAAGCCGCCGAGGACCCACTCCCAGCCGGGCCCGACGACCCGGGTGAGCAGCGCCAGCCCGCCGAGCAGCGCGACCGAACCCGCCGGCAGGGTCGAGCCCACGTCTTCCCGCGGGAAGGCAGCGACGGCGAACGCGACGGCCGCCGTCGCGAGCGCGGCGACGGGCCAGAGCGTCGAGAGCCCGAGCGTCTGCGAGGCGACGAGGCCGCCGACGACGAACCACAGCACCGAGAACGCCACCGCGGCGACGACGCCGGCGCTCGGTTGCGGGGCGGTCGGGAACAGGCCCGCGCGGGACCCGAGGCCGAACGCGAGGACGGCCGCGCCGACGAGCGTCAGGGCCCCGCCCAGCGCCGTCGTCAGCGACACCCCGCCGACGGGGTCGGTGATCGTGACGACCTCCAGCAGCGCGGCCAGGCCGACGGCGAACAGGAGGCCCGACAGCCCGACGGTCGCGCCCGTGGCGGCCTCGTAGCCGCTCGTGCCCTCGCGGACGAGGGCGTTCCGGGTCCGGTCGCCCGCGTCGCTCCCGACGTCGCTCCCCGCGGGGCGGCTCACAGTTCACCCCCGAGTTCGCGTTCCATCCGCGCCTCGACGTACTGCGAGCCGACGCTGAGGAACATGACCGTGACGAACAGCACGACGCCGGCCGCGAACAGCGCGTTCTCGTGGAGGCCGTTCGCGCTCCCGTAGTCCGAGGCGATGACGGACGTGAGCGTCTCGTAGCCGTAGAACACGTTGTACAGCGGGTCGCTGATGCGCGGGACGTTTCGCAGCATGACCGTCGCGGCCATCGTCTCGCCGATGGCCCGGCCGACGCCCAGCAGGACCGCGGCCGAGACGCCCGAGAAGGCGGCCGGGAGCGTGATCGAGGTCATCGACTGCCAGTCGGTCGCGCCCAGCGCGAGCGAGCCGTTCTTCATGGAGTCGGGGACGCTCGTCAGGGCGTCCTCGGCGACGGAGACGACCGTCGGGAGCGCCATCAGGCCGACGACCGCCCCGACGAACAGGTACGTCGCGCCGCCGTTGAGCGCGAACTGTCTGCCCGCCCAGGGGTTGATGATCGTGAAGCCGATGAACCCGTAGACGATCGAGGGGATGCCCGCGAGTATCTCGACGGCGGGCTTGACGAGTTCCCTGATCGTCGGCGGGGCGATCTCGCTGATGAAAAGCGCCGCCGCCACGCCGAGCGGGCCCGCGACGAGCGTCGCGATGACTGTCACCATCACCGTTCCGTGGATCATCGGAAGCAGGGAGTACCGCACCGGACTGGAGACGACCGACCACCGGGTGTGCGTGAACATCCGCAACCCGGGAACCGTCACGCCGAACAGCGTCCCGCTCCCGTAGCGAAACGCCGGGACCGCCTCCAGGAAGATGAACACGACGATCAGCCCCAGCGTGACGAGAGTGACCGTCGTCATCGCGAACGTCGCCGCGCGGACGAGCAGCGCCTGGCACCGCACCCAGCCGTACCCCGACGCGACCAGCGCCACGGCGAAGGGGACGGCGGTCCAGGACGCCGTCAGCAGGAAGCCGACGAACGCCGCCAGCAGCGACGCCAGGACGACCGCGACGACCGCCAGCGCCGCCGGCTCCGTGTCGTCGACGAAATCACGCGCCCGCGCGGCCCGCCGGGCCACCGTCGCGCGGGGATCCGCCACCGTCGCAACCGAATCCGCCACCGTATCGAGTATCTTTTTCATGTACTGAAAGGACGAACGTCACTCAGGTCACGGCGCGCCTGTCAGCGGGGGAGTGTGGCCGGCCGCTCACATCTCCGGATCGGGGAGCTTCTCTTTCTCCGTCTCGATGTCCTTCGTGGGGAGGGGGATGTACCCGACCCCCTCGACGAACGCCTTCTGTCCGAACGTCGTCAGGAACATGTTGATGAAGGCGGCCTCCTTCACCGAGGTGCCGCTGGGCGTCTCGTCGGTCTTCTTGGTGTACATGTGGAGGTCCCGGTTCAGCGGGTAGTCGCTGTCGTAGATGGTGTGCTCCGCGTCCTTGTCGGGCTTGTACACCGTCCCCTCGAAGTTGATCGCGATGGGGACGACCTGCTCGTTGGTGAACGCCAGCGCCATGTAGCCGATGGCGTTGTCGTTGTTCGCGACGACCGTCTTGACCTGCTGGTTCTGCCCCTTCCGGGTGTCGACTTCCATCGGCGCGTTGGCACTCCCAAGCATGTTGATGCGGAACGAGGTGTCCGTCCCGGACCCCTCGGCGCGGCCGACGACGAAGATCTCCTTGTCCGGCCCGCCGACCTCGCTCCAGTTCGAGACTCTGCCCTGGTAGATGTCCCTGACCTGCTTGCCGGTGAGCTGTTTGACCCCGGCCTCGTAGATCTCCGAACTCACGACGACGGGCTGGCCGTCGCGGCCGACGACGTGGTCGACGTAGGTGTTTTTCGCCTTCTTCTCGCTGATGCCGAGTTCGGCCGTGATCGGGCCCGAGGAGTTCCCGATGTCGACGAGACCGTCGCGGACGGCCTTACAGCCCGTCCCCGAGTGGCTCAGGCCGACCTGGGTGCCGAACGGCGGGTTGGCCTGTTGCCCGGTCGGCTCGTAGCCGTAGAGCCCGGCGAAGTAGTCCGCGAGGTTCTTGTCCGTCCGGATCTCGCTCCAGCCCGGCACCTTGATCGTCTCGCCCGCGTCGTTTTTCGCCTTGCCCCAGTACTCGCCGTCGCTCGGCGGGGCGTTCGAGTTCCAGTACGAACTCCCCTTCCGCGAGATGGGGTACACCGTCGAGGACCCCTCGGCCTTCAGCGTCGAGGTGTCCATCCCCTCGGGCGTCGGCGTGCTCGCGTTCCCGTCGCTGCCCCCGTCGCCGTCGGCGGGTTCCGCCGTCGGTGTGCTGTCACCGCCGCCGCCGAGACAGCCCGCGACCCCCGCGGCCCCGACAGCCCCGGACGTCAGCAGGAATTTCCGCCGCGATACCCGGTCAGACTGACGCTCGCCTTCTGACGTCATCAACGGAATCGAAGCCACGTCTAAATAAACGGGTTTATAATAGGGGTACGGGGGAATACAGGGGTGGACGGGGCAGTCTATCGTCCACCCCAACAGTATGGGCGGAAACAGAGTGCTATTGTCGGGTATATACCGGAACGGAGCAGCCGGGGGGACCGACGCGGTCATACGGATCGCTGTAACGATTTACCGGGACGACCGCACGCAGTCGTGCGGTCGATCCGGGAATGACTTACAGCGATCCGTATCAGTCGTCGCCCCGTCGGCGTCCGCGGCCGCCGTCTCCTTCGCCCTCGCCGCGTCCGCGCTCTTCGTCCTCCTCGTCTCCTTCGTCTCCGTCGTCGTCACGGTCGCCGCGACCCTTCGACGGGTTCGTCGCGTCGAGCGTCGTGACCGCGCCCAGTCCGGCGTCGTCGGTCGCCGGCCCGTCTTCGGGCGCGTCTTCCGGGGTCGCGTTGCCGACGACGTATGCGGTTCCCTTCTGGCCGTCGTCGAGCGGGTTCGATATCGGGCCGAGGACGGTCGACCCGTCTTTCACGATTTCGACGGTCGCGTCCGACGGCGCCTCGTAGTAGCCGCTCGCCGTTCCGAACGTCACGCCGCCGAGGAGCGTACTGCCGTTCACCTCGACGTCGACTGCGCCCGCGTCCGGGGACGCGTGCACGAACCGGACGAGAGCCGCGTCCGCCGGCGGGAGGGCGGTGTCGTCGCCGGCGTTGTCGACCAGCGGGAGCGCTCGAATCCCCGGTTCGTTCCCTTCCGGGGCGAGTTCGCCGACTGCCAGGACCGTGTAGTTCCGGTTTGCCCCCAGTTCGACCCCGTCGACGTCGATGACCTGCGGGCTGGTCGCGCCCGCCGGCGTCACTGCGACGTCGTAGGTGCCCTTCTCCAGGTCGAGGTAGGAACCGCCGGCGTTCGGCGCGAAGTTCGTGTACGTGAGCCCCCCGACCGTCGGGTCACCGTCGGGCTCTTTCCCGACGTAGACGTCCACGGCCGGGGCGTCGGGCGAGAGGTGGCCGACCCTGACCTCGGCGGTCGTGCCGTCGCCCCGGTCGTCGGTGTCGTCGTCCGCCGCGGCGGCTCCGACCCCGCCGACGAGCACGATTGCACCGGTGCCGATGCCGCGGAGTACCGTCCGTCGCGTCTGTGACTGTCGAGACATCGGCGGCACGGAGGATTGTCCGGATATGAGTATAGGCCGATTACTCGCCGCGTTCCCGCCTCATACCGTCCAAATTCCGACCCAACTTGGACCGCATCATACGGACCGTTGTAATTCTTTACCACCACGGCGAAACGGGACGAACGTTTCGGCAGTGAACCAGCCACACGTCAGCCGCTACGCCGAAAATAGTTACAACGGTCCGTATCACACCGTCACGGATTCGCCGAGTTCGGGCGCGCTCGCCCGGTACCCGTCCGCGGCGAGCTCCGCGGCGAACTCCCCGCACCTGTCGCCGTGATTGACGAGTAGCCGGGCGTCCTCGTACGGGTCGAGGAACGACCGCAACCCCTCCCGGTCGGCGTGAGCGGAGAAGTCGTACTGTTCGACCCGCGCCGCGACCGGCATCCGCCGGCCGTCGATCTCGGCGCTGCCGGTCTCCAGTAGATCACGGCCCGGCGTCCCCTCGACCTGGTAGCCGGTCATCGTGATCTTGTTGGTCGGATTTGACCGGATCTCCGGGACGTACGTCATAGCGGGGCCACCGGACAGCATTCCACTGGTGGTGATGATCGCCGCCTTCCGGTCGGCGATGCGCTTGCGCTGTCCGTCGCGGCCGGTGACGAATCGCGCGTGTGACTTCGCCCGCCGGAGCGCGTCGGCGTCGCGCACGAAGTCGGGGTACTGCCGGAGCATCTCGGTCACCCGCTTGCCCATCCCGTCCACGTAACAGGGGATGTCGTGTGCCTCACAGACCATGAGCATCTCCTGCGTGCGGCCGATCGCGAACGCCGGAACGACGACCGTGCCGCCCTCCCAGAGCGTCGTCTTCACGCTCTCGGCGAACCGGTCTTCGATCGTTTCGCGGCCCTCGTGCTCGACGTCGCTGTACGTGCTCTCACAGATGACGACGTCCGCGTCGGGTCGGGCGGTCGTCCCGGCGACGAGCCGCTGGTCGTCAGTGTGGAAATCGCCCGTGTACAGCAGTCGCGTTTCGCCGTCGTCGACGAGGACGTGCGCGCTGCCGGGGATGTGACCCGCGTCGGAGAACGTGACCTCGTGGCCGGCGGCTTCGAACGGTTCCCCGTACCCGTGGGTCTCCGAGACCTCGGTCACCCGCTTGACATCGTTCTCCGTGAACGGACAGTCGTACGTCCCGCCGTGAAGTTTCAGCGTGTCCCGGGCGAGCGTGAGCGCCAATTCGCGCGTGGGCGGCGTCCAGTGGACCGGCGGGCGCTCGTCGCCGGAGAGCAGCGCCGGGACGGCGCCGACGTGGTCCAGGTGACCGTGGGAGACCACGACCGTGTCGGGGTCGGGATCCCCTACCGGAAACTGGGGCGGGTTGCCCGTGAGCATCCCGAAGTCGAGGAGGAGCGAGTCGTTCACGAGGACGGCGCTCCGGCCGATCTCGCCCGCGCCGCCCAGGAACTGCACGTCCATCGCCCGTCTGTCGGTGACCCGGCGGCTTCCGTCCGTCGATCGACGGCCCGCGTCGTCGGGCAGCGGGCCAGGGCGGAGTCTCGGAGCGAACGCGGCCCGGCGACGGAGTCTCGGTCGAACGCCGCGGCGAGACGGTTCTGGCGGAACGACTCGCCGGCGCGGTGTGTGAACTGGCGGTGCGAGAACGACGGGAGACGCCCGGGCTACGAGTCCACGTCTTTGTACGCTTCGAGAAGCTGTCTCGCCTGGCGGACGTGGAAGTCCTTCTCGTCCTCGTTCTCGGCGTCGAGCGCCCGTTCGAGGTGAACGTCGACCCGCTGGACCGAGTCGGCGTCGAGCGAGCCCAGGACGCCCTCGATCGCGGATTCGCCCACCCCCGTGGTTCGTCCGGTCATTGCTCGGTGTCAAACTGTAACTCTCACAACTATTTATTATGTGTTTTGGTTTCCGCCTGACTGCGCGCCGTCCGGTCCACCTCGTACGGATCGCTGTCAGTCAGTATCCGGATCGACCGCGCGACTGCGTGGCCGTCCCGGCAAATCGTGACAGCGATCCGGCTCAGAGTACGTCGGCGACGGCGGGCGCGGCGCTCACGACGCTGACGGGGCCCTCGACGGTGTCGGTCCCGTAGACCGCTTCCACCCCGGCGCGTTCGAGTTTGTTCCGCGCGTCCACGGCCATGACGGGGTGGACGCAGGCGACGAACACGCGGTTTGCGCCGCGGTCGTAGAGGCCGTCGACGGACGCGGCCGTGGTCGTGCCCGTCGCGACGACGTCGTTGACGAGGACGACGTCCCGTCCGGCGACGGCCGCCTCCTGCAGCGCGACGTCGATCGTCGCGGACTCGCGGTCGGGGACCGTCTCGAAGTAGTCGGTCGCCCCCGCGCCGTAGGCGTCCCGGACCGTCTCGGCCATGCCGGTCGTCTCCCAGTCGGGCGCGAGAAAGAGCGGGTCGGTCAGGTCCCGGGGAAGCGGCTCCGCCAGACGGGGCGCGGCGTCGACGGTCTCGCAGGGCACGTCGAAGTAGTCACAGACCGCTTCCTCGTGCGGGTTGACGACGACGACGCGGTCGGTCCCCGTCGAGACGGCGCGGGCCATCGCGTCCGACGAGAGCGCCCGGTCGGTCGAGAAGGTGCAGTTCTCCCGGGCGTGGCCGGTGTAGGGTACGACGGTCGTGACGTCGGTCGCCCCGGCCTCACGGACGGCGTCCTGGAGCTGGAGCAGCTCGACGTGCGCGTCGCTGGACACCGGCGCGGCGACGAGGACCGCGCGGTCGGCGTCGAACCCGGGCGCCCCCGCGAGCAGCTCCCCGTCGGGGAAGCGCCGGTGTTTGAGTTCCGCCAGGTCCATCCCGGTCGCGTCGGACAGCGCGGCCGCGAACGCCTGTGAGGCGGAGCCGCTGACGATCATCTTGTCGGGGGAGTCGCGCCGGGTCCTAAACCCCTTTTCGGTTACGGGTTCGACTGGGAGACAGTCTCATCGCGGCGATACGGTCGCGGGGGACGGGGCGGCGTCGGGCCTGTCCGGACGTCCGGACGGTCCGGCTCCGTGCGGGTAGCGACGGGGTCCGGCGGGCCCGGGGTTGAGCCGAGTCGCGTCGGCGGACCGGTCGTTCCGAACCGCGACCCGGTCGGTCTCGGTGGTCGCCCGTCGCGGGACGGTCACGACCCGGGACCGGCCGGTGCTTTTTGTCGCCGCGGACGTACGGGAAGCCATGACTGACCTGCTGTATCTCCCCGACGCCGACGACGTCACCGAGTTCGAGGCGACCGTCACCGAGGCGACGCCGGAGTATCTCGTCCTCGACGGCACCTACTTCTACCCGGAGGGCGGCGGTCAGCCGGCCGACCGCGGGCGCCTGGCGTGGGACGACGGGTCGGCGCGGGTCGTCGGCGCGCGGAAGAACCACGGCGACGTGCGCCACTTCATCGAGGACGTCTCCGGCGACCTCCCCGGGGAAGGTGAAACCGTCACGGGCCGGATCGACGCCGAGCGCCGCGACCGCCTCCGGCGGATGCACACCGCCCAGCACGTCGTCTCCCGGGTCGTCCTCGACGAG
>JBDGST010000067.1:0-12688 GCA_042217365.1 Haloarculaceae archaeon
CGCGACTGACTGCCCGCCGGGCGGTCGTCGACCGGCTACGGGACGTCGCCGCGTCGGTCCTCGCGGCGGTCGAGCGCGTGCCGACCGACCGGGCGCGCGACCGCGTCGAGTCGGGCGAGTGGCCCGACGAATCGACCGCCGCCGATTTCCTCGGGGGGAGCGAGGCCGGCGGGTCGGCCGGGGACAGAGCGCGGGGCCTCGTCGGCGGGGAGACGGCCGTCGAGCGCCGCGCCGGCCGGACGGTCGCCGCCCTCGCGGCGGCTATGCCGGGCGTCTCGGTTCCCGGGACCGGGGCTGACCGGTCTCTTTCTGTCCCCGAGCGGCGAGTTCGCGCGGGTGAGCCTGTCGAACGCCGGACCCGTCGGTGGACCGGCGTCGCCGGGCTGGCGATACTGGCGGTCGGTGTGGGGACGCTGGACGGTCTCGGCGGCGGCCGCGGGTCGCTCGTCGTTGCGGCGGCCGCAGTCGCGGGGGCCGTCGGGTACGCCACCCTGGGGCGGGCGCCGACGGTCTCCCTCGCCGTCGAGCGGCGGGTCGAACCGGAACGGCCGGACCCGGGCGACCGCGTGGACGTGACGGTCACGGTGACGAACGAGGCCGGGCGCTGGGTGCCGGACCTGCGCCTCGTCGACGGAGTGCCGCCGGGACTCCGCGTCGTCGACGGGTCGCCGCGCTTCGCGACCGCCCTCCGGTCGGGCGAGTCGGTCAGGTTCTCGTACGCCGTCGAGGCGACGCGCGGGTCACACGCGTTCGACCCGCTCTACGCCGTCGGGCGCGACCTGAGCGGGGCCGTCGAGCGGGAGCGGCGCGTCGAGGCGGCGGCCTCGCCGGTCGTCGAGTGCGTCCCGGACCTGGACGCCGACGCCGAGGTGCCGGTCTATCCCCGGGCCGCCCGCCGGGTCGGTCGCGTCCGGACCGACGTCGGGGGCGACGGCGTCGAGTTCCACTCGGTCCGGGCCTACCGGCAGGGGGATCCCCTGAACCGCGTCGACTGGAACCACGTCGCGGCGACCGGCGAGTTCGCCACGCTCCAGTTCCACGAAGAGCGGGCGGCGACCGTCGCGGTACTCGTCGACGCCCGTGCGGCGGCGTACGTCACCGACCGGCCCGAGGGACCGGCGGTCCCGGACCTGCAACTCGCCGCCGCCGACCGGCTGGTGTCGTCGCTCCTGTCCTCGGGTGATTCCGTCGGTCTGGCGGCCCTGTCGCCCGACTGGTGCTGGCTGGAGCCCCGCGGCGGCGGCACGCAGCGGGCGCGGGCGCGTCGCCTGCTGTCGACGCACCCGGCGTTCGACGCCGAACGACCGACGGACCCGTTCTACGGGACGCCGACCCAGCGCCGCCTCCGCCGGGAGCTCCCGGACCACGCGCAACTGGTCGTCCTCTCGCCACTGTGTGACGACCGGGCGGTGGCGTTCCTCCTCGAGTTCCGGGCCCGGGGGTACCCGGTGACGGTCGTCAGCCCGGACCCGACCGGCGGGCGAACGACCGGGCGTCGGCTCGCCGCCGTCGAGCGCGCGGTCCGGCTCTCCCGGCTGCGACGCGCGGGCGTCAGGGTCGTCGACTGGGACGGCGACCGGCCGCTCCGGGCGGCCGTCGACGCGGCCGCGGGACGGTGGTCGGCGTGACGCTCGACCGCCGGCCGCCGCGGTCCGCTGTCGCGCTCGCGGCCCTCCCGGGCGGGTTCGCGGTCGTCGCGCTCGCCGTCGTCCCCGCCGCGTTCGTCCTCGGGCTGGTCGGTCTCGTCCTGATCGCCGCGGGGACGGCCACCGGGCGGCGCCACGGCGCGACGCTCGGCACGCTCTCGCTGTTCGCCGGCGCCGGCCCGGGACTCCTGCTCCTGTCGACGGCGGGGGCGGTCACCGGCGGGACGACCGCCCACCACGTCGTCGGCCTCGGTCGGCAACTGGGCCGGGGGGCCCCGGTCCGCCGGTCGGTGCTCGCTCACCTCGCGGGCGCGACCGTCGCGACGCTGACGGTCGGCGGCCTCGCGCTGGCGTCGTTTCGCGTCGCCGAGGGCGCGGTCCCGGCGGCGGGCGTCGGCTTCTCGCTTGTCGGCGCCGCGGCGCTTCTGGCCGCGCTTCGCGCTTGACTCACACCGTCGGGACGGGCACCTCGTCGAGCACGTCCCCGACGACGGCGGACTTCCGGATCTCGTCGACCCGGGCGTCGGGCGTGAGGACGAGTCGGTGGGCGAGCACCGGCTGGGCGACCCGCTTGACGTCCTCGGGCGTGACGTACTCGCGGCCGACCATCGCGGCGCGGGCTCGGCTCGCCTCGAGGAGCCGCTGGGTGCCCCGCGGGGAGACGCCCACCTCGACGCGGCGGTCCTGGCGGGTCGTCCGGGCGACGGCGGCGACGTACGAGACGAGGTCCTCCTCGACGCGGACCGACTCGGGCGCGGTCCGGAGCGCCGCGACCTGTTCCGCTCCGACGACGGACTCGACGGACGGGCTCTGTTCCCGGCGGCCCAGCCGCCGGTCGAGTAGCTCCTCCTCGCCGGCCTCGTCGGGGTACCCGATGGAGGTCTTCACGAGGAAGCGGTCGACCTGCGCCTCGGGCAGTTCGAAGGTGCCCTCCATCTCGACGGGGTTCTGCGTCGCCAGCACGAAGAACGGCTCGGGCAACTCGTAGGTGTCGCCGTCGACGGTGACCTGTTCCTCCTCCATCGCCTCCAGGAGGGCCGACTGGGTCTTGGGCGGCGCGCGGTTGATCTCGTCGGCGAGGACGACGTTCGCGAACAGCGGGCCCTCGTTGAACTCGAAGGTGCGCTCGCGCTCGTTGAAGACGTGCGTGCCGGTGATGTCGGCGGGCAGGAGGTCGGGCGTGAACTGCACCCGCGAAAAGGAGAGGCCGACCGCGCTCGCGATGGACCGCGCGGTCAGCGTCTTGCCGGTGCCCGGGACGTCCTCCAAGAGGACGTGACCGCGCCCGACGAACCCGAGCAGCACGGTCTCGAGGAACTCCCTGTCGGCGATGACGGCCGACCCCACCTCGTCCAGTATCCGGTCGCACTCCTCGCTCGCTTCGGTGACGTCCATGCCGGCCGAAGTTTCGCCGCGTGTATATGTTTTCGGTCAGCGCCCCGACGCTCGCGTGCGGTCGGGGCGATCCGGCGGTCGAGTTCGTCTGGGTTCGAGGTTCCACCACGCGTGATCGCCCCTGGATCGGGTGCGCGTCGGGCCCAGACTTTTGTCCCGGCCGGTCCAACATATGGTATGGTCACTCGCGCTGTCGCCAGGTTCGTCGCCCGCGTCAGGGAGTGGTGGGCCGTCGACGACCCGGAGGAGCGCATCGAGGGCTCGGGCGAGGTGTACCTCGACCCGGCGTACAACGGGCGCTACGCGGGGGAGCGCGAACTCCAGCGGCTGGCGGCGGCCGGCGAGGACGACGAGCGGAGCGACGACGCGTAACCGGGCGGCGGTCGGCGGTCGGTCCTCGTCCGCTCGAACCGTAACCGATAAAGTCGGGTTCCCAGTACAGAGAGGTGAGCCGAGGTAGCCTAGCCTGGCCAAGGCGCCTGCCTCGAGAGCAGGTGTCCGAGAGGACTCGTGAGTTCAAATCTCACCCTCGGCGCTTCTCACGCGGTTACACGGCGAGCGACCGCCGCGCGTGTCGCTCGCGACTCCGAGTGCGTAGCGCTCACCGAGATTTGAACGAGAGGGCACGCAGCCCGCGCAGCGAAGCGAGCAGGACCGTGACCGCGTGGTTCAAATCTCACCCTCGGCGCTTCTCACGCGGTTACACGGCGAGCGACCGCCGCGCGTGTCGCTCGCGACTCCGAGTGCGTAGCGCTCACCGAGATTCGACGGAGACGGGTCACGCCGGCCGGGACACTTCGAACACGTACCCGTCGGGGTCCTCGACCAGGCAGAGCTTCCGCCCCCAGTCGGTCACCCGCGGTTCGGCTGGCACGCTCGCGCCGTGTTCGACCTTCCCGCCCGACTCCTCGGCGACGTCGAGGTCGAACACGGTCTCGTAGAACTCCCTGGAGGCCTCGACGTCCGTGACCATCAGGTACACCTGGGTGAGGGCGGTCATGGGTCCCCGATCCGTGGTCGGTGCCCGCGCTGTGTGAACGTTGGGGCGGACGCTCGACGCGGCGCGCTGTCGCTTCGGGTCGGGCCCTGGGCGGTCCGCGCGGGGCGGCGCCCCTGCACCGCGGTCCCTGAACGCGGTCCGCGCGGGGCGGCGCCCCTGCACCGCGGTCCCGGCGTCAGCCGGCGGAGAACGAGACGCCGTCGTCGGTGATCGTGACGGTGGCTTCCGCCCCGGACCCGGTGACGTTCCACGCGAACGTCCGGGACACGGACCGGCGCGACCCGTTCTCGCCGGGCAGTTCGGCGGTCACAGTGACCGTGTAGTTACCCCGGTAGGGAGCGACGTCGGCTATCGTCCGGTTCGCGCCGGCCCGGAGCTTCCCGCGCTCGTCGGCGACGTCAACCACGACCGTCGGCATCCCGCACGGCGGGGTCGCGTCCCGGCAGGGCGGTTCGTAGCGGTAGGTGACCGAGACGCGGTAGCCGTTGGTCTCGTTACCGTCGTTCTCGACCCGCAGGTCGCCGGGGTCGGCGACCGTCGTCACGTTCAGCCCGGCGAACGGGTGCGGGGTCGGCGTCGGCGTGGGGGTTTCGGTGACCGTCACGACGCCGGCAGACGAGTCGAACGTGCGACCCTCCTCGGTGGTCACCGCGACGCGTTCGGGCGCGTCGCCGGGGACGCGCAACAGCACCGTCTCCACCGTGACGTCGGCGGTGCCCCCGAAACTGGAGTCGTTGATCGCCACCCGGAGCGTGCCGCCGTCCCGGCGGACGGACTCGACGCGGTAGTCGGGGTGCGAGGAGGCCGGGAACGCCTGGATCACGACGAGCGATGCCTCCTCGAAGGAGGTGTTGCGGACGAACGCGCTCGCCGCCGGCCGGAGGACGGAGTGGTTGAACCGCTCGGCCTCACCGGCGGTCGCGACCGTCGTCGCGTAGAAGCGCGTCGCGTACTCCCCGCTCGTCTCGTAGGCGATGCCGCCCTCGATGGCCGCGCTCCCGGTCTCCCAGTGGTCGAAGACGTGGACCTCGTACCCGGAGACGGGCGCGCCGGTCGGCGTCCCGGACCCGGGTGCCGGTTCGGTCGGTGCGGTCGACGTTCCGGTGCTGGGTTCGGGTTCCGTTGACGCAGTCGGCGTGGGGGTCCCGTCCGGGGTCGTCTCGGGTGGCGTCCCTGTCCCGGCCGACGGCCCGCCGAGGCACCCGCTCGCGACGACGAGCAGGCCCACCAGGAGAGCGAGCGACGTGCGTTTCATACGTGGAGACAGGCGTCCGGGCGGCAAGTAGTTCCCGTAGGATCAAACGCCCGTTTGTGGGTTCTCCCGGCGCCGTCCGGGACCGCAGGAGTCCAACCGCCGGCCCCGGTTCATACGGATCGCTGTAACGATTTACCGGGACGACCGCCCGAAGTCGTGCGGTCGGTCCGGTACTGACTGACAGCGATCCGTATCAGACGCTCGTCAGGACGAAGATGAGCGCGGAGATGGCGAGCGAGGAGACGACGATGGCCGCGCCGAGGGGCGCGCCCATCGAGATGGCGGCGTTGGCCGTCGAGGCGAGCATCTCGGTGCGGTCGTTGCCGAAGACGGTCACCTCGGCGGTCTCGGTCGCCATCCCGACCTCGACGGGTTCGATGTCGGCGACGGCGTCGTCGACGAGACCCTGGATAACGGGGACGAGTTCGTCGACGTCGAGTTCGTCGCCGACCTGGTTTTCGGCCTCCATCGTGTTGACGACGTGGGTGTCCGTCGTCATCACTTCGAGGCGGTCGACGCCCCCGACCCGCTCGACGATAGCGTCCCGGACGCCCGGCTCCATGTTGTTGCCGTCGACGAGGACGTACGCCGTCCGCTGGTCGTCAACCTCGAAGACGGCGACCCGGATGCCCAGCGGGCCGATCCCGTCCTCCGGTTCCCAGTCGGTCTCGTCCCAGGCGACGCCCAGGCGGAGCGGGTTCCGCGAGGCGCGCGCGAGGCGCTCGCCGAGCGTCCGGGCCCCCCGGATCATGTCGAACGAGCGCTTGCACCCGGGGACGACGTGACCGAGGTCCTCGCCGTCGAGGCCGTCGTTGCAGTTGTGGGCGTCGACGAGCAGCACGTCGTCGAGGCCGCCGGACTTGGCCTCCGCCGCCACCGAGAGCCCGACGCCGTACTCGACGTCGTCCGCGGGGGCGGGCGAGAACGTGTTGACGACCAGCGCGCTCGACCCGACCGCCTGTCCGGTCAGCGTGGCGTCGCCCTCCTCGACGCGGACGGATCTCGTCGCGGCGTCGCCGTAGTCGATCCGCTGGTAGGCCGTCGTCGCGGTCTCGATGACGGTGTCGACCTCCCGTTCGGTGACGAGGTTGAAGTCGTGACCGGCGGTCGCGTGGGGCGGGAACGCGAGGCCGTCGGCCGACTCGGCGATGCGCCGCGGGAGGTTGCCGCCGCCGATGTCGCCCATCGGCCCGGGGTGGATCATCGGCAGGACGAAGCGGGCCTTCTCCGACCCGTCGGGGCGGCGCGCCGAGAGGACGGTCACCGGGACGAGCGCCTCCTCGCCGATGTCCTCGAAGAACGCCTCCAGTTCGCGGGTCCCCTCCGCGATGTGGCCGACGAACCCGCGGACGAAGTCGAGGACGCTCACGCCGAGGCTCCGCTTCCAGGGCTGGTCGATGACCCGGAGGAACAGCCAGACCGAGAGCCCGTAGAGCACGCAGATGAGCGCGAGTATCCCGAACTTCCCGGGGTCGATGTACTGCAGGTCGCGGATGCGGGCGGGCGCCTCGTGGGGCCGGTAGAGGAACGCCCGGGCGACCGGGCCGCCGCCGAACTCCAGGTAGCGCATCGTGCCGCTGTAGACGAACAGGAGGAGGGCCGCGACGACGGTCTGGATGCTCGCGGCTATCGACGCGACCGGGAGCGACTGTCGCGAGACGGCCATGAGGACGAACAGGCGGAGGGCGAACACGGCCGCCAGCGCCGTCAGCAGCGCGTCGACGACGAACGCCTGCCCCACCGGCGTCAGGGCGGCGACCACCCCGGCGAGGATCAGCGCGACGATGGTGACGAGTTCGCAGGTGAGCGCGAGCAGCGACGCGGCGTTGCGCGACAGCTGGCCGCCGAACCGCCGGTCGACGTACGGCGTGAACACGCTCGCGACGACGGTTGGCAGTCCGACGTAGAAGATGCCCTCCCAGGCGTCCTCGAGGACGAACCGCGAGTCGAACGCGGCGACGCCCGTGACCGCCGCGACCAGCAGCGCGAACGCCACGCTCGAGTACCAGCTCGGCGCGCGGACCACGAACCGCGAGAGACTCGCGAGGTTCCCCTGGGTCGTCGTCATGGCCCCTCGTTACCCCAGCAAGCACGCACGGTCACTTTAAACGTGGCACTTCTGACGGACGTGAACGGTCGCGGTTGCGACGTTCTGCCGGTGGACGTGGATGGCCGGGACGGTGACGTTCTGCCGGTGGGCGTAGACCGTCGCGCCGGGGGCGCTCCCGGTCGGGCTGTCGTCCCGGATCGCCGGCTCACTCGCAGATGCGCAGGAAGTTCTCGAAGACCTCCTCGCCCTGTTCGGTGTGTGCGACTTCGGGGTGGAACTGGACGCCGTAGAGGTCGCGGTCGGTGTCGCTCATGGCCTCGACGCCGCAGATGTCGCTCTCCGCGGTCCGCTCGAACCCCTCGGGGACGCGCGTGACCTCGTCGGCGTGGCTGGCCCACACGCGGGTCTCCGGCGCGAGCGACCCGACCAGCGGGTCCGACTCGTCGAGGACCGAGACGGTCACGTCGGCGTAGCCGCCGTAGTCGCCCGACTCGACTTCCCCGCCGAGTTCGCGCGCGATCACCTGGTGGCCCAGGCAGATGCCCAGGACCGGGACGCCGAGGTCCAGGTAGTCGGGACAGTTGCCGATGCGGTCGATGCTCGGGCCGCCCGAGAGGACGAGCCCGTCGGCGTCTATCTCCTCCGGGGGCGTCTCGTTGTCGACCAGGTCCACGTCTACCCCCATCTCGCGGAGCGCCCGCTGTTCGAGGTGCGTGAACTGGCCGTGGTTGTCTATCACGTCGATCCGGGTCATTACGCCCCGGTAGCGCGCCACCGGGTAAAAACGGCGCGGAACGGGGTCCGCTGATCCGGTCGAACGGACCCGGAAAGAGGTCGCCGATCCGGTCGAGCGCGCGAGGTCGTCCGTCCGCGCGGGCCGACCGCCGCTCGGACGGTCAGCCCAGCGCGGCCGGGTCGAACGGTTCGTTGTGTCCACCCCAGCGCTCGTCCGCGGACTCGCGCGTGTCGAGGTAGACCTCCACCCCGTTGCCGTCGGGGTCGTCGAAGTACAGGGCCTTGCTGATCCCGTGGTCGACCGGGCTGACGGCGACGCCGCAGTCGTCGAGGCGCTCGGCCACGGCGGCGAGCGCGGCGGGCGTCTCCACCTCGAAGGCGACGTGATAGAGGCCGACGCCGCGCCCGGGTCCCGGTGCGTCATCGCCCGCGGCCTGGAGCGCGACGTCGTGGTGGCGCCGGCCCCACGAGAGGAACGCGTACCGGCCGTGGCGCTCGCGGACGTCGAGACCGAGGACGCCCTCGTAGAAGGCGACGGCCCGGTCGAGGTCCCGGACTTTCAGGTGGACGTGTCCCACGACGTTCGGGCTGTCGGTGTCGGATTCCCTCATACGCCGTGATGGGGCCCGGCGACGAAAAGCCCGTTCACGGGTCGTCCGACTCGTCCCCGTCCCGGTCGAACCGCTCGGCTGCCGACTCGAAGCCCAGTTCCGCCTGCTCGCGCGACCGCCGACGCTCGCGCTCGGCGAGCGCCTCGGGGTCGGGGGTGGCGTCGTCGTCGACGCGCGCCCAGGAGTCGTGGACCTTCGCGTGACACCACCGGCAGAGGTAGACGGTGATCTCGTGGCCGGGATCGCCGGCGCCCTCGCCCGACCCGGACGCGTACGAGAGGTGGTGTTCCTCCAGGAGCGGCCGCTCGTCGTCGTGGGCGAGCCGCCGCTCTCCGAGGCCACACCGGGCGCACTCGCGGTCGCTGTCCGTCGCCCGGAAGTGCGGGCAGTCGGCCCAGTCCCAGGGCCCGGTCAGCCCCTCCTCGTCGCGGTCGCCGACGACGGGACACCGGAAGCCCTCGCGGCTGCGCGCGTCCGCGAACGCGGGGTCGCGGTCGCCGCGCTCGACCGCCCAGCGGCAGCGACCCTCGTCCGTGCAGTGGTCACACCGGTCGACGTGCGCGTAGGGGTCCTCGACGCCGACCGACGTTCCCGAGGGGGTCTTCTCCACGTCGGTCGCTCGGGCGGCACAGTCAAATCGGTTGTCCCTCGCGGTCGCAGTTTGCGCTACCTCGGCCGCGCGGTCGAAGTCCGCACCCCGACCGCACGCGTCCGACCGGTTCCGGGACGTATCACTTCAAATTACACTTATTGAGAACCGGGGGATGCATTTTTCATTCACATACCCGATGGATAGGCCATGGGACTGCGTGCACGGGAGCGGTACGAGGCGGCTCTCCGGTGGTCGATGGACCTCATCGGGACAGACCGGACGACGGAGCGGAAGGTCCTCGCCGCCGTTGCAATTCAGTTCGTGATATCGGTCGGGCAGGCGTTCCTGCCGTTTTTCCTGGGCGGGGTCACGCGCCTCGCGGTGGCGGTCGCGCTGCTGGGCTGTGCGGCGGTCGCGTTCGCCAACACCGTCCTGCTCACCAGGAAAGACATCGTCGGGCCGATCAAGCAACTCGAGGCGGCCGCGCGGGACATCGCCGACGGCGAGGTCGAGACGGGGGTCGAGACGAGCGACCGGATCGACGAGGTCGGGAGCCTGACGCGCTCGTTCGACGAGATGCAGTCCCACCTCGCGCTGGTCGCGGCCCAGGCGGACGCCCTCGCCGACCAGGAGTTCGAGGCCGACGTCCTCGACGAGACCGTGCCGGGCCGGTTCGGCGACTCCCTCTCGCGGATGGCCGACAGCCTCCGGGAGTACACGACCGAGCTCGAGGAGACGACGGCCGAACTCGAGCGCAACTCCGAACGCCTGGAGCGGCTGGTCGAGGCCTTCGGCGACGCCGCGACGCGGGCGGCCGACGGCGACCTCACGGCGACGATCGACGCCGACGAGGTGGTCGGGGCCGACGGCGACGACCGGTATCACGAGGTCTGTGCGGCGTACAACGACCTCGTGGGGACGATCGGGAGGACGGTCGGGGACGTTCGGAGCTTCGCGGAGGACGTCTCTGCGGCGAGCGCGGACGTCGCTGGGACGATGGACGACCTCGACGCCGCGAGCGACGACGTGGCGTCGTCGGTCCGGGAGATCGCCGACGGCGCGACCCGACAGGCCGACCAGTTCGGCACGGTGGCCGACGAGATGAGCGACCTCTCGGCGACGGTCCAGCAGATCGCCGCCGCGGCGGACGACGCGGCGGACACGGCCGCGACGGCCGCCGAGCGCGGTCGGTCGGGGCGGGACGTGGCCACGGACGCCGTCGACGAACTCGACGCGCTGGAGGCGCGGATCGAGACGGTGGCCGAGGCGGTCGACGACCTCGCCGACCGGGTCGCGGAGGTCGACGAGATCGTCTCGTTCATCGAGGAGATCGCCGAGGAGACGAACATGCTGGCGCTGAACGCCTCGATCGAGGCCGCGCGGGCAGACGGGGAAGGCGACGGGTTCGCGGTCGTCGCCGACGAGGTGAAGGCCCTGGCGGAGGAGACGCGCGACGCGGCCGACGACATCCAGGCGCTCGTCGACGAGGTCCGGACCGAGTCGGCCGAGACGGCGACGACCGTCCGGGAGGTGCAGTCCCGGGTGAACGACAGCGTCGACACGATCGAGGAAGCGCTGACGGACTTCGAGGACGTCGTCGGCGTCGTCGACGACGCGAACGACAGCGTTCAGGAGATAAGCGACGCGACCGACGAGGGGGCCGCGACCACCCAGGAGGTCGTCGCCCGGATCGACGAGGTCGCGAGCATCAGCGAACAGACCGAAACGGAAGCCGAGCACGCCGCGGCGGGCGTCGAGGAACAGACCGCGTCGATCTCGACGGCCACGGCGGAACTCGGGTCCGTCGTCGACCGCGCCGACGACCTGCTGGCCGCGCTCGACGAGTTCACCGTCCCCGACGGCCCATCGTCCGCATCCGACGGCGCGAGGGCCGGAGCGGTCGGATCGGCCACGACGGACGACTGATACGGATCGCCGTCCTCTCGACCCCCGAACCCGGGATTCCTGCGGTCGACCCGCTCCCGCGGTGGCCCCACCCGAGATCCTCCTGCTCCCGCGGTGGTCGCACCCGCGGTGTGACCGTCGTCCGCCGCAGTTCCCGTCGACGCGCCGCCCCTCGACGGTGACCGGAACGGGAACCGTTTTGTCGCGTCGGACGGACGGCCGGGTATGCGCGTGGTCCACGAGTCGGCCGCGGGCGGCCGACGGACGCTCGCGACCGAGGTCGAGACGGCGGACTCGCTGGTCGAGCAGACCCGCGGGCTGATGTTCCGGGACTCGCTCCCCCACGACTACGCGCTGGTCTTCCGGTTCGAGCCGGGTCCCGTCGAGCGGGTGCTGGCCGCGCTGCCCGCCCCGCTCGACCGGCTCGCCGAGCGCGCCCGCTCCCGGAACGTCCACATGCTGTTCGTCTCCGTCCCGCTGGACGTGGTCTGGGTCGACGGCGGCGAGGTGGTCCAGGTGAAGACGCTCGCGCCCTGGCGGGGGACGGGCGGGGCCCCGGCCGACGCCGTCGTCGAACTCCCGGCGGGCGCCGCGGACGGCGTCGAGCCCGGCGACCGGGTCCTCCTCGAAGAGTCGGGCCGGCCCGGCGCGACGGTCTCCCCGCCGTCCTGGCGGGACCGGCCCGGCCGTCGATGGGAGCGGGGGCAGGACCGCCCGCCTCGCTGCTCGTCGCCGGCACCCCGGAGGGGGACTCGCCGGTCACGTCACCGGTAGTCCGCTCGCCACTGCGGACGGGACGACGACGGGGCCGCCGAGCGTCCAGCGGTGGACGACGTTGCGGCAGTCGGGCGGTTTCCGGTGGACGAACGGTCACTCGGGACGATGAGGCGGCGGCCGAGGTGGACGATCCAACAGTTTAATGCCGGCCGACGCCGGAGAGAGGATCACGATGTCGGACGACACCGACACGGAGGATAGAGGAAGTCGCCACACGGCGGCTGGCCGCGAAATTCTCCGTCCAGAGTGACGATTCCGGTGAGCGCGAAGGGACGGCGCTGTTCGGATCCGGCCCCGAGACGACTCACCTCGACGACGCGGACGTAGCGATTCTCGACACGACGCTGCGCGACGGCGAGCAGGCGCCCGGCGTGTCGCTCACGCCCGAGGAGAAGGCCCGGATAGCCCGGGCGCTGGACCGGGCCGCGGTCGACTACGTCGAGGCGGGGAGCGCCTGCACCGGCCCCGGCGAGCGCGAGACCATCTCGCGGGTCGCCGAGCTGGACCTGGACGCCACGGTGACGAGCTTCTCGCGCGGCATCGAGAACGACGTCGACCTGGCGCTGGACTGCGGCGTCGACGGGATCAACCTCGTCGTGCCCGCGAGCGACCGCCACGTCTCCGGGAAGGTCGGCACCTCGCGCGAGGAGAACGCCCGGAACACGCGGGAACTCGTCGAGTACGCCAAGGACCACGGCCTCTGGGTCGAGGTCATCGGCGAG
>JBDGST010000148.1:0-12584 GCA_042217365.1 Haloarculaceae archaeon
CCGCTCGCGTTTCCGAGGGCTTCGCTTCGCTCAGCCCTCGCTCTCCTCGCGGCTCCTCGCGTCGCCGCTCGGATGATAGTGGCCCGAGCGAAGCGAAGGCCACTCACTCCTCGAACGCGAACGTCCCGTCCTCCTGGACGACCTCGCCGTCGACCTCGATCCGGGAGTCCTCGCTCATGTCGACGATCATGTCGACGTGGACCGCGGAGTCGTTGCGCTCGTTGCCGTCGCCGACGGTGTCCTCGTAGGCCCGCCCGACCGCCATGTGGACGGTGTCGCCCATCTTCTCGTCGAACAGCATGTTGTAGGTGAACTCGTCGATGGCGCGGTTCATCCCGATGCCGAGTTCGCCAAGCCGACGGGCGCCCTCGTCGGTGTTCAGCACCTCCGTCAGCACGTCCTCGTTTTTCCCGGCGGCGTGCTCGACCACCTCGCCGCCCTCGAAGACCAGGCGGACGTCCGTGACCTCCCGGCCCTGGTGATAGAGGGGCTTGTCGAAGAAGACCTCGCCATCGACGCTGTCGGGGACCGGGGCCGTGAACACCTCGCCGCCGGGGAGGTTGCGCTCGGCGTGGTCGTTGAGCGTCGGGTTGCCCGCGACCGACATCGTCACGTCCGTCTCCTCGCCGGAGACGATCCGCACCTCGCCGGCGCCGTCGAGGACCTCGACCATCTGGGCCTGGAACTCGCGCTGTTCGTCCCAGTCCCGGAGGACGGCGTCCCAGACGAAGTTCTCGTACCCCTCGGTGCTCATCCCCGCGAGCTGGGCGTTCGCGGCCGCGGGGTACTGGGTGAGACACCACCGCTTGGAGAGGCGCTCGTCCAGGAGCGGCTGGTGGGCGCGGTCGTAGGCCGCCGTGACCTCGGGGTCGACGTCGCTCTCCTGGGTGACGTTGTCGCTCCCGCGGACGGCGACGTAGACGTCCATCTCCTCGTAGAGGGCCATCTGGTGGTCGGGCAGCGAGAACTCCCCGTCGTGGTTCCGGAGGAACGCCCGCCGGAAGCGCTTGCCCAGGCGGTCCTGGACCACGAGCGGGTGGGCGCCCCGCTCGGCGATCACCTCGTGGAGCGCGGTCACGAAGTCCTCGGCGACCGGGTGGGCGTCGATAACGACGTTGTCGCCGGCCTGCAGGTCGACCGAGTGGTTGCAGACGAGTTCGGCGTGTTCGCGGATGCGCGGGTCCATACCCGGGTGGTCGGCCGGCCGCCTGAAACCGGTTTCGTAGCGCCGGCGGTGTCAGGTAGCCCCCGAGCGACGACCGCGCCCGACCGGACGGCCGGGGGAGTCACTCCCCGGTCGCGCGCCACCGCGCCGCCAGGTCCGCGACGGAATCGGCGTACTCGCGTTTCGCGTCCCGCCACGCCTCGTCGCCGGCCACGCAGGCGCTGGCCAGACGGTCCAGACGGTTCGAATCGTACCGCGAGGCGAGACACATCGCCTGGAAAGTCGGGGACGAATCGGGGTCGCCGGCGTCGGCGGACCCGAGGACCTGATCGCGGACCGCGTCCGGTCCCGCGTCGAGCGACAGGCCGGCGTCGATCGACTTGGACATCTTCGGCGCGCCGGCCAGCCCAGGGACCAGCCGGGTGTGGAGGCCGGCGACCGGCCCCGAGACCGGCGCGGCGTCTCTGAACCGGCGGGTCCAGGGCGTCAGCCCGTGCTCGTCGACGCCGAGCGCGATGACCACCTGGTCGTATTCCCCGGCGAACAGCGGGTGCAGGAAGTCGGCGCCGTGCAGGACGGCGCTGTGGGCGTCGGCCGCCGCCGAGGTCGACCCGTCGTCGAGCCAGTCCCGGCGGCCGTCGCCCTCGCCGTCAGTTTCGCTCTCTGTCTCGCCACCAGTCTCGCTCTCTGTCTCGCCTCTCCCCGAGTCCCCGCGCTCGTAGGCTCGTTCGACGGCCCGCTCCCAGTCTGTCGGCTCGTGCCCGGGACCGTCCGGCCACTCCTCGGGCCCGTAGTACGGCGCGAGGCGTTCGGCGGTGTGCATCACGTCGCGGGACTCCGACTGCGCCCGCAACGCTCCCCGGTCCGGGTCGAACCCCAGGTCGAGCGCGAACGTGCGGTACCGCTCTGCCAGCCCGCGGACCCGCTCCCAGTCCGCGCCCCCGTGGTAGGGCTCCAGGTCCGCGAGCACGAACTGGACGTCCAGGCCCGCCTCCTGTAACTCGACTGCCGTCAGTATCTGTCCGACGGTCCCGAAGTGGGGCGGCCCCGTCATCCCGACGCCCGTGCAAACCAGGGTCGATCTGTCGAGCGCCGCGGCCACGGCGCTCCGTCCGTCGACCGCGACGAACCGCCGGCGAGACGCGACATACCGGACCGAGGAGCGCCGGACTGAAATGCTAATTTGTGACGGGGTACCGTGTAACGTAGAAGTCCAGACGACCGATCCGGCCCGGAA
Source organism: Haloarculaceae archaeon (assembly GCA_042217365.1). GTDB lineage: Archaea > Halobacteriota > Halobacteria > Halobacteriales > Haloarculaceae > JBDGST01. Next base: position 2,403 of record JBDGST010000148.1, read on the forward strand.
TGGTCCGCCGTCGCGACCGACGTCCCCGCGACCGACGAGCGTGACTGGCGACCGGACGGGTCGGCCGACGGGCGCGACCGACGAGCACCAGTCGCCGACCGTGACTGGCGGTCGTCACTCGTCGCCGAAGCGGTCGGCGAGCCGGTAGTAGGCGTCCTTCGGGCGGCGGTACTCGTCGACGATGCCCTTGTTGTTCTTGGTCTTCGGGCGGCCCGACCAGCCGCGGGGGTCGGTCCGCGTGTCGCAGAACTGCCAGACGGTGAAGCCGACGACGGGGTCGGCCGCCTCGAAGTACTCGACGGCGTCCGCGACCACGTCGGCCTGGTAACCCTCGCTCCACTTCTGGTTCTCCCGGGTGCGCTCGCCGGCGACAGCGCTGGCCCCGAACTCCGACACGAGGATCGGGAGGTTCGGGTACCGCTCGCGGACGTGCTCGACGAGGTCCGACCACTCGCCCTCCGTGTACCAGCCGGGGTAGTCGTTGAGACAGGCGAAATCGACCAGTTCGAGGGCCGGGTCCTCGCCGCCGCGCCCGGCGCCGAAGTTGTTCGTCGCGAGCGTCACCGGCCGGTCGTCCGCCTCGCGGGCCGTCTCGACGAGCGTCGCGGTCGCGTCGTAGACCCCCGCCTCCTCGTTGGCGCACTCGTTGGTGACGCTCCAGGCGACGACCGACGGGTGGTGGCGGTCGCGGTCGATCATCTCGCGGAGCGCCGTCCGCCCCCGGTCGAGTACGCCCTCGCGGTCGAACCGCTCGGCGTCGAACTGCCAGTAGGGTATCTCTTCGAGGACGAGCACGCCGCGCTCGTCGCACATGTCCAGGAATCGCGGGTGGTTCGGGTAGTGCGAGGTGCGGACCGCGTTGAACCCGGCGCGCTCGACGAGGTCCAGGTCGAGTTCCTGGAGGCGCGCGGGCTGGGCGTGCCCCCACTCGGGGTGGTCCTCGTGGCGGTTCACGCCCCGGAACCGGACCGGGTCGCCGTTGACCAGGACGTCGGCGTCGGTGACCGCGACCTCGCGGAAGCCGACCCGCTCGCGGCGCTCGTCGCCGTCGACCCGCGCGACGAGTTCGTACAGCGCCGGCCGGTCCGGCGACCAGCGGTCCGCGTCGAACGCGAGCGACAGGTCGACCGCGACCGTCGCCCGACCGGCTGGCACCGCGACCGACTCGGCGACGCTGGCGGACCCCGTCCCCGGGACCGGGGCGTCGCGCGCCGGTTCGACGGCGAGTTCGACCGTCGCCGGCTCGTCGCCGTCGTCGGCCGTCCCGGCGTCGGCCGTCCTGACGTCGGCCGGCTCGCTGTCGGGGTCGTCGGCCCCGCCGTCCCGGTCGTCCGGGTGGATCGGGACCCCATCGCCCCGGTTGTGCAGCGTGACGGTCGCGTCGAGTGCGACCCGGTTTCCGTCGAACTCGTACTCGGCCGCCAGGCCCTCGACGAACAGCCCGGGCACCTCCGCGAGGACCACCTCGCGGGTGATCCCGCCGTAGGGGAACCAGTCGGTCCCGGGTTTCGGGACCGACCGCTCGTCGCGGGACGAGTCGGCCCGGACGACGAGTTCGTGCTCGCCGGCGTCGAGGTCGACGACCGCGGAGAAGGGAGTGTACCCGCCGTAGTGGTCGGCGACCCGCTCGCCGTCGAGCCAGACGGTCGCGTCGTGACAGACCCCGTGGAACGTGAGCACGGCGGTCGTGGCCGCGGGCTGGTCGAAGCGCCGGCGGTACCACGCGACGCCCTCGTAGTCGTGGTACCCGGTCCGGGCGTTCCAGGCCGCGGGAACGGCGATCCGGTCCGCGTCCGGCGGGAACGAGTCGTACCACTCCGCGGTCAGTCCCCGGTCGTCCGGGTCAGTGACGAACGACCACTGGCCGTCGAGCGTGCGCTGTCGCCGCGTCGTCGACGTGGCGAAAGTCCGGTGCATACCCCGTCCCCCGGCGGCCCGGTAGAAGTACCTTCCTCTCGACGGCAGGTAAGGGACTTTTCTCTCGACGGCAGGCGAGCGACTCTCCTCTCGACGGCGGGGCCGGACCGCCGGGGTATTTGCACGCGGACGCCGAACCCGACGGCATGATCGACCTGCGCAGCGACACCGTGACGCGGCCCAGCGACGAGATGCGCGAGGCCGCCCGCGACGCGGACGTCGGCGACGACGTCTACGGCGAGGACCCGACCGTGAACGAACTCGAAGCGCGCGTCGCCGACGTCCTGGGGATGGAGGACGCCCTGTTGGTCCCGTCGGGGACGATGGGCAACCAGGTCGCCGCCCGCACCCACACCGAGCGCGGCCAGGAGGTCGTCTGCGAGCGCGAGAGCCACGTCTACAAGTGGGAACTGGGCGGCCTCGCCCAGCACTCGGCCCTGCAGGCCCGCCCCGTCGACGGCGACGACCGGGGGGTGATCGCGCCCGAGCAGGTCCGCGAGGCGTACGTCGAGGCCGACGGGCACCGCCCGGGGACGGGGCTGCTCTGCCTGGAGAACACCCACAACAGCAAGGGCGGGACCGCCATCGCCCCCGGGGCCATCGACGCCGCCGCCGAGGCCGCCCGCGAGCGCGGCGTGGCGGTCCACCTCGACGGCGCGCGCCTGTTCAACGCCGCCGTCGCGCTCGACGTCCCCGCGTCGCGGTTCACCGAGCGCGTCGACTCGGCGATGGTCTGTCTCTCGAAGGGGCTGGGCGCGCCCGTCGGGTCGGTGCTCTCCGGGAGCGCGGACTTCGTCGAGCGCGCGCGGCGCACCCGGAAGCTCATGGGCGGCGGGATGCGCCAGGCCGGGATCCTCGCCGCGCCGGGCCTGCTCGCGCTGGCGGGGCGGGACCGCCTCGCCGAGGACCACGAGCGCGCGCGCCGCCTCGCGGCCGGCCTGGACGACATCGACGGCCTCGACGCGGACGGGCCCGAGACGAACGTCGTCGTCGCGGAGACCGACCGACCCGGCGAGGAGGTCGTCTCTGCCTGCGAGCGCGAGGGGGTCCGGTGCGTCGCGTTCGGCGACCGCCGGGTCCGGTTTTGCACCCACTGGGACGTCGACGGCGACGACGTCGCGACCGCCGTCGAACGGGTCGAGCGGGCGCTCGCCTGAACGGGCGCGGACGCGGTCGGCGCCGATCGCGGGGCCGGCTACCGGTTTCGGCCCTGGTCGAGGCCGTCCCGGAAGCCGGTGACGATCCGGCGGAGGAACAGGAACACGAAGAAGAAGAACCCGAGGACGACGACGACGAGGAAGACGAGGACGGGGTCTTCGAGGAATCCGGACACGAACTCGTCGAGTACCATGTCCCGGGCTATCCCGGCGGACGGCAAAGAGGTTTCGGGACGGCGAGTGAACCGGGGGGCGCGAACCGGTCCCCGACCTCGGGCGGCCCCGCGGACCGGGACGGCGACGAACCGAACGCCGGAGCCGAAGAACCCGAACGGGCGAGGACAGGTGGCAGTCGAACGGGCGACAGTGAGGTGATAAGACTGATGGCCCCCCAGACCGAACCCTGGGAACGAAATGTCGCTCTTGCCCTCCAAACCGGACACGTCCGCGGCGGACGACGCGGAGCCGCGGGTCGTCGGCGTCGAGAGCGACGACGCCGACCGGCTTCTCTCTGCGCTCTCTTCCGGCACCGCCCGCCGCCTGCTCGCCGAGCTCCACGAGGAGCCGTCCCCCCCGGGAAACCTCGCCGACCGCGTCGACACGAGCCTCCAGAACGTCCAGTACCACCTGGAGAACCTCGAGGAGGCCGGCGCAGTCCAGGTCGTCGACACCGTCTACTCGGAGAAGGGCCGCGAGATGGACGTCTACGCGCCCGCGGACCAGCCCCTCGTCATCTTCGCCGGCAACGATAACGAGTCGACGAGCATCCGCACCGCGCTGACGCGCCTGCTCGGGGGGTTCGGCGCGCTCGCGCTCGCCAGCGTCGTCGTCCAGTCGCTGTTCGGCGACGGACCGGGGCTGTTCGGAGCGGGCGGCGCCCCCGGGGGCGGCGCGGACGGCGGAGCCGCCGCGACCCCGACCGTCGAACAGGTCGCCGCCGCGAAGACGCCGAGTCCCGCGGAGTACCCCGCGGGGACCGTCGAGAACGTGGGAGTCGACGCGGCGACCCGGGCGGGCGACGCGGCCGCCTCCGCGACCGGGCTCGAACCCGGCCTGGTGTTCTTCCTCGGGGGCGCGACGGTCATGCTGGGCGCGTTCGCGCTCTGGTACGCCGGGCGCTGACGCGCCCCGACCCCGAGACACCGATCCCGGTCCCGTCAGTCGGTGAAACGTGCGTTTGAGCGTCCGCCGTCTACTTTATCCGGGGAGCCGAACCGTCGACACGCGTCGACCCGCGGGCCGTCACTCACGCCCGGTGGCGGCGACGTCGAACGCCGAGAGGACGTCACCGTCCGGCGTCACGAGTCGGCCGCGCAAGCCCTCCGCGCGCGCCTCGAGTTCCGCGTGCGCCGGGCGGCCCCCCCGCGGGTCGGCGTGACTCCCGGGGTTCAGGACCCCGACCGGTCCCGCCGGCTGCCAGCCCGGCCGGTAGGAGTGTCCCACCACGACGACGTCGGCGCCTTCCTGGCGCCCCAGCAGGGAGCGCGCCGTCTCGCCGTGCTCGTGGCCGTGGACGACCGCGAACCGGACGCCCGCCCGCTCGACCGTCCGAACGGTCCCCGCCCGCTCGCGGACCGCCGCGCCGTCGCTGTTCCCCGCGACGGCGACGAACTCCCCCTCTCCCTCCCCCTCCTTGTCCGCGCCCGCTTCCGCCACGAAGGCCTCGTAGACGGCCTCGGTGGTGAAATCGCCCGCGTGGATCACCAGCTCCGCCTCCCTGACCGCCGTCAGCGTGCGCCCCGCCAGCCGGTGTCCGTCCGTCCCGTGCGTGTCCGAAACGACCGTGATCACGACCGGGACCACGCTACGGGGACGTAAAACGGCCGCGGCCCGCACCGGCAACGCTGGCCCGGCCGGGGTGGCGGGTCACCCCGGGATTCCCGCCCGGCCGGCGACGGGCGTCACCCTCTCCTTTTTGCCGCGGGCAGGCTATCGAACAGTCGATGGGAAGCAGCAAGTCGGTCGTCCTGGCGGCGCTGTTCGCCAACGCCGCCATCGCCGTCCTCAAGTTCGGGGGATTCCTCCTGACCGCGAGCCCGTCGATGCTCTCGGAGACCTACCACTCCGTCTCGGACACGGGCAACCAGGTCTTCCTGCTGATCGGCATCCGGTACGGGGGGCGCGAAGCGACCCGACGGCACCCGTTCGGCTACGGCAAGGCGCAGTTCTTCTACTCGTTCGTGGTCGCGATGCTCCTGTTTGGCATCGCGGGCTGGGAGTCCGCCAAACACGGGTTCTCCGTGCTCACTGCCCACGGCGGCGGTCACGGCGCCGGCGGGTCCGCCGAGTTCCTCGGGTTCGTCTTCACGCCGCCCGCGAACTTCGACCCGGTGTTCGTCAACTACGCCGTCCTGCTGGGCGCAATCGGCTTCGAGTCCTACGCCTTCAAGAAGGCCCACGCCGAGATGTCCCGCCAGATCGACGAGAACGGCTGGTCGGGCTTTCGCGAGGCGTTCCACAAGACCAGCGACGCGACCACGCTGACCGCGCTCACGGAGGACACCATCGCCCTGGTCGGTCTCGTACTGGCGCTCGCGGGCATCTTCCTCACCCAGCAGACCGGGATCGAGGCGTTCGACGCCGCCGCCGCGCTGCTCATCGGAGTGATGCTCATGGGCTTCGCACTCGCGCTGGCCTGGGAAAACAAGCGGCTCATCCTCGGCGAGAGTCTGCCCGAAGCGGACGAGCGGGAACTGCACCGGATCGTCGCGGAGCACGACGGCGTCGAGCGCGTCGTCGACTTCCGGACGGTGTACTTCGGCCCGGAGCGGGTGGTCGTCGCGGCCGACGTGGAGTTCACCCCCGACCTCGACACCGGCGAGATTGACGATCGCATCACCGCCATCGAGGACGCGCTCCGGGACGCGAACGAGGGCGTCCGGAAGGTCTACATCGAACCCGAGACGTAGGCGTCGCCGGTCCGGCGGTACGTTTCGATGATTGCCGACCGGTTCCGGAGGAGCGTCCGGAGGTGGTCCGCGTCCTCGACGCAGTCGGGCGGCGCCGCGCTCGCGACGAGGTCCACGCGGGTGACGCGGTCCCCGCGAGTCGCGGCGAGCGCGAGCGCGTGCGGGCCGCCCCCGGAGAACCCGACGACCCCCGCGCGGTCGACGCCGGCGTCGTCGAGGACCGGGACCGCGAACGCGGGGGCGTCGGCGAACGTCCGGTCGGGCCACGGCGACGACCGGCCGTAGCCCGGGCGGTCCGGCGCGATCACCCGGACGCCGCGGTCACGGGCGGGTTCGTCGTAGAGCGCGCCAAGCACTCGCGACCCGGGCGTCCCGTGGAAAAAGAGGACCGGCGTCCCGTCGGGGTCGCCGTACTCGGCGTACGCGACGGTGCGCCCGTCGACCGAGACCGTTCGGGTCTGTGACTCGCCGGTACCGGCCGCTGTCGCTGGCCCCTGTGACCCAGCCATCGGCACGCACGTCTCGGCGCGTGGTGAAAGCCGTTGCCTTCCCGGCGTTCGCGGGGGAGCGGACCGCGGGCTGGCGGCCGTCGCCGCCGCCGAACGGCGCCCGCGGGGCCGTCCTTCGCGACCCGGGCGTTCCACTTTTGCCGCGGTGGGGCCAAGGCTATTAGCCGCCGGGCCGAACCCCCGGACCAGAGTGGCCGAGTCCCCCGACGCCGCGGCGTACCTTCGCTTTTTCCCCTACGAGGAGCCCTACGACCACCAGCGCGAGGCGATGGCGACCGTGGACGACGCCCTCGCCGAAGGACGGGACGTCCTCTTCGAGGGCGCGACGGGGACCGGGAAGACGCTCGCGGCGCTGGCGCCCGCGCTGGAGCACGCCCGGCGGACGGACAAGACGGTCGTCATCACGACGAACGTCCACCAGCAGATGCGCCAGTTCATCCGGGAGGCGCGGGCGATCACCCGCCAGGAGCGCCTGCGGGCGGTCGTCTTCCAGGGCAAGGCCTCGATGTGTCACGTCGACGTCGGCTACGAGGAGTGCCAGGCGCTCCGGGACACGACCCGGGACCTCGTCGACGCCGAGCGCGACAAAGCCGACCTCGAACGGCAGCAGCGCGAGCTCCTGGAGGAGAGCCGGGCGGGGTCGGCCGGCGCGACCGAGGCGCGGAGCGCGGTGATGGACGAACTCGACGGGCTCGAGGAGGAGATCAGCGAGATCCGCGAGGAGCAGGCGACCTGCGACCACTACTACCGGAACCTCACGGCCGACACCGACGAGTTCTACGAGTGGCTGTTCGACGACGTGCGCACGCCCGAGGACGTGTACGGCTACGCCGAGCGGGAGGGGCTGTGTGGCTACGAACTTCTCAAGGAGGGCATGGACGGGGTCGACCTGGTCGTCTGTAACTACCACCACCTGCTCGACCCCGTGATCAGAGAGCAGTTCTTCCGGTGGCTGGGGCGGGACCCGGCCGACGTGATCGCGGTGTTCGACGAGGCCCACAACGTCGAGGACGCGGCCCGCGACCACGCCCGCCGCACGCTCACCGAGACCACCCTCGACCGGGCGCTCGACGAACTCGACGAGGCCGACGACCCGCGGAGCGAGGCGGGGCTGAACGTCCTCCGGACCTTCCGGGCGGCGCTGGTCGACGCCTACGAGGCGGCCTTCTCGTTCGGCGAGCGCGAACAGGTCGGGGACGACTGGTACGACCTCGCGGTCGACAACGAGGACGCCCGCGACGACCTCACTCTCGGGTTCCTGGAGGGGTACTCGGGACCGGGGTTCCGGGAGGAACTGGACCGGGCGCTGGAACTCGGCCGGAAGCTCGACGCCGAGTACGAGGAGGCCTACAAGTCCGGCGAGGCGGCGACCCGACAGGAGTGTCACACCCTTCAGGCGGCGACGTTCGTCGAGTCGTGGATCGACGAGTCCGCCGCCGAGGGGCTGTACCCCGTTGTGAGCGTGCGCCGCGCCGACGAGGGGAGCCAGCGCGAGGCCGGCGAGATATACGGGCGGGCTGAACTGTACACCTGCATCCCGAGTTCGGTGACCGCCGGGCTGTTCGAGGACCTGCACGCGAGCGTCCTGATGAGCGCCACCCTCCGGCCGTTCGACGTGACCGAGGACGTGCTGGGCCTCGACGGGCCCGAGACGCTCGCGTACGGCCCGCAGTTCCCCGAGGAGCGCCGGCGGACCTACGCGGTCGACACCCCCGCGCTGTTCGCCAGCCGGCGGGACGACCCCGAGGTCCAGCGGACCGTCGCCGAGGCGCTTGCCGACGCCGTCGCGTTCACGCCGGGGAACGTCCTCGCCTTCTTCCCGAGCTACGCCGAGGCCGAGCGCTACCACGACCGCCTCGACGTCGACGGGTCGACCTACCTCGACGAGCCGGGGACCCCCGCCAGGGAGCTGCGCGAGGCGTTCACCGACGACGACGGCGCGGTGCTTTTCACGTCGCTGTGGGGGACGCTGGGCGAGGGCGTGAGCTTCGACGGCGACGACGCCCGGACCGTCGTCGTGGTCGGCGTCCCGTACCCCCACCTCGACGACCGGATGGAGGCGGTCCAGGAGGCCTACGAAGCGGCCTTCGGCGGCGAGGACGGCCCCGACGCCGCGGCCGGCGCCCGCCGGGGCGGCGAGAGCGCGGGGTGGCGCTACGCGGTCGAGATACCCACCGTCCGGAAGACCCGCCAGGCGCTGGGGCGGGTCGTCCGCTCGCCCGAGGACTTCGGGGCCCGGGTCCTGCTGGACGAGCGCTACACCGAGCGCGCCGAGGTGGAGATGGCCGACTACGCGGTCCGTGGCGCCTTCCCGCCCGAGGAGCGCCGCGAGATGCTCGACGTCGAGCCCGGGAAGCTGAAGTTCGGCCTGCTGAACTTCTTCCAGGACGTGGACGCCTACGACGGCGACCCGCCGGCACCGTCGTAAACGACGAAGCCGAGGCCGAACCCGGCTCCGAACCGGGGCGCGCCTCGGTCCCGCACGTGTGACCCACCCGGGTCGCGCTCGCCCCCGCACGTGGACCGCGCGCGAGACCGCGGCCTTTGAATCCCCCAGCCCCGAACGTCCCGGCAATGATAGTCGCGTTCGACTTCGACGGCACGCTCTCGGACTCCGAGATGACCGTGTTGCTGGGCGAGCAGAACGGCACGGCCGACGACATGGTCGAGATCACCGAGCGGGCGATGAACGACGAGATCGACTACCCCGAGAGCCTCCGCCGGCGGTGTGCGCTCCTCGAGGGCCTCCCCGACGGGGACGCGGGGGCGGCCTTCGACCGGGTCCGCCTCCGGCCCGGCGCGGCCGACGTGATCGCCGCGTTGCGGGAGGCGGGCGTCTACGTCGCCGTCCTGACCGGCGGGTTCGAGCGCGGCGTCGCCGCGGCCCTCGACCGCGAGGACGTCGAGGTCGACGCTGTCGTCGCCAACCGCCTGCCCGTCGAGGACGGTTCCGACGGCGAGCCAGCACTCACCGGCGAGGTCGAGGGCCCGCTGATCGAGGGGACGAAAGACGACGCCCTCGAAGTGCTCGCCGCGGCCGTCGGCGAGGACCGGGCCGACACCGTCGCGGTGGGCGACGGTGCCAACGACCTGCCGATGCTCGAAGCGGCCGGGCTCGCGGTCGGGTTCGACCCGAAACCGGCCGTCGAACCGGCCTGCGACGTCGTCGTGGAGTCGATGGCCGAACTGCGGGACGTGCTCGACGCCGAGGGCGTCCTCTGAACCAGTCGCCGGCGCGGCGTCCCGGCAGAACCGCGAGCGGTCACTCGAACTCGACGCCGACGAACTCGAAGCGGGCGCCGCCGTCCTCGCTCTCGGTGACGCGGACGTCCCAGCCGTGGGCCTCGGCGATCACCTCGACTATCGCGAGGCCGAACCCGGTCCCTTCCTCGGCGGTCGTGTACCCGGACTCGAACACCGTCTCGCGCTCGTCCTCGGGGATCCCGGGGCCGTCGTCGGCGACGTAGAAGCCGGGCCAGCCCTCCATCGGCCCGATCCGGACGGTCACGTCCGGCCGGCCGTGGACGACCGCGTTGCGAAACAGGTTCTCCAGGAGCTGCCGAAGGCGGTCCTCGTCCGCCTCGAAGTAGAACTCCTGGTCGAACTCGAGCGACGCCGCCTCGTCCGTGGCCGTCGCCCAGGCGTCCGTCGCGACGTCCTGGATCGAGACGAGGTCGGTCTCCTCGACGA
>JBDGST010000029.1:0-12391 GCA_042217365.1 Haloarculaceae archaeon
GACGTTGTCGAACAGCCGCTTCATCGGCGTGTCGTTGACGGCGAACATCGGGTAGCGCAGTTCGCCGTCGTCGTCCATCGCGCGCAGCCGGTGGACGCCGGTCGTCGTCTCCTCGGCGCCGCCGACGACCGAGTCGATCAGCTCGGGGTGGTCCTCGTGGATTGCGGCGACGAGGTCCATCCCGTCGTCGACGGTGACCGTCGGCTCGTGGCCGATGACGGCCTCGATGGCCGCGTAGTACTCGTCGTCGTCGACGCCGCGCTCGGCGTAGGAGGTGATCCCCTCGGTGGCGTCCAGCGCCGCGCTCACGTCGTCGTGGGTCGAGAGCGGGTTACACCCCGTGATGGCGACCTCGGCGCCGCCGGCGGCGAGCAGCTGGGTCAGGACGGCCGTCGTCGCCTCGACGTGCATCGCCATCCCGACGACCTCGCCGTCGAACGGCCGGTCGGCCTCGAACTCCTCGCGGAGGGCGGCGAGAATGGGCATGTGCTGGCGCGCCCACTCGATCTTGCGGCGGCCGTCTTCGACGGCTGTCTCCGGGTCTTCGAGTCGCTCCCTGATTGGTTCGGCCATGCTCGGACGGACGGACAGTGTGCGGAAAAACCACCCGAAACGCTCCTCGGGCGTGCCCGGTCCGCGTCCGACGTGCATCGAAAGGTGAGGGAGGCTGCGAGGGGGATTTGGCCGATGAGTCGAAGACCCACCGGCCGTACGGAAAGAGGCAACCCGGACGACTGCGACGGGTCGCGCGCCGCCGTCCGGGCGCCGGTTCACCGCTCCCGTCCCGTCCCGTCCCGTCACTCGTTACCGCTCGCGGGGCGGTCAGCGTCCATTGCCGTTGTTTGCCTCGTTACCGTTCCCGTGGTTTCCCTCGTTTTCGTTTTCGTTCTCGTCGCCTTCGTCGTCGGCCTCGTCTTCGGCTCCGTCGTCCTCGCCGTCGGCTTTGTCCGCGGGCGGCCCGGCGTGGTCGGGCGGACCGCCGTCCGTTTCGTTCCCGTCCGTCTCGTTCCCGTCCGCGGGCGGCCCGGCGTGTTCGGGCGGCCCGGCGTCAGTCTCGTTGCCGTCGGTCTCGTTCCCATCCTCCGCGGGCGGCCCGGCGTGGTCCGGCGGACCGCCGTCCGTTTCGTTCCCGTCGTCCATCGGCGGCCCGGCGTGTGCCGGGACGGCCGACGAGGGGTTGTTCGCGAGAACGAACGCGGCGACGAGTCGCCCGATCGGCCCGTCAGTCCCGTTGTCAGTGCGCATCGAGTGGACGAACGACGCCACTTCCTGCCCGAACGACGCGTTCCCGTCGGCGCTCAGCTCGACCGTCGTCGTCGCGGTCGCGTTGCCGACCGTCGCGGCGACGGCAACCGTCACCGTCCGGTTGGGTACCGGGAGCGACACGGTCCCGTTCGGGGTCGTCTCGTACGTGCCCGTGCCGGCGTACGAGACGTTCCCGACCGTCTCGACCGCGACGGTCGCGTTCGCGACCGCCGTCGCGTTCTCCGTCACCGTGACGGTCACGCCGTCCCCCTGTGTGAGGGTCACCGAGAGGTCATCCTCTGCCTGTGCGGTCGCGGCCAGCGCCGGGGCCGCCCCGGCGACGACCAGTAGCGCTGCAACCGTGACCGCGGGTAGTGCCGTGTGCATCCGGGTCAGACTGACGACGGGCAAGACATTAGAGGGGGGTGCTCGTCAACCCCGATTGGCCCGGTTTTGCCCGAGTTTAAAACCGTTCACGCGGACGTTTCAGCCGCTGAAACTGCTATTTCCGCGAAAGTGATGATCGGCCAACTCGTCTCGCCGAGACGGGCCGATCGTGGCGAGTCAGGCCGACCCACTCGTGGAACCGGTCGTGACGGTCCACTCACACCGCCGTCCGCAGTCGTGCGATCGGTGCCGAACACGCGGACGACCGACCCGATCAGTCCTCGCCGGCCCCGGCGCGGGCCAGGAGGTCGCGTGCGCGCTCGCTCGCCCGCTCGCGGACGGCGTCCTCGTCGAAGGGGAGCACCTCGCGGTCGCGCATGAGGACGCGGCCGTCGCAGACGGTGTGGCGCACGTCGCTCCCGCGGGTGGCGTAGGCCAGGTGGCTCACGAGGTCGTGGGCCGGCGTGAGGTGCGGGGATTCCAGGTCGATGACGGCGAGGTCGGCGTTCGCGCCCGCCTCGATCCGCCCGCTGTCGAACCCGAGCAGGTCGGCGCCCGCCGCGGTCGCCATCTCGATAGCGGCCGCCGCGGGGACCGCGCTGGGGTCGTCGGTCGCCAGCTTGCCAAGCATCGCCGCGTCGCGGATCTCGTCGAACATGTCGAGGTCGTTGTTCGAGGCGGCGCCGTCGGTCCCCAGCGCGACGGTGACCCCCGCCTCGCGCATCGCCTGGACCGGGGCCATCCCGCTGGCGAGTTTCATGTTCGAGGCCGGGCAGTGGACGGCGCCGGTCCCGCGCTCGGCCAGCAGGTCGATCTCCGTCTCGTCGACGTGGACGCAGTGGGCCAGGAACGTGTCCTCGGTCAGCAGCCCCAGGTCGTCGGCGTACGCCAGCGGCCGGACGCCGTGCTCGTCGACGATCGGGTCGACCTCGCCGGTCGTCTCGTTGGCGTGGAGGTGGATCGAGAGGCCCGCCTCCCTGGCCTCGGGGACGAACTCCCGGAGGTACTCCTCGCCGACCGTCGTCAGCGAGTGGGGCTGGAAGGTCGTCTGGATCCGCCCGTCCGCGGCGCCGTCGAGGTCCTGTGCGACCTCCAGGCTCTCCCGGCAGTCCGCCCGCGCGGCCTCGTCGTCCTTCCCGACGGTTACCGCGGTGTATCCGAGGACCGCCCTGACCCCCGCCCGCTCGACCGCGTCGGCGATCTCGGACACGTGGAAGTACATGTCCGAGATCGCCGTCGTCCCCGATTTGATCATCTCGACGAGGCCGAGTTCGGCGCCGGCGCGCACGTCCGCCCCGGTGAGTTCCGCCTCGACCGGCCAGACGTCCTCCCGGAGCCACCGGTCGAGCGGCTTGTCGTCGGCTTTGCCCCGCAGCAGCGTCATCGCGACGTGCGTGTGGGCGTTGACGAGGCCCGGGACGACCAGCCCGCCCGACGCGTCCAGTTCGTCGTCGGCGCCGCCCGCGTCGCCGACGTCGACGACGTCGCCGCTGTCCTGGTCGACGAGCACGTCCGCTCGCTCGACCGTGAAGTCCGGTCGCAGCACGCGGCCGCCCGAAACGAGGAGGTCGCTCATGTACCGACCTTGGCCCGGCGGGGGCCTGAATCTTGCCGTTCGCGGACCGGTCGTCGCCGGCGATATCGTCGGCGTCGGAAGTATCGAAGACAGGGTCTCCGGCGCCGGGGCCGTCGATATCGGCGCCGCAGTTCAATCGCCGGCGCCGGGGCCGTCAGCCGCGGATTCGGACGGGTCGCGGCCAGCACGTCGCCGCTCGGCCGCGAGCGCGACGACGACCACGAGCAGCGCGATGGCCGCGGGCGCCATCAGCCACTGCATGGCCGTCGCGGCGCCCGACCCGCCGACGACGACGCCCATCGCGGCCGGCGTGGCGCCGACCCCGACCGACCCGACGCCCGACGCGAGCGCGTTGACGGGGCCGCTGTGCTCGGGCACGGCGTCGGTCGCGTAGGCCATCATCGTCGGGAAGACCCCGGAGATCAGCAGCCCGATGACGCCGATCCCGGCCAGGACCACGAGCCCGTCCGCGAAGACGAACGTGAACGCGAACGCGGGGACCATCAGGCCGACGAGGCCGGCGAGTAGGGGGAGGTACCCGACGCGGGCGGCCAGCGCCCCGCTGACGAACCGGCCCGGGACGTACATCACCAGCATGACCGTCAGCGTGACCTCGGCGAGCCCCTCGGGGAGTTCCGCGGCCGCATAGTAGGGCAGCCAGGTGAACAGGCCACCCTCGACGCCGGTCACGAAAAAGAGCGCGACCAGCATCGCGAGGACCTCGGGCCGCCTGAGGAGGTGCGCGAACCGCTCGCGGGTCAGCGGTTCCTCAGAGCTCTCGACGGCGGGGGCGTCGAGGCGCCAGAAGACCGCCGCGGCGACGAAGACCGTCGCGGCGATCGCGCCGTAGACCAGCCGCCAGGAACCCAGCGCGACGGCGACCGCGACGGCCACGGGGCCGAGCGCGGCCCCGACCGCCCACACCATGTCGTAGCGGTTGTACATCCGCCCGCGGTCCGCCGGGTAGAAGTGGCTCAACACCGGCCGGTCGAGCGCGCGGACGAACCCCGTCATCGCGCCGCGGACGACGATCGCCCCGAGGAAAAACAGGAACGCCGGGGCCAGTCCCATGGCGACGAGCGCGACGGCACTCCCGAGGAGGCCGGCGAGGATGTACCGTCGGGTGTCGACGTGGCCCGCGCCGGTTCCGACCACCAGCATGACGAGCAGGTAGCCGACGGTCCCCGCGGGCGCGACCAGCCCGAGCTGCCACTCCGGCGGCCCGAACTCGCTCGCGATCGTCGGCAACACGGCGCCGCGGGCCTGCAGCATCGCCCCGGTCGTCGCCACCGACAGGAAGATCGCCGCGGTCCACAGCCGGCGGTTGTGTTCCGTCGCCGCGCAGTCGGCCGCCTCCGAGCTCCCGCCGTCTGCGCTCCCCCCCGACGGTGTGGCCTCCCCACTGTCTGTCTCGGTCCCGTCCGACCGCACGGCACGCTCCGCGTCGTCGCTCACGAACGCACCTCCGTCCGTTCCCGGCCGAGCGGCGACGCGACTCCATCGTTCATGCTGGACTCTTCGGACCGAATCGGAAAAGGCTTTTGTAGATAGTCAAATAAAATTTCTCAATGAGCGAATCGCGGATCCGGAAACACCTCGCTGCGTTCGGGTTTTCGGGGAAGGAGATCGACACGTATCTGGCCGTGTTGCGGCGCGGACAGGCGACGACGGGTGACGTCGCGGCGGCGGCGGACGTCTCGCAGGGCTACGTCTACGACGTCGCGGAGACGCTGGTCGACCGGGGGCTCGTGACCGTCGACGAGAGCGCGAGCCCGACGGTCCTGCGGGCGCGGCCGGCGGCGGAGGCGGTCGCGGAGCTGTCGACGCGGCTCTCGGACCTCCAGTCGGCGGTCGAGGACGTCTACAGCGAGCCGACGGCGGTCGACGTCGGGTTCGAGGTGGTGCGCTCGCGCCAGACGGTCGAGCGCCGGGTCGAGCGGTTCCTCGCGGACGCCACCCACGAGGCGTTCCTGGTCGTGCCCGCGACGGCGTTCGAGCGGGTGCGCGAGGCGGTCGCGGCGGCCGTCGACCGGGGCGTCTACGTCTACCTGCTGCTGGTCGCCCCGGACGTCGACTCCGTCGCGGACACGGTGGGGGACTTCGGGCGGTACGCGACGGCCGTCCGGACCTGGGACGCGCGGCCGCCGGTGTTCGCCCTCCGGGACGCCCGCGCCGGCCTCGTGGGCTCCCACGGCGTGCTCACCGGCCGGCACGGCGACGACTACGCCGTCGCGTTCGGCCAGCCGGAGGTCGCGAACGGGTTCTACGGCTACCTGGTCAGCAACGCCTGGTCGATGGCCGAGCCCCGTTTCCTCGCGGAGCCGCCCGGGCTGCCCGCCGCGTTCGACTTCTTCCGCAACGGCGTGACGACCGCCGCCCGCCACGTCGCGGCCGGGCGCGACCTCGTCGCCGACGTCGACGTGACCGACACGACCACCGGCGCGCAGCGCTCCCTGGAGGGAGTCCCGGTCGTCGAGGTCCGCCAGAACCTGGTCGAGCCGACCACGGCGTCGTTCCCCATCGAGAACGCGCTCACCGTCGAGGCCGACGCCGGCCGCGCGAGCGTCGGCGGCGACTACGCCGGCTTCGGCGCCTACTACGAGGAGTTCGCCGCCCGCGGCCTGACGCTCCGCGAAGCGTGACCCGAACCGCGGCCCGACGTTGGGCGAGGCGTGACGGGGACTGCGTCTCGTGGATTCGCCGACCTGACGGACCCGCAACCCGTCGGGACCGTCAGACCGCGTCCATCGCCGCGTCGAGCGTGAACTCCCCCTCGTAGAGGGCGCTACCGACGACGACGGCGCTGGCGCCCGCCGCTTTCAGCGCGCGGACGTCGTCGAGCGTGGCGACGCCGCCGCTGGCGACGACCGGGACGTCGACGGCCGCGACGAGTCGCTCGACGGGGTCGGTCCGGACGCCGTCGAGCCGCCCCTCGACGTCCACGTCGGTGAAGAGGATCCCCGCCGCCCCCAGGTCCTCGTAGCGCCCGGCGGCCTCGGCGGGGTCGAGCCCGGTCCCCTCGGTCCATCCCGAGACGACGACCTCCCCGCCTTTCGCGTCGAGGCTCACCAGGACCGTCCCCGGGTGCTCGTCGCTGATCGCGGCGACGACGTCCGGGTTCTCGACGGCGGCCGTGCCGAGGATGACCCGGTCGACGCCCGCCTCCAGGAGTCCGGCGGCGTCCTCGACCGTGCGGATGCCGCCGCCCAGCTGGACGTCCACGTCGGGCCCAGCGTCCGCGACGGCGTCGACGACCGCCCGGATGGCGTCGGCGTTGGCGCGCTCGCCCTCGAAGGCGCCGTCGAGGTCGACGAGGTGAAGCGTCCGCGCGCCCGCCTCGACCCACCGCTCGGCGGCCTCGACCGGGTCGCCGTAGGTCTTCCCGGTGTCGCGCTCGCCGCCCACCAGCTGGACCACCTGGCCGTCCTGGACGTCGACCGCCGGCACGACCTCGAACTCGGGGAACATACCCGGCGGTGGGCGAGCGCGGGCGTAAAGCGTGTCGGTCCGTCCGGACGCGTCGCTCCGGCAGGGAGAGTCGACCCCCCGGCGGCCGCCAGCCGTCACGCTTTACTCGGCGTCGACCGAGCGGTCGTGTATGGTCGCGACGCTCCTCATCGTGGGGGTTCTGGTGGCTGCGTTCGTCGGCTTCAACATCGGCGGCTCCTCGACCGGGGTGGCGTTCGGCCCGGCCGTCGGGAGCGACACTGTCTCGAAGACCGGCGCTGCGGCACTGATGACGGGCTTCGCCTTGCTGGGCGGGGCGACCGTCGGGACGAACGTCATCGAGACGATGGGCGGCGACATCGTCCCGAGCAGTCAGTTCACGCTCGCGGCGAGCGTCGGCGTCCTGTTTTTCGTCGGCCTCGCGCTGCTCATCTCGAACCTCTTCGGCGTGCCCGCGTCGACGTCCATGACCGCCGTGGGCGCCATCGCCGGGCTGGGGGTCGCGACGGGGACGATCGACTGGGAGGTCATGGGCCGGATCGTCACCTGGTGGCTCGTCGCGCCGATCCTCGCGTTCTGGGTCTGTGCCGTGATCGGACGGTACCTCTACCCGTACCTGGAAGCGCGGTTCGTCCTGGAGACGCCCGGCGACGACGTCTCGACGCGCGAGCGGGTCGGCGGCCTGCTGGTCGTCGGGATCGGCTGTTACATGGCGTTCTCCGCCGGCGCGTCGAACACCGCCAACGCCGTCGCGCCGCTGGTCGGGAGCGGCGCGATCGGCCTCTACCAGGGGGTCGCGCTGGCGGGCGTGACCATCGGCGTCGGCGCGTTCACCATCGCGCGGCGGACGCTCGACACCGTCGGCAACGACCTGACCGAGCTACCGATCCTCGCGGCGCTCATCGTCGAGGTCGTGAGCGCGAGCATCATCACCGGCCTGTCGCAGATCGGCATCCCCGCGAGCCTCGCCGTCTCGGCGACGATGTGCGTCGTCGGGCTGGGCTGGGGACGGGCGACCCGGACGACGACGCTCGCCGACGCGGCCGCCGACGCGGTCAGCGGGCCGCCCGCGGAGTCGGACGTCACCGTCGACGCGCTCGCAAGCGGGGGCGGCGACCAGCGGGCCGACGGCGCGAACACGGGCGACGCCGAGGTCGCGAAGATCGGCGACGAAGACCCGGAGGAAGTCACTGCGGCGGACCTGTTCGACCCGGCGGCGACCGGGCGGGTCGTCCTGCTGTGGATCCTGACGCCCACCATCTCGGCGGTGCTGTCGTATCTCCTGTTCCAGTTTTCCCCGATCGCCTGACACCCACCCCCCGGTCACCCGTACTCTCCTCGACGGGACGCTCGGCGGTCCGGTCGGCAGTTCGGTCACCCGGACGGTCAGTGCTGGGGGACCAACCGGACGGTCGCCGGCCGCGAACGGGGTGCGCTCGAACGGCGCTACCCGGGGAGAGCCGTCTCACGAACAGCAAAGTCTAACCGTCCGGGGGGCAAAACCGCCAGTTGATGCCTACCGTTGAGTACCTGAACTACGAGGTCCTGGACGACCAGGGCTGGGACATGTACGACGAAGAGACGTTCGAGAAAGCCGCCGAGGCCGACCTCGACGACGAGGACTACGGCACGCTGGAGGTAAACGAGGGCGAGTACATCCTCGAGGCGGCCGAGGCCCAGGGCTACGACTGGCCGTTCTCGTGCCGTGCCGGGGCCTGCGCGAACTGCGCCGCCATCGTCGTCGAGGGCGACATCGACATGGACATGCAGCAGATCCTCTCGGACGAAGAGGTCGAGGACAAGAACGTCCGGCTGACCTGCATCGGCTCCGCGGCGGCCGACGAGGTCAAGATCGTGTACAACGCCAAGCACCTCGACTACCTGCAGAACCGCGTCATCTAGTTACCGGCGTGGAACGTGCGTTCGACGAGCGCACCGCCGTCCGGGGTTGCGTCGTCAGCGGCCCCCGGATCTTCTCGGCAGACAGTCGCCCCAGCCTCGCGTCTCTTCCACGGTCTGACGCTGACTGCAAGCGGAACCGCGTACTCCTCAGTGACCCGCACTCCGCCGGGTTCCTCACAGCCAGTTCCTGCTGACGTATTCGAGGGTGACGTCGGACTGGTCGAGGGACTGTGACATCTCGTGGACGGCGTC
Source organism: Haloarculaceae archaeon (assembly GCA_042217365.1). GTDB lineage: Archaea > Halobacteriota > Halobacteria > Halobacteriales > Haloarculaceae > JBDGST01. Next base: position 8,810 of record JBDGST010000029.1, read on the forward strand.
TCCCACCTCACGCGCGGACAGCGTCTAGTCCCGCTGAAAGAGGACCCCTGCCGTCTCCTCGACGTCCAGTTCGGTGAAGAAATCGTCATCCTGCGTGAGGATCAACCGGTCGTGTCCGTTGGCGGAGCGGGCGATCGGCCCGTCGTCAGTCCCGAGTCCGAGTTCCGCAACGTCATCCAGTCGTTCGACGTCGTGACCTAGCTTTCGCAGATAGTTGACCGTCGCTCGCTCGACGTTTTCGTCCGCGAGGATCCGATACGCCATCAGTCGCGGACGTCCTCGGGGTCGGTGGTCAGGTGCTCGTGGTCCTCGACTGCCGCCTCGCGCTGGCGTTCGACGGCGCGCATCTCTTCCGGGTGGTCGTGATAGTACGTGAGCGCCCTATAAACGTCGGCCACGTCGACGTCGTGACGGTCGGCGACCGTCCGCGGTTCGAGGCCGCGATCCTCGACCTGCGTTTTGACGAACTGGACGGTGATCCGTCGGCCTTCGAGATGCGGCTCGTCGTGTAGTTCCCGCACGATCCGTCTCGTCACCTGGCTCATACCGATTCTATGCTGCCATCGTACTTGAACGTCGGGTCCGGGGACTCGTGCTGGGTCCCGAACTCCACCCGGACACGAATAGGTTAGCACGCAGGTCGAACAGCGTTTGCTCGACGAACGCCCGCCGCCGTTCGAAGCCGGGCCCCCGCTCCCCTGGCCGGGGGCGAACGCGGGCCGGGGAACCGCGGTCCCGAAACCTCTAACTCCCTGCCTGTTCCCCCTTGGGGTGTGCTCGACTGGCTGGCGACGCCGCTGACCGAGAGCCCCCCGGCGGACCTGCTGCGCCTGGTCGCCGTGCCGGTGTTCGGCTGGGCGGCCTACCGCGATATCCGGACGCGCCGGGTCCCCAACCGGACGTGGCTCCCGCTGGCGCTGCTGGGGGTCGTCCTGCTGGCCTGGGAGATCAACGCGGTCCTCTCGGGGTCGGTCGTGGGCGGCGTCGCCGCCAGGGAGCGGTTCCTCGTGCGCGTCGGCCTCTCGCTGGGGATGGTCGGGACGCTCGGCTACCTCTTCTACTGGTTCGGCGGGTTCGGCGGGGCCGACGCGAAGGCGCTGATCGTCCTCGCCGTCCTCTTCCCGACGTTCCCGACCTACATCTTCCCGGCGACCGCGCTCCCGCTGACCCGCACGACCGTCGGCGTGTTCTCGCTCACCGTGCTGACCAACACGGTGCTGGTCGGCGTCGCCTTCCCCGTCGCGGTCGCGGTCCGCAACGCCGCGGCCGGCCACACCGGCACGGCCATGTTCCTCGGGAAGCCGGTCGACGTCTCGGACGTACCCCGCGAGTACGGCTCGCTCCTCCAGACGCCCGAGGGGTTCACCCGCCGGGGTCTCGACCTGGACGCGCTCCGGATGTACCTGCGCTGGCGTGGCTGCTCGCTCGCCGACCTCCGCGCGGACCCCGCGACCTACCGGGACCCCGCCAGCCTCCCCGACGACCCGAATCCCCCCGGGGACGGCGCCGTCGACCCCGAGGCCGCTACCGACGGGGGGGTTCCGTCGGAGGGGGCGGCCGAGAGGTCGCCGCCCGAAGGCGGCGCTGGCGACCGCCTCCCCGACGGCGGAGCGGAGGACCCGTGGGGCGCGCAGGCGTTCCTCGACGACGTCGAGGGCGGCGCCTACGGGACGACCACAGAGACCCTCCGGGACGGGCTGGAGGTGCTCGTCGACGAGGACGTCGTCTGGGTGTCGCCCGGGATGCCGTTCATCGTCCCGATGTTCGTCGGTCTCCTGGTGAGTCTCGTCTACGGCGACGTCCTCGTGTCGCTCATCGCGCTCGTGACGTGAGCACGGGGCGACGGCCTGACGTGAGCCGCGTTCGGCGCGAGCGGCTGCCACGGACCCGGTTCAGGCGTCCGGATCCGGGGCGACCCGGTCGTAGACAGGACCGATCGCGAACACCGAGCAGAGCCAGCAGACCGCGACGGCGACGTACCCGAGCAGGAGCGTCCGCTCGAACGCCAGCGAGTTCAGCGCCGCGATCAGGGCAAACGACGACAGCAGGAGCGCGAACGCCAGTAGCGTGTTGGCGGCGTCCCACGCGAGGAAGGCGCGAGTAGTCGGGTCCTCCTCGCGCCAGGCCGCGAGGAACCGCTCGACGCGATACCGGATCATCGTCCGCTGGTCGTCGCCCCGGCGGCTTAAGTTTCCGGTTCCCCGGCCGGGACGCCCCGGGTGCCGGCGGGGACGCGTGGCGCTCGCGGTAGCAGTGGAAACACGTAAGGGCCGCGGCGCGTACCGACGGGTATGAGCCAGGAACCACGCTCGCCGGACCGCGACGACAGCGGGGCCGGGAGCGACGGAACTCCCGACGGCGTCGACGTCGACAAGCCGGACGACCTGCCGAGCACCGAGGTCACGGAAGGGACGGAGCGCGCCCCTCACAGGGCGATGTTCCGCGCGATGGGCTACGACGACGAGGACCTCTCCTCGCCGATGGTCGGCGTCGCCAACCCGGCCGCCGACATCACGCCCTGTAACGTCCACCTCGACGACGTCGCCGAATCGGCCTACGAGGGGGTCGAAGACGCGTCCGGGATGCCCATCGAGTTCGGGACGATCACCATCTCGGACGCCATCTCGATGGGGACCGAGGGGATGAAGGCCTCGCTCATCTCGCGGGAGGTCATCGCCGACTCGGTCGAACTCGTCGCGTTCGGCGAGCGCATGGACGGCCTCGTCACGATCGGCGGCTGCGACAAGAACATGCCCGGGATGATGATGGCCGCGATCCGGACGGACCTGCCCTCCGTCTTCCTCTACGGCGGGTCGATCATGCCCGGCGAACACGACGGCCGCGAGGTCACCATCCAGAACGTCTTCGAGGGCGTCGGCGCCGTCGCGCAAGGGGAGATGAACGAGGAGGAACTCGAAGAACTCGAACACAACGCCTGTCCCGGCGCGGGCTCCTGTGGCGGGATGTTCACCGCCAACACGATGGCCTCCGTCTCGGAGGCGCTCGGGTTCGCGCCGCTTGGGTCGGCCTCGCCGCCCGCGGAGGCGTGGGACCGCTACGAGATGGCCCACGCGTCGGGCGAACTCGCCGTCGAGGTCGTCGAACAGCGCCGCCGCCCCTCGGACTTCCTCGCGAAGGAGTCCTTCGAGAACGCCATCGCGCTCCAGGTGTCGGTCGGCGGGTCGACCAACGCCGTGCTCCACCTGCTCGCGATGGCCGCCGAGGCGGGGATCGACCTCGACGTCGACGACTTCAACGAGATCAGCGCCCGCACGCCGAAGATCGCCGACTTCCAGCCCGGCGGCGAGCGCGTGATGAACGACCTCCACGAGGTCGGCGGCGTCCCGGTCGTCCTGAAGGAACTGGCCGACGCGGGCCTCCTCCACGAGGACGCCCTCACTGTCACGGGCAACACCATCGGCGAGGAACTCGCCCAGATCGACCCGCCGAGCGTCGAGGAGCTGGACGTCGACTTCCTGCACCCGGTCGAGGACCCGATCCACGAGCGCGGCGCCATCCGCATCCTCACCGGCAACCTCGCGCCCGAGGGCGCGGTCATCAAGATCACCGGCGAGGACCACC
>JBDGST010000087.1:0-12311 GCA_042217365.1 Haloarculaceae archaeon
CCCACCGCTCATGGACTGTCACGGGATGTCGCGCCATCCCATTTAAACGTTCGCGATCCTGGGGGGAGTAGTCCCGTCCCGAAAGGTCGAAACCCGCGGACCGCTTCCCGCGGGTATGGAGCGCGGCGCTGTTTCGCTGAGCGAGGTGCCTGGCCCGTTCGACCTCCAGTCGACGGTCGAGAGCGGACAGTCCTACCTGTGGGACCGTGCCGACGGCCGGATGTACGACGAGACCGGCGCCTACGGCGGGAGCGCCTGGTACGAGACGACCGCTCGCGTCGACGGGAAGCCCGCGGTGATCCGGGCCAGACAGGTCGGGGACCGCCTGGAGTGGGAGTCGACAACGGACCCGGTCGAGGTCCTGCGCGAGCGCCTCAGACTCGACGACGACCTGCCGGCGGTCCGCGCAGCGACGCCGGACGACGACGTGATCGAACGGGCGTTCGACGCCTACTGGGGGATGCGCGTCGTCCGGGACCCGCCGTTCCCGACGCTCGTGTCGTTCATCTGTTCGGCTCAGATGCGGGTTTCGCGCATCCACGGGATGCAACGGGAACTCCGGCGCGCGTTCGGATCCCCGGTCGAGTTCGACGGCGAGACGTACTACACCTATCCGACGCCCGAGCAGTTGGCCGACGCGACGGAGTCACAGCTCCGGGAGCTCGGGTTGGGATACCGCGCGCCGTACGTCCGGGAAACCGCCCGGATGGTCGCCGAGGGGGAAGCGGATCCGACCGACGCCGAGGGACTGGACTACGAGGCGGCCCGGGAATCGCTCACTCGCTTCGTCGGAGTCGGGGACAAGGTGGCCGACTGCGTGTTGCTGTTCTCGCTGGGGTACCTGCAGGCCGTCCCGCTCGACACCTGGATCCGGACGACTATCGAGGAGTACTATCCCGACTGCGACCGGGGATCCTACGCGGAGACCTCGCGCGCGATCCGGGCGGCGTTCGGGGACGAGTACGCCGGGTACGCCCAGACCTACGTGTTCCACTACCTGCGTTGACTCGGCCCTCGGGTGCCGTCGCGAGGGCGAGGACGCCTGGGTCGTCTGTGGCCGTTCCTCCCGGTGGTCGGCCCGGGGTCAGATTACATCGACGTGTGGAACGACCCGGTGTTGTCGCCCCGGTCGTCGTAGTACTTCCGCCCGATGTACTCGTCGCCGAGGTGGCCGAAGAACTCCTCGAAGAGGTCCCTCGGACTGGCGTACGTTTCCGTCTCCGTCCGCGCCATGATCTCGGCGATCGTCTCGCCGGAGCCGTTTGGCGCCTCGATTGTCCGCTCGCCCAGCGTCTCGATGACGGTCTCCCGCTCGACGGGGTAGCTGTAAGTCTGTTCGAACGTGTCGTAGATGTCCTTGAATCGCATGGGTCGTCGTGGGTTACTTTCGGGTCGTGGTTGTCGGATGTCGATGCCACGGTCGGGTCGTCGTGTGTCGGTGTCTCGGTGTCCTCGTCGCGGGCCTGTCACGCGTTGATACGGCAACCTGTACCGGTTTCCGGGGGCGATGCGACCGAACGGAGAAAGTGGTTGGCTGAGTTAGCGGGCGTACGGTGCCCGGCCTACGCGTGCGACTGCGGCGACGAGAGTGAGTCCGTCTCGATGACTGTCGTCGCTCATCTCATCAGTTCGCAGAGGTATATAATTATAAACCCTTTGGTTTTGCTGACGCACCGCCGTGAGCCGGGGCCCGCCACTCTGGAGCGCCCCGTTGGGAGTGCGAACTGATCCTTTTTGCACGAGTGGCGAGTACCGCCGTCTATGACGCGCACGCGAGCTCACGTCTACGTCAGAGGACGGGTACAGGGCGTCTTCTTCCGCGCGACCACCCGTGACAGGGCCCGTGAACGCGACGTCCACGGCTGGGTCCGGAACCTGGACGACGGCCGCGTCGAGGCCGTCTTCGAGGGGACAGAGGACGCTGTCGAGGCGATGGTCGAGTGGTGTCACGAGGGGAGCCCCCAGGCGCGCGTCGAGGACGTCGGCGTCGAGTACGGGGAGCCGAAGGGTCTCGACAGTTTCGAGGTCAGGTACTGAGGAGCCGAATTATCGGAGCTTCCGATGGAGGCCCCACCCACCCCCACCCTTTTCCGGTCGGCGAGCGAACGCTCGCCCATGATCACGGGACGCGAGATGGCCGTCGTCGACGAGAACGCGGCCGCGCTGGGGGTGCCACGCAAGCAACTGATGGAGTCAAGCGGCAACGCTGTCGCCCGCGTCGTCCGCGACGTCGCGGACCCGGGCGACGAGATCCGGGTCGTCGCCGGCCGGGGCAACAACGGCGGCGACGCCCTGGTCGCCGTCCGCTTTCTCGACGGCTTCGACGTCTCGGTGACGCTCGTGGGCCGTCCGGAGACGATCACGACCGACATCGCGTGCGAGAACTGGCGGGCGCTGGAGCGCGCCGAGTACGACGTCGAGACGGTCACCGACTCGACCGCTATCGACCTCGGTGACCCCGACGTGGTGGTCGACGCGCTGCTGGGCACGGGCATCAGCGGCGCCCTCCGCGAACCCGAGCGGACCGCGGCCGAACTGATCACGGACAGCGAGGCGACCGTCGTCTCGGTGGACGTCCCCACCGGACTGGACGCCGAGACGGGGACCCTCCCCGAGTCGGCCGTCGAATCCGACCACGTCGTCACGTTCCACGACACCAAACCGGGCCTGGACGCCATCGACGCGTCCGTGACAGTCGCCGAGATCGGCATCCCCGACGCGGCCGAACTGTTCGTCGAGCGTGGCGACCTGCAGCGCCTCGACGACAGGCGCCCGGACAGCCACAAGGGCGAGAACGGCGAGGTGCTCGTCATCGGCGGCGGGCCCTACGCCGGCGCGCCGGCGCTGGCGGCGAAGGCCGCGCTCCGGTCGGGCGCGGACCTGGTGCGGGTCGCCTGTCCGATGGTCGTCGGGCGCGAGCTACAGGGGTTCGGTGAGGACCTGATCGTCCGTCCCTACCGGGGCAAGCAGCTCGAGCCGAAACAGGTCGGGTTCCTGCTGGAGGTCGCTCGCCGGCACGACGCGGTCGTCGTCGGACCGGGACTCGGCGACGCCGAGCCGACCCTGGAGGCAGTCGAGGGCCTCCTCTCGGGGTACACCGGGACGGTTGTCGTCGACGCCGACGCGCTCTCCCGGGTCCCGCAGGTCGATACCGACGCGACGCTTATCTGCACGCCCCACCAGGGGGAACTCCGCGAGATGGGCGGGCGAACAGCCGACGACTGGCGCGACCGAATGGACCTGGTCGCCGAGTTCGCCGACGACCTGGGCCACGTCGTGCTCTCGAAGGCGCCCTACGACGTGATCTCCGACGGCGAGCGGACCCGCGTCAACCGGACGGGCAACGCCGGCATGACCGTCGGCGGGACCGGCGACGTGCTCGCGGGGATCACCGGTGCCTTCGCAGCCACGCAGGACCCGCTCGACGCGGCGGCGATGGCCGCCTACGCGAACGGGCGGGCCGGCGACCGCGCCGCGGAGAAGCGAGGGGCCGGGCTCACCGCGACGGACGTCCTCGACGAGATCACGAGCGTCCTCTGGACCGACCGGGGCGGCGACGCGTGACCGACGAATCGGACGCCGACGCAGGGTCGGCCTCGACCGGCGACGAATCGGGAGCGGCAAGCGAATCGACACCTGTGGGTGACGGGGACGAGTTGACCCACACGGACGGCGAAGGAGACGTCCGGATGGTCGACGTGGGCGACAAGCCCGACGCGGCGCGACGGGCCGTCGCCCGGGGGACGATCCACCTCCGCGAGTCGACGGTCCTGGCCGTCCACGACGACGAACTCGACAAGGGTAACGTCCTCGCGACGGCCCGGGTGGGCGCCGTCCAGGCGGTCAAACACACGTGGGAGTCGATCCCCCTCTGTCACCAGATCCCCGTGACCAGCGTGGAGACGGACTTCGCGCTCGACCCCGACCGCGGCCGGATCGATTGCACCGTCGCGGTGGAGACGACCGGAAAGACTGGCTGTGAGATGGAAGCGCTAGAGGGCGTCACGACCGGGCTGAACGTCGTCTGGGACATGGTGAAAGCCGCCGAGAAGGACGCCGCGGGCGAGTACCCGGAAACCCGTATCACGGACGTCCGCGTCGTCGAGAAGACCAAGCGGCCGCTCTGAGTGATCGCGGGCTGCGGAAGGGAGACTCGCGGACGTCGATAGTCGGCACCCAGCGGTCAGCGAAGGGGAAAGTATGGACGGCGGCGCCCGTCGAAACGTGGTCGAACAGGTCCCGCCGGGTCGCCGCCGGAATTACCGGGACCCACCGACTTTTGCCGGCGGCGCGCCTGGGGTCGACATGCGCGCAGCAGTCTATCACGGTCCCGGAGAGGTCCGCGTCGAAGAGGTGCCACGGCCCGAGATCGAGGACCCCGGAGACGCCCTCGTCCGGGTGACACACACCTGCGTCTGCGGCTCGGACCTGTGGCCCTATCGCGGGCACGGGGACCGCGATGTCCCCTCGCGGATCGGGCACGAACCGATGGGGGTCGTCGAGGAGGTCGGCGAGGACGTCCGTCGGGTCGAGCCCGGCGACCGCGTGTTCGCGCCGTTCGTCGTCAGTTGCGGCGAGTGCGAGTTCTGCCGGCGCGGCCTGCACACCTCCTGTGTGAACGGCGACGGCTGGGGCGGCGACAACGGCGGCGCGCAGGGCGAGTACGTCCGCGCGCCCCACGCCGACGGGACGCTCGTCCGCGTGCCCGACCGCTACGCCGACGACGAAGACGTTCTGCGGTCGGTCCTCCCGCTGACCGACGTGATGGGGACCGGCCACCACGCGGCGATTTCGGCCGGCGTCGCGGCGGGGAGCACCTGCGTCGTCGTCGGCGACGGCGCAGTCGGCCTCTGTGGCGTGCTCGCGGCCCGGCGGCTCGGCGCCTCGCGGATCGTCGCCGTCGGCCACCACGAGGACCGCCTCGACCTCGCCGCGGAGTTCGGGGCGACCGAGACGGTGCTGGGCGGCGACGGCGGGGTCGAAGACGTCGAGGACCGCGTCACGGAACTGACCTACGGCGGCGCAGAACAGGTCCTCGAATGCGTCGGCGCCGCGAGCGCCATGGAGACCGCCGTCGGCGTCGCCCGTCCGGGTGGCACCGTCGGGTACGTCGGCGTCCCGCACGGCATCGACGACGGCGGGATGCCGATGTTCGACTTCTTCGGCGACAACGTGACCCTGGCCGGCGGCGTCGCCCCCGTTCGCGCGTACGCCGACGAGTTGCTCGCCGACGTCCTCGGCGGGACGCTGGACCCGTCGCCCATCTTCACGAAGACCGTCTCGCTGGACGACGTCGCGGAGGGGTACCGTGCGATGGACGAACGCGAGGCGATCAAAGTGCTCGTGAAACCGTAAGCGGCGGTTACGTCCCCGGGACCGAAGTGGGTCGGAGCCCAACTGGAAGCCATGCCGACCGTCGAATTCCGGGGCGAGACCATCGAGTGTGACTCCGGCGAGGTACTCCGGGACGTACTGCTGGACGCGGGACTCGACGTTCACAACGGACCGCGCCTGACCTCGTGTCACGGTCACGGGACCTGTGGCACGTGTGCAGTGGAGATCACGGACGGTGACGCCGAGGAGCCCGACGCCCGGGAGCGGGCGCGTCTCCGAGTACCGCCACACTCGCCCGACGCTGGTCTCCGACTGTCCTGTCAGGTCCGCGTGACTGACGACCTCGTCGTCGAGAAACACGGCGGATTCTGGGGGACAAAGCGGAAAGACGGCGCGTAGCGGGCACCCGGTCGGGCGACGCCCGGCAGTCATCCGCCCCGACCGGCGGCGGTCCGGGGCCGACAGACCGACAACCCCGCCGCCCCTCGGTCCCGGTATGCCGACAGTCAGCGACACCTACCTGGAGAACCGCTGGCGGGTCCAGCCCAACCACGCCAACAACTACGGGACGGTCCACGGCGGGAACGTGATGAAGTGGATGGACGAACTCGGCGCCATGTCGGCGATGCGGCTGGCCGGCCAGCCCTGCGTCACCGCCTCCATCGACGAGATGAACTTCCACCGCCCGGTGCCAACCGGCGACACGGTCGTCATCGAATCCTACGCCTTCGCGACCGGTCGGACGAGCGTCAGGGTCGCGCTCAGGGCGGCCCGCGAGGACCCCCGGTCCGGCGACCAGGAGACGACGACCGAGTCGCGGTTCGTCTTCGTCGCTATCGACGAGGACGGCAGCCCGGTCGAGGTGCCGGAGCCAACGGCCGAAAGTGACCGGTGCCGGACGCTCCGCGAGCGAGCGCTCGAACGGGAGCGAAACGATCACGACTGACCGCTCGAACGGGAACGCCAGTGCTCTGCTCCGGCCTGCGGTCAGGCCGAGGCCTCGACGAGTTCGCCCGCCTTGGCCCGGGACTGCTCGACGATCGCCGGGCGGGCCTCGAACTCGATGACGACCTGGTCGCCGTAGTCGACGCCCTCGACGTGAGCGTTGTCGTGGATCCACGAGACGACGCTCATCGTCTCGTCGGTCATCGGCAAGACGAGCCGCTCGCGTTCGTAGTCGGGGAGTTCCTCGTGGATGCGCTCGTAGAGCGCGTCGACGTTCTCGCCGGTCCTCGCACTGACGACGACCGGGTTCGGGGCGAGCGCCGACAGCGCCTCCCGCTTGCGTTCGACCTCGGGTTCCTCGACTTCGTCTATCTTGTTGAGCACCGTGACGATGGGCGCCTCGTTGCGCTCGTAGAGCGTGTCGTGGCTGGTGACGAGCTTCTCCCGGATCTCCTCGACGGGCTCGCTCACGTCGACGACGAGCAACACGAGGTCCGCCCGGTAGACCGAGTCCAGCGTCGACTTGAACGACTCGACCAGCCAGTGGGGGAGGTCCGAGATGAACCCCACTGTGTCGGTCACGAGCACGTCGCGCCTGTCCATGTCGGCCCTGCGGGTGGTCGTCCCGAGGGTGGTGAACAGGCGGTCCTCGGACTCGGCGGTCGCGTCCAGGTCGGGGTGTAGCTCGTCGTTCTCGTCGACGTCGACGTCCGCGGCGAGACGGCGAAGCAGGGTCGACTTCCCGGCGTTGGTGTAGCCGGCCAGCGCCACGAGGTCGAACCCGGACTCGCGGCGCTGCTCGCGGCGGTGCTGTTCGGTCTCCTCGATCCCGTCGAGTTCGTCCCGGATGCGCGAGATCTGGGCCTTGATGTCCTCCTCGCGGCTCTCGTCGTACTCGCCCAGGCCCATGAACCCGGGGCGCTCGTCGCGCCTCGCCAGCGACGCCTTCGCCTCGGCGCGGGGGAGTTCGTAGCGCAGCTCCGCGAGTTCGACCTGGAGCTGGGCCTTCCGGGTCTGGGCGCGCTGGCCGAATATCTCCAGGATCAGCCGGAACCGGTCGATGATCCGGACGCCCTCGGGCAGCTTGTTCCCCAGGTTGTAGGTCTGGTACGGGCCGAGCTGGTTGTCGAAGACCACGACCGTCGCGTCCTCGCGGGCGACCGTCGCGGCGAGCGTCTCGGCCTTTCCCTCCCCGACGTGCAGCGCCGGGTCTTCCGAGCGGGTCTGGGTCACCTCGCCCGCGACCTCGTACCCGGCCGCCCGCGCGAGCTGTCGGATCTCGGCCGTGTTTGGCGTGCCGCTGTCGACGCGCTTGGCGACGACCGCACGCTCTCTCGTTCGCTCTGTCACTCGGGCGGAAGTAGGCCGCCCGTCTATTTAAACTCTGGTCGACTGACCCGCTCGGAGGACGCTACCCTCCCCGGGTGCCCGTGCGACCGCAGTGCACGACTCGACTGGCACAAAAGCCTTAACGCCTGACCGTGAGCGAACAGATATGGTAGAGTTCGGACTGCAACAGATGGGGTTGGAGCTCGGGACAGGTGCGGTCATCGGCGGTATCATCGGGTTCGCGGCCAAGAAAGTCGCCAAGATCGTCGCGATCCTGATCGGGATCGAACTGGCGCTGTTCAAGTTCCTCGAATCGCAGGGGATCCTCGCGGTCGAGTGGGATCGACTGAGCGCCGGACTCATAGACGCGGGCACGGCGGCCAGCGGCGCCGCGACGGGCGGCCAGCCCCCGGGCATCATCATGAGCCTGCTGTCGGTGATCCCCGTCAGCGCGGGCTTCACCGGTGGTTTCCTGGTCGGGTTCAAGAAAGGGTAGTACTCCCCGCAAAACTGAGGGCGCGCCGGTTCGGTCTCGTCGTCAGCCGTCGCTGCTAGCCGCCGAAACCGGTCCCGTTTTCCCCGTCCGAGGAGATCTGTGGCACGTCGTCGGGCTTGTCGCCGCTGACGAGGAACTCCAGCAGGTTGCCGATGAAGACCTCGTTGTCGACGTCGTAGATCTCCGACTGCTCGATGAACGAGGAGTCCGAGACGAAGACCATGTTCCCGTTCCGGGCGACCGTCGGGAAGGTCCCGGTCCGGCGCGAGTCTATCGTCTTCGAGCCTTCGACGGCGGTGTAGCGGACCGCCGCGTCCGTGTCGCCTTTCAGGACGACGTACCCTGCACTGTCGAAGGTGACGGTCTCGACGCCCTCCGTGAGCATCCCGCTGCCGCGCGGTTTCGCGTAGATGCTCTCGAAGTTGTTGTCGTTAGCGTCGTCGTGGACGTTGTAGATCATCTCGGAACCGACAGTGACCCCGAAGGACTCGGTCAGTTCCGTCGCGCCGAACGATATCGACGACGGGTTCGAGAGCGCGCCGCCGCCCGCGTACTGGGTCGGTTCGGCGAGGACGAGAATGCGACCGCCGCCCTCCGCGAAGGCCTCGAGTCCGGCCTGCTGCTGTTCGCTGAAGCTGTCCACGGGCTGGATGATCATCACCGCGTCGAACTTCTGGAGCGTGGCGTTGTAGCCGCTGCTCCCGAATCCGCTCGAACTGCTGCTGTCGGCCCGGAACCGGACCGTGTGGCCCGCCTCGGTGAGCGCCTCGACGACCGGTTCCAGATCCGCCTTGTCGTACCGGTTGCCGTGCTGGCTGTCGATGAGGATCCGCTTGGATTCGCCCGATCCGTCGAACGTGATGTTCCCCGTCTCGGGGTCGACGTCGACGCTGACCGCCGCGGGCTGGAACTGCGGGGGCGACTGGCCGTCTATCGACTGGCCGTCGGGCGGCGCGGGCGATTCCGATCCGGTCACCAGCGAGACGGCGGCCGTTCCCGCAAGCACGACCATGATCACGACGACGAAGACGCCGAGCGGTTTGAGTATCTCACTTGCTTTCATTGGTGGTCACCTCCTCGTCCTCGACGAGGTCCTGGGGAACTCCCCAGACCGCGTAGAACCTGACCGGCTTGACGAACTCCGTTTTCCCGTCGGACCGGTCGACGTACACGACGTTCCCGTCGACTTTCTCGAGGTCCCCTTTCGAGAGGACGATGCCCGTCGTCGTCTGGGGCGGTTCCTTGTACACGACGTCGTACTTGTCGCCCTCAATGTCGCCGGCTTCCCCGGCGGCGTACTGGATGGCCGACTGGAGGCTTCCGATCCGGTCGGCGAAGCCGTTCTTCACGGCCTCTGTCCCCATGTAGGCCTTCGCGTTCATGACGGTCTCCCTGCTGATGTCGAGTTCGTCACCGCGATGTCGCATGACCGTGTTCACGAAGGAGTTCTGGAGTCGCTCCAGGTCCTCGCGGTACCCGTCGACGTCGTATGTCGCCTTGTCGGGCCCCGAACGGAGGTAGGTCTTGGACTGTTCCGCGGCCTGTTCGAGGCTGCTCAGCGGCGCCGAGACGATGACGCCGATGCTCCCCACCTGGGAACTCGGCTTCACGAAGATGGCGTCCGACGGCGCGATACCGTAGTACCCCCCGGACGCGGCGATCCCTTCGACGTAGGCGACGACTGGCATCTCCTGTGCAGTCCGGTTGACTGCCAGGTAGAACTCCTCGCTCGGTGCGACCCCGCCGCCCGGGCTGTCGATGCGGAGGACGACCGCGTCGATCGATTCATTATTTCTCGCTTCCCTGAGGTCTTTCGCGATGGCGTTCACGTTCGCGTCGTTCACGCCTCCGCTGAGCGTGACGACGGCGACGCTCGACCTCTCGGTGTCCCCGGAACCCCGCGTCGCGTTCCAGACCACCGGCGCGAGCACTGTCGCGACTAGTACTGCGACGACGACCACCACTACGTACAGGACGGCCTTCGTGGACGTCGCATCGTTGTTATCCACCATACGTCCGTGCGAATGTCCGACCGGGTGATGAAAGTTCTCAAAAGTGAAACGCAGTTTAATGTAATCATTCTTCACGACCGGGATCGAACGACCCCGGCCGGCGTCTGTGAGCGGCGGGTCAGTCGAGCCAACGCTCGGCGCGGTCGCGGTCCGCCGGCGTGTTGACGTTCACTCGCCAGCCCTCGTGTTCGACCGTTTCGACGCGACGCCCGGCCCGGAGGAAGAGGTCGATGGCGTCGGTCAGTTCGTACTCGCCGCGGTCGGACGGCCGCACGAGGTTACAGGCGTGGAAGATGTCCGGATCGAACGCGAACAGTCCGGTCAACACCAGCGTCGACGGCGGGTCCGACGGCTTCTCCACGACCGCGGTCAGGCGGTCGTCCTCGTCGGTGACGAACACGCCTGTTTCGGCGGCCTCCTCGCGAGAGACCTCGTCGACGAGCAGCGTGGCGTCGACGCCGTCCCGTCGCTGGCGCTCGACGACCTCGTCGAGGTTCCCGTCCATGACGTTGTCGCCGTTGAACACGAGGAAGTCGTCGTCGACGACCCCCTCCGCCGTCAGGAGGGCGTGAGCCAGTCCCTTCTGTTCGCGCTGGTGGACGTAGGTTATCGGCACGTCCCGGAACGAGTCGCCGTACCGCTCCATGATCGCTTCCTTCCGGTAGCCGACCACGAGTACGAGTCCGGTGACGCCCAGGTCGACCAGCCGGTCGAGGCCGTGCGAGAGCAGCGGTCGCCCGGCGACGTCGACGAGCGGTTTTGGCGTGTCGTCTGTCAGCGACCCCAGGCGAGTCCCGCGTCCCGCCGCGAGTACGACTGCGTCCATGTCCGGCGTCTACGACGGCCGGAAGTAAATGTTCCGGGAGTGGCGAGAGAGACGGGTCCCATCGTCCGGACGATCTCGCCGGCGCACTCGCCGGACGCCCTCCGTTGGTCCGGGCGAACCGGCCTTTCCCATCGGGTCGTCAGAACCGGCCTTTCAGCGCCTCCAGTCGCTCGATGATGTCGTCGATCCCCTCGTTTATCTCGGCGAGTTGCTCGTCGACGTCGTCGGCGGGGATCGCGCCGTTCTGCGTCGGCTCGACGAGCCCGTCGTTTTCCAGCATCCGGAGCGAGTACCGGACCTTGTGTTCGGGGACGCCGGTCTGCTCGGACAGTCGGACGATGCCGATCGGCCCGTCCTCGATGACCGCCCGCAGTATCTCGTTGTCCCGTGCCTCCTTCTCGACCTGGTTGGTCAGTCGCTCGACCATGCGCCTGTAAGTCCCGCTTGGGTTTCTCCGGCGAAGCTATTAAAACACACAGATACGGGCCGAATCTCCGCTATCGTGACCGGCGGGCTCTCGACGCTCACTCGTTCCCCACGGGCTTGCGCCGGAGTTCGTCGATCTGGTCTCGGAGCCGACCGAGTTCGGACTCCAGTTCCTCCTGGCGGTCGATGAGCGCGCTCAGTTCCTCGGTGTTGACCGAGTAGTCCCGTTCCATGGCGCTGTCGAGCGAGTCGGTCGTCGCCTGCACGAGGTACGTCGCGAACTGGAGCACCTCCTCGGGGGACCCCTTCCCGTCGAAGAGGTCGACTGCCCCCGACTTCGGCGTGTAGCTGACGACCGGAACCTCCTCCTCCGAGAGGTAGGTCGTCCGCGCCGCCAGTTCGGTGACCGGGTTGTACCGCCCGCGGCTCTGTTCGGTCCGCACGACGCCGAACGGCTCGGCCAGCGCCGAGTACGTCTCCCCGACGTCCCGGAGCACGTCGGCGGCCTCGACGCCGAGCTGGGCCTCGACGTCCCCGTAGAACTGCTTGGACCCGGACAGACTGAGCGCGACGGCGTAGAACACGTGCTGGTTGGTCTCCGCGAGGTCCCGGATGCGCTCCCGGACGGCCTCGTGGTCGCCCTCCAGCGCCAGTCGCTCCAGATCGTCCAGCAGCGCCCGGGTCCCTTCCTCCCGGTCCAGCAGTTCCTCGACCATGACCCGGGGCATCTCCCCGCTGTCGACGTCCTCCATGCCCATGGGTTCTCGCCCGGGAACTAAACGCTTTGGCGCCCGGTATCGGTCGTGATTCGCTGGCTCCCCGCCCGGGTTCGGGGAGACTGCGCTCCCGCTGACTCGAAATCGGAGAAGCGCCCGAGGCGGGATTTGGACCCGAGTGCGAGACGGTCGCTCGCTCCGCTCGCGCTGCGTCTCGCGTGATTCAA
>JBDGST010000028.1:0-12213 GCA_042217365.1 Haloarculaceae archaeon
GCCCTCGAACGCGACTGTGACCGAACATATTCGGGATCAGTGGAACGGAAGTCGGGCACGGAGGAGGAGACATGAGCACGATCCCGGGCGAGATCGACACGGACCGGCAACCGCCGATGACGATCCCCTTGCGGCACTTTCTCGTGGGACTGGGGCTGCTCGTCGCCAGCGGCCTCGTCGTCGTCGGGCGGGCGCTGGGCGCGGTTCCCGTCGGCGGGTCGCTAGCGCACGTCCACCTCCTGCTCGCGGGCTGGGTCTGTGTCACCATCATGGGGGCGATGACCCAGTTCGTGCCGGTCTGGTCGAACGTCGCGCTGTACTCGCGGCGGCTGGCGGCGGCCCAACTGTGGCTCGTGACCGCCGGCGTCGGCGGGATGGCCGCGACCATGGCCGCCGGGCGGTGGGGCTGGATACACGCGTTCGGCGGGCTCGCGCTTCTGGGGTTCTGGACGTTCGCGTACAACCTCGGCCGGACGCTCGGGCCCGCGCGGCCGTGGGACGTGACCGAGCGCCACTTCGCGTTCGCGCTCGCGCTGGTCGTCGTCGTCCCGGTGCTCGGGTTCGCGCTCGCGCTGGACTACTCCTCGCCGCTCTTCCTCGACCTGCCGGTGACCCGGACCGGCGTGCTGGGCGCCCACGCGACGCTCGCGGTGTTCGGGGTGGTCCTCGGGACCGTCGTCGGCGCGCTCTACCAGCTGGCGACGATGTTCACCCAGACCGACCTCGACGCCGTCGACCGGGGCATCCAGCGCGTCGAGGCCGTCGGCTACCCGGTCGGCGTCCTCGCGCTCGCGGGCGGACGGCTGGTCGCGAACCCCGCGGTGGCCCGCGCCGGCGGGCTCCTGGTCGCGGCCTCCCTCCTGGGAGTGGGCGTCGTCCTCGCCCGGCGTCTCGTCGCGGCACAGGTCGAGTGGACGCCGGTGCTCTCGCGGTACGCGGTTGTCGCCGTCGCGCTGGCGGTGTGGGCGCCCCTGGCCGCGCGGACGTGGCTCGCCGACCCGCTGTCGGTGACGGCGCTGCTCGGGGGCCCCTCCTTCCACCTGCTCGCGCTCGGTGTCGTCGGGTTCGTCGTCTGCGGAACGGTGTACCACGTCGTGCCGTTCATCGTCTGGGTCCACCGCTACAGCGACCGGATCGGCTACGAGCAGGTCCCGATGGTCGACGACCTCTACGACGGCCGGCTCGCGGCGGCCGACTTCGCCGCCCTCTCGGCCGGGACGGCCGGGCTCGTCCTCGCCGAGACGCTCGGCCTCTCGGCGGCGGTGACCGCCGCCGCGGGCGGGCTGGCGACGGTCGGGTTCGTCCTGTTCGCCGCCAACGTGGTGCTGGTCGTCCGCGAGCACAGCCCCCACTCGCTGGGCGGCGTGCTCGTCGCCCGGGTGGCCGACGACGAAGAGCCCGCGTGACGGACTGTGGATTCGCCGGACCCGTGAGGGATACGCCGATCGGAGGTTCGCCGGACCCCTATAGGTTCGAGGGAGGGCCTACCGGGCGGCGTCGCCGTAGGTCTCTTCGAGGTATTCGACGATGTCGTCGCTCTCGGGCATCCCCTCGATCCCGTGGTCGTGATCGACGAGGACGGGGACGCCGGTCTGGCCGCTGACCTCCTTCACCTCGGTCCGTTCGGCGTGCGAGGAGGGGACCATGTGGGACTCGTACTCCAGGTCGAGTTCGTCCAGTTTCCGCTTGACTTTCCGGCAGTAAGGACAGCCTTCGAGTTCGTACAGTTCGAGGTTTGCCATCGGCGGCCGGTTGGTACCTGGTCCAAAAGAGGTGATCGGTTCTGTGCGCCCGCGGCGCGGGACCGCCGGCCCCGCTTTGTCGGCGGGCTGACGTTCTCGGTCCCTCAACTCCGAGTCGACGCGGTCCACTGGTCCGGTCGCACGGCGCGAACGGGATACCCCGAGCCGACGCGGCCCACCGGCTCGACGCCCGAGAATCCTCGTCCCGCTCGCTCCCGATCGGTGTGATGGATGGGCCGACGCCCGAAAGCCCTCGCCCCGCTCGCGGTCGCTGAGCGGGATATCCTCGCTCGCTCCGCTCGGTCGGATAGTGCCCGCTCAGCCGACTGACCGAGCGCGAGCGGGGCTCGCCCTTTCATACGGATCGCTGTAAGTCATTACCGGATCGACCGCACGACTGCGTGCGGTCGTCCCGATAAATCGTTACAGCGCTCCGTATCAGTCCGCCAGGAACGGGACGGCAGAACGGCACCGCACCGCACCACACCGCGGCCACGCGCCTCCCCAGCCGATTCCCTCGGTCGCACCACTCCCTCGGTCATCCCTCGCACGGCGCCGTCGCGCGATGAACCGCGCGACAGCGCGCGCCACGACCGGGTAGAGGGTCAGACGGTCACCGGACTGGTCCGGGGGTGAGTCAGAGGGGCGCCGGACTCGTCGCCCGGGATCAGCCGGACCGACGCTCGACGAAGTCGGGTTCGAGCCGTTTCTCGTCGCGTTCCTCGCGGAGGTGGGCGCGGAACCGGTCGGGGTCGACGTCCCGGACCTCGTCCTCGTTCCGGTCGCGCACCGAGACCGTCCCGGCCTCGCGCTCGTCGGGGCCGACCACCAGCATGTACGGCAGGTTCTCGTCGTGGGCGGCCCGGATCTTCCGCTGGAGGGTGTCGTCGCCCTCGTCGACGGAGACGCGGAAGCCGTCCGCCCGGAGGTTTTCGGCGACCTCGCGGGCGTAGTCGAAGACGTCCTCGTTGAGCGGGAGAACCCGGACCTGCTCGGGCGCGAGCCACAGCGGGAAGCGGCCCGCGAAGTGCTCGATCATCACGCCCATGAACCGCTCGAACGTTCCCAGCAGGGCGCGGTGGATCATCACCGGCCGGTGCTCCTCGTTGTCCTCGCCGACGTAGACCAGGTCGAACCGCTCGGGCTGGACGAAGTCCAGTTGCACGGTGCCGATCGTCCACTCGCGGCCGATCGCGTCCTCGGCGTCGGCGGCGATCTTCGGGCCGTAGAAGGCGCCCTCGCCGGGCTCGGTCTCGTAGCCCTCGCCGAGCGCGTCCAGCGCGCCCCGGAGCGCGTCCTCGGCGCGGTCCCAGAGGGCGCCGTCGCCGAAGGCGTCGTCCGGCCGGGTTTCGAGCTTGAACGTCGCCTCCAGGCCGAAGTCGCCCAGCACGTCGTCGATCACTTCGAGCGTCCGGGTGACCTCCGTTTCTATCTGGTCGCGGCGGACGAACGCGTGGCCGTCGTCCTGGGTGAACCCGCGCACCCGCAGGAGCCCCGAGAGCTCGCCCGACTGCTCGTTGCGGTAGCAGGTCCCCAGCTCGGAGTAGCGCTTGGGCAGCTCGCGATAGGAGCGGCGCTCGCGCCGGTAGAGGTGGACGTGGTTGGCGCAGTTCATCGGCTTGAGGCCGTACTCGTGGCCGTCGTCCCCCTCGGTCCGGGCGCTCGACTGCTCCCAGTGGAACATCTCGTCGTTCTCGCAGAAGTGCTCGTAGTGCCCGGAGGTCTGCCAGAGGTCCGTCTTGTTGAGCTCGGGCGTCCAGACCTCCTCGTAGCCGAGCTGTGCGTTCTTCTCGCGGACGTACTCCTCCAGTTCCCGCCGGACAGCCATCCCGTCCGGGTGGAAGTGGACACAGCCCGGGGAGTGTTCCGGGATCGAGAAGAGGTCCATCTCGCGGCCGATGCGGCGGTGATCGCGGCGCTCGGCCTCGCGCTTCCGTTCGCGGTAGTCCGCCAGGCCCGACTCGGACTCGAAGGCCGTGCCGTACACGCGGGTGAGCATCGGGTTGCCCTCCTCGCCGCGCCAGTGGGCTGCCGCGATCTCCCGGAGGTCGAACGCGCCGATCTCCCCGGTCGACGCGACGTGCGGGCCGGCACACAGGTCCTCGAACTCGCCCTGGCTGTAGAACGAGACCGTCTCGACGCCCGGGTCGTCGCCGTTCCCGTCGGTGCCGTCACCCACCGCGGAACTGGCGTCGTCGCCCGCCCCGCCGTCGCCCGCCCCGGAGCCGTCTGCCGCGCCGCCCGGGCCGGCGGTGCCGGTCCGCTCCCCGGCCGCGAGGTCTTCGAGGATCTCCTCCTTGTACGGCTTGCCCTCGACGCGCTCGCGGGCCGCCTCGACGGACACCTCCTCGCGCTCGATGGGGAGATCTTCCTCGACGATCGCCTCCATCTCGTCGACGACCGCGTCGAGGTCGCCCTCGTCGAGGTCGAGGTCGTCGAAGTCGTAGTAGAAGCCCTCGTCCGTCGGCGGGCCGGTCGCGAGTTTCGCGTCGGGATGGCGACGCAGGACAGCCTGCGCGAGGACGTGCGCCGCGGAGTGGCGCATCACCTGCAGGTACTCGTCGGCCGACGGCGTGACGATCTCGACCCTCGCGCCGTCGGAGACGGGGTCCTCCTTGGCGACCAGGTCGCCGTCGAGGACGCCCGCGACGCAGTCGTCCCCGAGGCCGGGACCGATCTCGTAGGCGACGTCCTCGACCGTCGCGCCGGGCGGGACGTCGAGCGTGCTTCCATCGGGCAGTGCTACCGTGACAGTCGTCTCCTGCTGTGACATGTGATTCCCTCCGGCGGGTGACGCGCCGCTCCCGGGTCGTGCGGTCGGCGAACGCGAGAACGGGACAGGGACTGGTTACGGGGCGCGAGGCCCGCCTGTAAAGCAGTCACCTGCCATCGTGCCCGGCGGTAGTCCGTTAGCCGTTAAAAGCGTTGTGACACGCCGCGAGCGCCGGTGTGCGACGGCCTGTCACGCGCCGGGCCGGCCGCTCGACGTCCGCGTCCACGTCGTCGGGCGCGTCGGCGAGCGGTTCCTCCGCGGTCACTCGACGTCCACGTCCACGTCGTCGGGCGCGTCGGCGAGCAGTTCCTCGGCGGTCACGAGCGCGTCGAGTTCGAGGCCGTGGTCGGCGAGGTGCTCGCGGGCGCCCTCCCCGCGGTCGACGACCACGAGCACGCGCTCGACGACGGCGCCGGCGTCCCGGAGCGCCTCGGCGGCGTCGACGGCGCTCTGGCCGGTCGTCGCGATGTCCTCCAGCACGACGACTTCCTCGCCCTCGGTCAGGTCCCCCTCCACGAGGTTCGCGGTCCCGTAATCCTTGCGCTGCTTGCGCACGATGACGTACGGAGAGCCGGTCTCGACGCTCGCGACCGCGACCAGCGGGACCGCGCCGAGCGCGACGCCGCCGAGTTTCGGGCCGTCGGGGCCGCCGGCGCCGAGGGTTGCGAGCCGGTCGGCGAACGCCTCGGCGACGAGTTCGAGACACCGGGGGTCCGTCTCGAAGACGTACTTGTCCACGTAGTAGTTCGAGGTCCCGCCGTGGGAGAGTTCGAACTCCCCGAACCTGACGGCCTCGGCGTCGCGCAGCGCGTCGATGAGCGTCTGCGTGTCCATGCCCGTCACTGGGCAGTCCCCCGGCTTAGTGGATCCGACTCCGGACCGGCGGTCGTCGCGCCGGACGAACGGCAGGCGGGACGCCGGACGGGCGGCCGTCTCGACCGGGAGCACCGCGTCCGGGTCGCCGGGCGGGACCGCGCGAACGCGCGAGCGCCGTCACTCCTCGGGATAGGTCGAGAGGGCGTCGTCGAGCCGCTCCCTGGCCGTCCGGGCGGCGGCGAGTTCGTCGGCGACGGCGCCCGATTCGAGCCGCTCGCGCTCGTCGGGTCCGAGCTGCGCGCGGGCCTGCGCGCTGTCGCGGAGGCGCTCGTAGTCCGTCTCGCGGGGGAGGTCCCTGACCGTCCGCAGGGCGGCGACGACGTCCCCGCCCCCGTCGACCCCGTCGGCGAACCGTCCGACGACGCTCGTGAGTTCGCGACAGCGGTAACGGAGGACGCCAGCCGGCGGCGGCGGCCAGTCGACGGTCAGCGGCTCGGCGTCGAGCCGCCGGAGGTAGGTCTGCCGCGTCGCGACGGCCCGCTTGAGCGCGTCCGGGTCGTCGACGTAGTGCCCGAGCTTCGACCGCGAGAAGTCGGCGTACTCGAGCAGTCGCCCGACCGGCTCGGTCCCGGCGTCGTGGGACTCGACGTACGACCGCAGGTCGTCGGGCGGCGACCGCACCTCGACCAGCGGGAACGCCTCGGTCGCGGCGGCGAATTCGAGGACCTCGCGGGCGCTGGCCTCCCGCCGGAACGCCCGGAAGGCCTCGCGCACCCGGTCGTTGTACGTCTCGATGGGGCCCCGCAGGCGCTCGACCGGGGCGTCGAGGTCGGCCTCGCCGAGCCGCTGGAGGCGTTCGAGGTCGGCGACCCGGTCGGCGAGCGCGTCGCGGCGCCGTTCGAGTGCGGCGCGGACGTCGCGGTAGCGCTCGCGCGCCGCGTCGCGTTCCTCGAGGCGCTCGACGTCCTCCCGGACGGGCGCGAGCGTCTCGCGGACCCGCTCCCAGTCGGACTCCGTGAGCCGGCGCTGCTGGAGCAGGTCGTCGACGTCCTCGAACACCTCGCGGTGGCGCAGGTCGTCGGGCAACCCCTCGGTGAACTCCGCGACCTTCCCCTGGAACTCGATGAACGTCTGGAAGTCGCCGTCGCCGGTCACCTGCTCCTCGTAGCGGTCGAACAGCCCGGTGAGTTCCCGGTAGGCCTCGGCGAGGCGGTCGAGTTCGTCCTCGCCGACCTCGTCGACCCGGTCGCGCGCGATGTCCAGCGCGTCGTAGGCGTCCGCCAGGTCGTCGAGCAGGGGGTCGACGTCGGGGTCGGCGTCGCCCGCCGCGCTCCGGTCGGCGCCGGTGCCGGACCCCGAACCGGACGCTGGGGACACGTCAGTACACCTCGTCGGGGTCGAAGACGCGCTCGCCGACCGTCTCGCCGTCGAGCGTCCGGTGGAAGCACGACTCGAAGCCGGTGTGGCAGGCGCCGCCCTCCTGTTCGACGCGGTAGAGGAGCGCGTCGCCGTCGCAGTCGACCCGCACCTCCTCGACGCGCTGGACGTGGCCGCTGGACTCGCCCTTCCGCCAGAGTTCGTCCCGGCTGCGCGAGTAGTAGTGGGCGAAGCCGGTCTCGCGAGTGCGTTCGAGCGCCTCGGGCGTGACGTACGCGAGCATGAGCACCTCGCCGCTCTCCGCGTCCTGGGCGACCGCGGGCAGGTACTCGTGCTCGTCGAACGCCAGGTCCACCCCGTCGTCGGTCATGTCCACAGCCTCGTCGCTCGGCAGGATAGGTCTTTTGTCACGAGCGCCCGCTCCCGGCACCGCAGGGGCTGTTCCCGGGCCACCGGCGGCCGGCGTGACCACCCCCGCCACAACGCTTAAATCCCCGGCGGCCGATATTGTAAGTGAAGAGTAAACTTAACTGAAATAGTAATTTTTATCCGGGAGCGACCGCTACGGATCGAAGCCGACGATACCCCCAGGACGGTCGATACACGCCGGACGTACCGACACGCGACCAGCCACTGCCACCACGAAATGACAGCAAACGTAACACACGGTGTCGCGACAGACCGCGGAGCGGAGAGCGAACCTGCAGTCGAAGATGTGGAAAACGGGGCGGACGACGACGACGCTGATACCGACGGGGACGCCGATAGCAGGGCGAACGCCGACGGCGGGAACGGAAGTCGCAGGGAGAGAAGCGACGGCTGACGGGTCGGGTGGGGAAGAGGCGCGATCGACGGGCGACCGGGCGGGAGAAAGCTGCGACCGACGACGGGTCCGAGAGGGCGTGGACCCGTCCGACGGACGCGGCTACCGGGTCGACCCGTCGAAGCGCCCGGCCCGGTGCGGTCGGCGCGTCAGGGCGTCAGTCGCTCGACTGACAGCCACGCGACCGACGGGTCGTCGCCGTCATCGGTGCCGCCGGTCCCCTCACTGTCCCCGGTGTCGTCGCCGACCAGCGCGAACACCATCGTCTTGCGGACGCCGTGAGCCAGGCGGATGTCGAGCGCCAGGTCCCGCGGGACGAACTCGTGGCCGGCGGCGAGCACGCGGACGAGCAGCTCCGAGTGGCCGAGGTCCGCGACGGACTCGACGTCGGCGTACGTGCGGAAGTCCGACCCGAACTTGAACCCGGTCTTCGGGACGACCCCCCGGTCCCGGAGAGCGGCGTACGCGCGCAGGCGGCGGTCGAACCGGTCGCCCTCCGCCTCGCGGCCGCAGTCGACGACCGCCGGGGCGCCGCCGTCGACGTCGATCGCGCCCCGGCGGGCGAGATACGCGGCCTCGACCAGCGACAGCTGGAGCGTGTCGCCGTCCGCGTCGTCGAGTCGCTGGCCGTAGAACCCCCGGTCGTACAGCGCGGCGGGCGGATCCCACAGGAACACGCGGTCGGCGAGCAGTTCGCCCGGGACGGCGGCCGGGAGATCGATCCCGCTGGTCCCGTTGGGGTCCGGCCGGTCGGTCGCCAGGTAGGTGATCGCGCTCTCCTCGTCGACGACCGCCAGCACGAGGTCGCCCAGGTCGGCGGCGGGGACCGTCTCGCGCTCGCCGACGACGCCCACGCGGTGTTCGACGGCGTCGTCCCACGGCCCCGACCCCCGGGGGAAGACGACGAAGTCCACCGCCGGGTCCGTCGCGGCCCCGTCGTCGGTCCAGCCGGGGCGCGCGGGCGAGAGGTAGAACCCCCTGTCGCGCAGGTCCTTGTAGACGAGGAAGGCGACCTCCGAGACCGCGGCCGACCCGAGAAACGCCCGGAACGACCGGCCGTCGACCGCGTCGAGGTCCCCCCGGTAGAGCAGGTGGGCCGCCTCGACGGGCGCGAGTTCCAGCGCGCCGCCGTCGACCGGGCGGCCGTACCCCCGCGAGTCGTAGAAGCGCTCGCGGGCTTCCGAGCCCGCTCGTACGACCCCGTCCGTGAGCGTCGCGTCCATGCCTCCCGGTCGCCGGCGCGCGGTGAAAGCACCTGCGATCCCGGGGAACCAGGTCCACGAGAGCGGTGGAATTCCCGAGGAACCAGGTCCACGAGAGCGGTGGAATTCCCGGGATCCGAGCCCGGGACCGCGACTCCCGTCGCGGCGTCGGCGAGCGAAGCCGGGAACGCAAGACATTCGGTGGCGAGGCGGAGAGGGGTAGCCATGGACGCAGTCTGTTTCGACATGGACGGCGTACTCGTCGACTCGGAGGACTACTGGGTCCCCTACGAGCGAGAGGGGCTCCTCCCGATGGTCGGCCTGCCCGACCTCGACATCGACGAACTCACCGGCCGGAACTACCGCGACATCTACGACTACCTCGTCGAGGAGTACGACGTCGAGACCGAACGCGAGGCGGTCCTCGACTGGTTCGACGAGACCGCCGAGCGGATCTACGGCGAGGACGCGGCCCTGCTCCCGGGCGCGCAGGAACTGGTCGACGACCTCCGCGACCGGGGAGTCGCGGTGGCCGTCGTCTCCTCCTCGCCCCACCACTGGATCGACATCGTCGTCGAGCGGTTCGACCTCGACGTCGACGCCGTCGTGAGCGCGGAGGACGTCGACGGCCCGGGCAAGCCCCACCCGGCCGTCTTCGAGTACGCCGCGGCCGAACTCGGCGCCGACCCCGGCGAAACGGTCGCAATCGAGGACTCGCTCCACGGGATCGAGTCCGCGAACCGCGCGGGGATGTACGTCGTCGGCTTCAAGCACGGCGACGACCAGAACGACCGCAGCGACGCCGACTACGTCGCGTCCTCGCCCGACGACCTGCGCGACCACCTGCTGGCCCGGGTCGGAGAGTAGCCGACCCGGCGGTGAACGCGGAGCGGCGACCGCCCGCCGAGGCCCGCCGACGCGGAAATCGGGAGTTCGACGGCCCGCCGCGGCCCACCGGCGCGGAAAGCGGGAGTTTGACGGCGTGCGCGGTCGCACGGACGGTATGACCGATACGGGTGACGGGCCCACGGACAACGTGACCGACACAGGCGACGGGCCCACGGACAACGTGACCGACACGGGCGACTCGAACCCGGTCGACGACGCGAACCTGGCCGAGGTCGTCGAGACGTACCGCGAGGCGTACGCGGAGACGGGAGGCGTACTCCCGGAGCGCCTCGACGAGTTCGGCGAGCAGTACCGCGACCAGGGGTGTCTCACGCGCGACCAGCTCTACGACGTCGCCTACGAGAACTCCACCCGGAGCGCCTACCACGTCGAGCGCAACCCCGAGGAGCGCTGCCGGGAGGTGACCGCGAACGTCCTCGAAGTCGAGGGCGACTTCTCGACGATCCATTTGTTGACGGGGCTCAGCGGGTTCAAGGCGCCCACCGCGTCGTGTCTCCTGACCGCCCTCGACCCGGACCGCCACGCCGTCGTCGACACGCGCGTCTGGGCGTCGCTGGAGCGGCTTGGCTACCTGGCGGGCCGCAAGGAGTCGTTCGACGCCGCCGACTACGTGGCGATGATCGACCCGATCCGCGCCATCGCGGACGAGACTGGATTCTCGGCCGCCGACGTGGGCTACGCGCTGTTCGCCCACGACGCCGACGTGCGCGAGGGAACGCTGCACTGACGCGGAGAGCGGCGTCGTGCCGACGCGGTCCCTGGCGGCGAGAGCCGTTCACCCCCTGCACCCGCCGTCGAGGCACCGCCGGCCGGACGGCGTCTCGAAGGTCGGCAACCCGCAGTCACAGGTCCCGTCGACAACGCCGGTCGGGATCGAGAAGCCGGCGTCGCAGTCGGGATACCGCTCGCAGCCCGCGACGAGGCCGCCCCGCCGGAGGATCCGCAGGTCGCTCCCGCACTCGGGGCAGTCCCACTCGCGGTCGAACGCCGCCCGGACCCGCTCGTCGAGCGAGTCGCAGTCGCGGTCGACGCACACCTCGAAGGACCGCCCGCGCTCGACGCGCACCAGCGGCAGTCCGCAGTCGTCACAGACCTCGTCCAGGACCGCGGCGTCCCGCGGCGCACCGTAGCGTGCCTCGCAGCCGAGACACCGGACCGCGCCGTCGGCCAGGACGAGCGACCCGTCGCAGTCCGGGCAGGTCCCGACGGGAACGCCCGCCGGCGAGACCGGGTAACGCGCGCTCCCGTGTTCGTCGTGGACGTCGACGCGCAGGCGCTGGTCGCCGTCGCGGGCGGCGAGCGTCCCGTCGACGAACTGGACGCTCTCGGCGCGCGTGAGCCACGCGACCGGCTGGTACCCCCCGGCGTCGTGGACCAGCACCGTGTTGTCCGGCTTGACCACCGCGAGGACGTCCCCCCGGTGCTCGCGCTCGCTGTTCCCCTCGAACGTTGCCGTACACTCCCCCGCGACGACGCGCGTCTCGTCGTGCATGGCCCGCGCTGGTCGCCCGTTCGGGGATAAACCTCCGGGTCGTCGGGACATCCCTTCGTCAGGGGTAGGTCGACCAGGCTGCGCTGGGGGGTTTCTCCCTGAGCCAGTCATAGATGACCGCCAAAACGCTTAGAGCACTCGAATACGTTGCATACAACATGAGCACTTCGATACGGATATCGGACGAGACGAAACAGAAACTCGAACTGCTAAAGCGCGACGACGAAACGTTCGACGACCTCCTCGATCGCCTCGCCCGGACGGAGAAAGACGTCGAGGAGTTGGGTGGGTTCGCGGAGGACGACGTCGTCGAGGAGATGCGTCGCACTCGTGACGAACTGAACGAGTCGCTGGACGAGCGGTCGGACCGACAGGTATGATCTGCCTGGATAACGACGTCTTCAGCCGCTACGCCTCCCGGAACTCGTATCCGTTCATCGACCGGTACCTCTCGAATCACGTTGACGAAACCTGGATACTCCCGTCGCTGGTCCTCTTCGAGTATCTCGACAAGTACGATTCCCACAGTACCATCAGGTCCCAGCGACTGAGAGCGGTGGAGTCAGTCGACGCCGTGGCCGACCTGTCCGCGGACGTGGCCGTCGAAGCGGCGAACCTCCGCGCTCGTCTCGCGACCACGAACGCCGGTCTCGACCTCGCTGATCTCTTGATCGCCGCGACTGCGAGAGAACGAGGAGCCACCCTCGCCACGGCGAACAAAAACGACTTCGACAAGGAACCGATTCACGACCTGATGGACGTCGACATCGTGACGAACTGACTCTCTTCGGCTATTCAGACCAGTTTTCTCCCCGCTGCGGCGTAGGTCGGACGTCGTCGAACTGCGGGGGAGCCACTCCAGCAGGTGCCCGGTCGGTCCGGGCGCGGGAACATTTTTGCCCGTGAATTTCTGAATAATTCACACCTGGATCGAACACCGTTCGATCAGTCTCCAGACATTCGGTAGTTTCGCCGATCACTCGTCGTGGATTCGTCCCGAAAAATCGTTACAACAATCCGTCTCAGAAGAAGTTCAGCAGGCCGAACTCGACGGCGTAGTGGTACGCGAGCGCGAGCCA
>JBDGST010000013.1:0-9922 GCA_042217365.1 Haloarculaceae archaeon
AACGGCGAGTAGGTCGTGCCGTTGCCCTCGTAGAACTTCGCGAAGAACTCGAAGTACTCGAGCCGGATGGCCTGGATGGCGACCGACATCACGCCGAGCGCGAGGACGATGAACGTGCCCGCGAGGAGCACGAACACGCCGAGCACGGCGAACGCCGGGCCCATGTGTACGAGCCCGGGGAAGAGGATGTCCGAAACCACCTCGTGGTGGTACTCGACCCCGGTCTCCTGGGGCATGCCGCCGATGCCGAAGTGCCAGGCCGCGCCGTGTTCGCCCTCGGTCGCGTAGCCGCCCCAGAACAGGAGGTTGACGGCGAACGCGAGGCCGACTTCGGCGAGCAGTTCCGCGCCGATCCGCAGGTACGACAGCGGGTGCGCGAGGATGACGTGGAACTCGACGAGTTCGTAGGTCGGCCCGATAGCCAGCAGGACGAACCCGGCGCCGACCATCGCCAGGCCGGCGATCCCGACTATCTCGGGCAGTCCGCTGAACCCGAGTTCGATGGCGGCCTGGGCGTGCTCGGTGTCGCGGTTGAACACCTCGAACAGGAAGTCGGGTTTGGGGCCGCGCATGTACGTGCTGAGGATGAACAGCCAGAGGCCGTTCAGCGCGAGCAGCCACGACCCGGACTCGATGACGGCCTCCTTGAGGCCGTGGAGCGTGTACCCCTCGATGAACTCGAAGAGG
Organism: Haloarculaceae archaeon; assembly: GCA_042217365.1. Lineage (GTDB taxonomy): Archaea > Halobacteriota > Halobacteria > Halobacteriales > Haloarculaceae > JBDGST01. Next base: position 688 of record JBDGST010000013.1, read on the forward strand.
TAGCCGACGTTCAGGTGGAGCACGCCGACCAGGGCGATGATGAGGAACCACCCGAGCGCCCACCTGCTGTGGTTGGGCGTCAGGCCCTTGTGGAGCGGGACGCCGCCCGCGACCGGCTCCCAGAAGTGGGTCGTGATCAGGTGGAGGCCGAATATCTCGCCGAAGAAGAACCCGAACAGGGCCGTGAAGAAGCCGGCCGCGACGGTCACCAGCCCGATGCTCTCGAAGGCCGCCGAGTCGTAGTTCCGGTAGAGGAAGTACCCGATGGCCATGTAGACCGCGCCGTACCCGACGTCGGCGATCATGAACCCGAAGAACGCCGGGACCGTCAGGAACAGGACGAGCGTCGGGTCCAGTTCCGAGTAGTTGGGTCGGCCGACGGCTTCGGTCAGGAGCTCGAACGGCTTGACCGGTCCGGGGTTGTCCTGGATCACCGGCGGGTCCTCGTCGCGCATCGTCACGACGCCGCCGTCGGGCGCGGCCTCCCGCTCGGCGGGCTCGGTCTCGGCGACCTCGCCGGAGTCCGCCCCCCCGTTCGCGCCGTCGCTCGCGGCCCCCGCAGCCGCCGCGGCCGCCGCCCCGACGTCGCCGTCCTCGGCCCCGTCGTGGACCTCCTCGCTGGTCTCGGCGTGCCCGTGGCGGCTGTACTCGGCGACTTCGAGTTCCTCGACTTCGGCGTGGTCGCCGACGGCGTCCTCGACCGCCCGCTCCAGTTCCGTGACCCGCTCGCTGGGGATCCACCCCTCCGCGACGAACGCGTTTTTCGTCGTCGCAAAGGAGAGGGGCGCCTCGGCCTTCTGGACCTCGATGGAGAGCTTCTCCTCGGCGGCCAGCAGGAAGCCGGCCGTGTCGTACCGCAGCTCCTCGATCTGGTTTTCGACCGTGGCGAGCTTCGACTCGAGCCGCTGGCGCCGGTGTTCGAGTTCGGCGAGGTACTCCTCGGGGTCGCCCTCCTCTTCGGGGACCTCGACCGCGGTGAAGGTCGCCTCCACCAGGGCCTGGTCGAGCGTCTCCCCGTCGGTCGCGGCGAACGCGGCGACGACGCCGTCAGCCGAGAACGTCTCGGTCGCGGCGTCCAGGTCTCCGAGCACGGTCTCGACCGACCCGGGGTCGCCCTCGCCGACCGCGACCGACAGCGAGTCGTACCCCCACAGCAGGTCGAGGTCGATCCCCAGCGCGGCGAACGGCTCCATCGCGTCGACCTGCTCGTCGACGGCCCGGAGTTCGTCCTCGATCTCGTCACGGCGGTCGTCGAGTTCGTTCGCCTCGGTGCGCACCTCCTCGAGTTCGTCTTCGAGCGTCTCGTCGGTGACGATCCGGCTCGGGCCGGCGTCGTCCTCGGTCACGCCGAGCGTGTTCTTGAGCGCCCGGACCGTGACGAGCTTCTCCGACGCCCCCTCGGCGCCGGCCATCGGGTCGCCCCGGTCGAAGTCCGGCCACCGCCCGTCGTAGTCCGAGAGGTGGACCCGGTGGAGCCCGTACACCGCCTCGATGACGTCGTCCATGACGGCTTTCGAGCCGGTCACGGACACTTTGCTCATTCGCTTAGGTCTGAGCATGCACCGCCTCCTCGAACTGTGACAGGACGTACTCGACGACCTCCTCCGTGCGCTCCTGGGCGCGGGATTCGAGTTCGGCGCGCTGCTCCTCGCCGTCCTCGATGATCCGCTCGCGCTCGTTTTCGATCTCCTCGCGGGCTTCTTCGAGCCGTTCCTGTGCGCTGGCTTCGGCCTCCTGACGGGCCTGCTCGCGGATCTCCTCGGCCTCCTCGTAGGCCTGCTCGCGGATCTCCTCGGCCTCGTCCTCGGCCTCGGCCACGATCTTGTCCGCCTCCCTCTCGGCCGTCTTGATCTGCTCGAGAACTTCTGGCCTTGGCATCTGTCAGTCGTGGAAACGGCCAGCGCCTATTTGGTAGTTGCGAAGTGTTACGGTCTGTCCGGGGCGTCGAACTCCTCCGGTCGGCGATCCGGGGAGTTATGCCCGACAGGACCCAAGCGCCGCCGATGGGAGTGCTCGAAGACAAGTCGCGGGCCCGCCTGTTCTACAAGTACCTCTCGAAGGTCTACGACCGGGTCAACCCCTTCGTCTGGAACGAGGAGATGCGTGCCGAGGCGATCGACCTCCTGGACCTCGAGGCGGGGGACCGCGTTCTCGACGTCGGCTGTGGCACCGGGTTCGGTACCGAGGGCCTGCTCGAACACACCGGGGACGTCCACGGGCTCGACCAGAGCGTCCACCAGCTGGAGAAAGCCTGGGACAAGTTCGGCAAGCGCGACGCCGTCCGGTTCTACCGCGGCGACGCCGAACGACTGCCCTTTCGCGACGACGCCTTCGACGTCGTGTGGTCCTCCGGGTCGATCGAGTACTGGCCCGACCCGGTCGACGCGCTCGCGGAGTGTCGCCGCGTCGCCAGACCCGGCGGCCAGGTTCTAATCGTCGGCCCGAACTACCCCTCGAACACCGTCTTCCAGCGCCTCGCCGACGCGATAATGCTCTTCTACGACGAGACCGAGGCCGACCGGATGTTCCGCGAGGCCGGGTTCGGCGACGTCCGCCACGTCACGATGGGGCCGGGCTACAACCCCGAGATCGCCATCACGAGCGTCGCCGAGGTCCCCGGGTAACGGCCCCTTTCCGGGATCGTCGAGACCCTCCCGACGGTCGCGGCGGCTGTAACACGCATTCCGCTGACGAATGCCTGAAGCGCGGACGCGGACGCCTCACTCGGCGAAAAAGCGGACGCGAACGATCTCTCCGTCGGCACGCGCCGTGATCCGGACGGCGTCGTGGGGCGTCACCGTCCAGAGTCGACCGTCCCCGCCGGTGGAACCGACGCGATACCCGTTGATCTCGATAGTGGCGTCGACCGGCTCCCCGGTCGCGGGGTCGGTGACGGTCACCTCCATGGGCCCGGTGCCGTAGGTCCGGTTGACCCGGAGGCTGAGGGCATCGGTAGTGTTGGTCGTCGTCTCGGTCGGGATCACCGGAGTCCGTTTGGTCTGGAACTCCCGGAAGACGTCACGGGTCGTCCCGTCGAGGTAGGCTTCGAGTACCCCGTGTGCGTGGTCGAGGCTGACGCGGTAGACGGATGTCGTCCGGAACGGGACGTTCACGCTCGGCCGTCCGTTGGCGTACGTCCACGGGTAGAGTTCGCGGGCGCGGTCGTTGGCCGCCGTGATGCCCGACGGGTCTTCCTCGGTGACGAACCGGTCGGGCCCGACGGGTTCGCGGTTCTCAGCGAGGTACGCCGACCGGTTGAAGACCGCCCCGTCGGTCGTCGAGAGGACGATCCCGGTGTCGGAGGTGAGCGCGTAGACCGACATCGGCTGTCGTTGGCCGGTCATCGCCCGCCCGACGTTCCCGCGCACCTGCCCCTGGAGCGTGAGGAGCTTCGGTTCGAGCGAGCGGAGCCGCGTCTCGAGTTCCTCGAGGAGTCCGAAGCCGCCTGCCCGCCGGACGTTTTCGAACTGCTGTGTGACGGTGTCGACCGCCGCGTCGAGCACGGCCAGCTTCCGGAGGAACCGCTCCGTCGAGATCTGTCCGGCGTTGTAGTTCGCGACCGCGCGCCGGTAGCGCCGTTCGAGGTTCCGGACGCGGGATTCGAGCCGGTCGACCTCGGCACGCAGCCGCTCGGTCCTGGCCGCCTGGCCGGTGACGTTGTCGTAGGACGCCTCGAACGCGTACGTCGAGTACTTCCCCCGCCACTGCTCGACGTCCATCTCGACGGCGGCGACGACGTCGAGCGACGCGGTTCCGTAATCGGCTCGTCGCACCTCGTCCTTCTCGACGTCGAGGTAGTTCGTGGCGTTCGGGTTCGCCGCGACGAGCGACTGGGGAGGGGCGTCGGGCGCTGGCGCGACGGCAGCCTCGGCGGCCGGGCCGGCGGTTCCCGGCCGGGCCAGCGCCCCGGCCATCGGGCCGGCGACCAGGAGAGCCACCATGGCGAGCGCGAGGAGGGCGGGGCGGATCTGGGGCATCTGCCTCTTCTTTCGCCCCCGATTACAAAAATCCAGCTACTCGCCGGGACTGGCGGACCGGGCGAGAGCGCGGGAGACCGTTCATACGTTCCGGAGACGTTTTAATGGAAAGCGTTTTCCGCGCGGCAAGGAATGTCCCGGACATGGCCGTGCGGCCGCTCGTCGCCCTCCTCGTCGTCGCCCTCCCGGTCGCTGTCGCTCCCGCCGCCGGGCTCGTAGCGCCCGCGCAGTCACCGGCCGGCCCGTCCGCGATCCCCGCCAGCGGCGCGGCCGGACCAGGTGTCACTGCGGGGCCGCTCGCGCCCGAAGACGCCGTTTCGGAGGCGCCAGTACCCGAAATTACCGGTGAACCCTCCCGTTCCCCGGCCGTCCGTGGTGCCGAGTCGGCCCCCCTCGGTGCCACGGGAGCAGCCGCCCCACCGGACGGTCGGACCGCGGGACAGTCTCCCGGTGATCGGGTCGTCAGTCGGACCGGGAACGCGCCGTCGGTCCAGCCCAACGAAACGCTCGGGCCCCCTGACGTCACCTTCCGCGTGTTGCTCCGTCCGGACGGAGACGCACGCTGGCGGGTCTCCGTCACGTTCGCTGTCCGGGACGAGAACGAGTCCGCCGGGTTCGAGCGGCTCGTGGCCGCGTTCAATCGTTCGGAGGCGCCCCTCGGCCTCGACGCGTTCCGGGCCAGCGCCGAGGAGGCCAGCCGGGCGACCGGGCGACCGATGGCGATCCGCAACGTCTCGAAGAGCCACTCGCTCGGAAACGCGACCGGGACCCTGACCCTCTCGTTCACGTGGACGAACTTCGCTCGCATTCAGGGAGACCTGCTCGCCGTCGGCGACGCGTTCAACACGACGTCCGGCACGTGGCTCCCGTCGCTGGGGGAGCGCGAAACGCTGATCGTCGTCCCGCCGGACGGGTACAGCGTCAACAGCACGCCAGGGGTAGACATCGTCGACGGGACCGCCCGGTGGGAAGGCCCCTACGTCTTCGACGGTCCCGAACCGTGGATCGTCTATTCGAGGGACCTCCCGACGCCGACCCCGACGCCAACCCCGACGCCCACTCCGACCCCGACCCCGACGCCAACCCCGACGCCCACTCCGACGTCGCCGGTCTCGCCCGCCTCGCCGACGGCGACGTTACCCGCGAATACGACGACACCGCAGCCCGGCGGGCTCCCGTCGGGGATCCTTCCGGTCTTCGCGTTGATCGTCGTCGCCGCCGGGAGCGCGGCCGTGCTCGTGGCGTTCCTGCGCGGTGGTGGCCTCGGCGGTGTGAGCGCGGCCGGGCGCGACGACGGGGGCGACGGTGACGCCGGTTCGGCGAGCGGTAGCAGCGACGGGACGGCCACAGCCTCCGACGCTGCCCCGGACGGGGAATCCGGTGTGAGCGCCGCGGGGAGTGCAGCGGCGACCGCCCCCGGGGACGACGACGGCGCGCCCGTCGACGAGGAGTTGCTGAGCGACGAGGAGCGCGTCGAGCGCCTCCTCGAACGCAACGGCGGCCGGATGAAACAGGCCAACATCGTCAGCGAGACCGGGTGGTCCAACGCCAAGGTCTCCCAGTTACTCTCGTCGATGGCCGAGGAAGACCGGATCGACAAGCTCCGGATCGGGCGCGAAAACCTCATCTCGTTCCCCGACGAGGACGTCACCGACTTCGACTCCGAGTGATAGCGACCGCTGTGGAGTATCGCCGGACCGAGCGCGCGGAATCGCGCGGCCACACCTGATCACGGCCGAGCGGCTGGCGGAAACGTTTAACGCCCGAGCGGCCGTCGGCCCCGGTATGAAGGTCCTCGTACCGGTGACGGACGCGGCGACCGTCGACGACGAGTTCGAGATCGACGGGCTCCGCGTCGACGAACGGTACCTCACCTACGACATGAACGAGTGGGACGAATACGCCGTCGAGGCGGCGGCCCAGGTCGCGGAGTCACGGGAGGGCGTCGAGACCGTGGCGGTCGCCGTCGGGCCCGAGCGCGTCGAGGAGACAGTCCGGCAGGCCCTCGCGAAGGGCGTCGACCGCGCGGTCCGCGTCTGGGACGACGCGCTCGCCGAGCGGGACCTGCTCGACGCCCGGACGAAGGCGACGCTGCTGGCGGCGGTCGCCCGCGAGGAGGAGCCCGACCTCGTGCTGACGGGCGTCCAGTCGGGGGACGCCGGGTTCGCGGCGACGGGCGTGACCCTGGCCGAGCGCCTCGATTACGAGTGGGCGGCCGTCGTCAACGCGCTCGAACTCGACGAGGGCGACGACCCGGCCGTCGCACGCGTCCACCGCGAACTGGAGGGCGGCGTCGAGGAACTCGCCGAGGTGGACCTCCCGGCGGTGCTGACGATCCAGACGGGGATCAACGAGCCCCGCTACGCGAGCCTCCGGGGCATCCGGCAGGCCCAGAACAAACCCCTGGACGTGCGGACGCCGGCCGACCTCGGCGTCGACGGGGCGGCGCTGGACTCGCCGCTCGCGTGGACCGACACCTACGAGCCCGAGACCGAGAGCGAGGCGACGGTTTTCGAGGGCGCCGCCGATGAGACGGCGGCAGACCTGGCGACCGTCCTCCGCGAGGAGGGGGTGGGAGAATGACGGTGCTGGCCGCGGTCGAACACCGGCGCGGCGAACTCCGGGACGTGAGCCTGGAACTGGTCACGGCGGGGCGAGAACTCGCGGACGCGCTCGGCGCCGACCTCCACCTCGCGGTCGTCGGCGGCGACGTCGAGCGGTACGCGGACGACCTCGACCGCGACGGCGTCGACGTGATCCACACCGTCGACGACGGCGAGGAGTTCAATCACGGCGTCACCGTGCAGGCGCTCGCCGCGCTCGCCGAGTCCGTCGACCCGCGGGCCCTGCTCGCCCCTCACACGGTCAACGGCCTCGACTACGCGCCGGCGCTCGCCTCGCGGCTGGACTACCCGCTGGTGACCGACGCGGTCGACCTGGCCGTCGACGGCGACGCGCTGACCGTCACGCGGGAGATGTACGGCTCGAAGGTCGAGACGACCGTCGAGGTGGCGAGCGACCGCGCGCTGGTGACGGTCCGGCCCGGCGAGTGGCCCGCGGCGGAGGGCGTCTCCGACGCCGCGGTCGAACCGTTCGACGTCGACGTCGACGAGTCCGCGCTCGGGACGCGCGTCACGGGCTACGAGGAGGTCGCCGCCGGCGACGTCGACATCACGGAGGCCGACGTGCTGGTCTCGGTCGGCCGCGGGATCGGCGAGGAGGAGAACCTCGACATCATCCACGACCTCGCGGACGCGCTCGGCGCGACCGTCTCGGCGTCCCGCCCCGTCGTCGACAACGGCTGGCTCCCCAAGAACCGGCAGGTCGGGCAGTCCGGGAAGGTCGTCACCCCCGACGTGTACGTCGCCATCGGCATCTCCGGCGCGGTCCAGCACGTCACCGGGATGAAAGGGGCCGACACGATAATCGCGATCAACGACGACCCCAACGCGCCGATCTTCGACGTCGCCGACTACGGCATCGTCGACGACCTGTTCGAGGTCGTGCCCGAACTCACCGAGGAGTTCGGCGGCTGACGGCGTGGCCGGGCGTGGCCGGGGGACCGTCGCCGGGGCCGACGACTGCCGAGCGCGAAGCGGATCGCGGGCCGGGCAGAGCGAGGCGCGGCCTTTATGTGCACCTGCGGCATCAGGGACGACAAGACCGCCCGACTGCCGGACGGGGATACCGTGAAGATACTCTCGTGTAACGCCGGTTACCTGCTCGATTACGACGGGTCGCTCAGCGAGTACGTGCTGAAGCCCCACCGGGCGATGGTGGGCAGCGCGACCGCCGAGGAGCGGGCGACCGAGCGGCTCGTCGAGGTGATCGCGGACGAGGAACCGGACGTGGTCTGTCTGCTCGAAGTCGACCAGGGCTCGGTCCGGACGGCCTCGGACGGCCAGGTCGCGTGGATCGCGGAGCTTCTCGCGTCGGAGGGACTGGACTACCGGCACCGCGCCGACACCAAGTACGGCGACGAGAGTCTCGTCGCGGAGCTGCCGGTCCTGGAGTACCTCTCGAACGGCGTGCTCGTCCGCGAGGGGCTGGACGCGGCGATCGAGACCCACCACCTCGACAAGGGGCCCAAGCGCCTGGTGACCGAGATCCGGCTGGGCGACCTCTCGATATTCGCGGTCCACCTGGCGATGAGCGGCCGGGGCCGGCGGAGCCAGCTCGACGAGCTCGCCGACCTGGTCGCCGACCGCGAGCGGGTCGTCGTCTGCGGCGACTTCAACGCATACGACGGCCTCGACGAGGTCGAGGACGTCCTCGGCGCGGGGGGGCTGGTCCTGCACAACCCCGGCGAGACGGTGCCCAAGCGCCCGCTCGACCGGCTCGTGACCGACACGCGGACGCTCGACCTCTTTCTCACCTCGCCCGACGTTCCGGTGTCCCGGTGTGACGTCATCCCGGTCCAGGTCTCCGACCACCGCCCCGTCGTCCTGGAGTTCGAGGACTGATCCGGCGGTCGCGTCCGGGGGCGTCGCTGGAGTGGCGCGCCCGGCGGCCCGTCGAACCGGAGGACACATAGGCGCCGGCCCCGACCGGCCGACCGATGGCAGTCGACTGGCGCGCGCGGGCCGCGGAGGTTCCGACGGTCCCGAACCTGATCTCCCTGTCGCGGCTCCCGCTGGTCGCGGGGATCGTGGCGCTCGCGGGGTCGCCGCTCCGGTTCGCCCTCTTCGCCCTGGTCGTCGCCTCGGACGGGGTCGACGGCTGGGTCGCGCGGCGGCTCGACCAGGAGACGGAACTGGGCGCGCTGCTGGACCCCGCGCTGGACAAGCTGACCGCGCTCGCGCTCGTCGTCGGCTTCTTCCCGTCGACCGGCCTCCCGGTCGAGTACCTCGTTCTCTTTTTCGCCAGGGACGCCTTCGTCGCCTCGCTGGCGCCGCTCGTCCCGCTGTACGGTTTCGACACGGCGAAGGTCAAGGCGCGGCTGCCCGGCAAGGCGGTGACGAACCTCCAGTTTCTCGCCATCGTCGGGATGCTGGTCCCCCACGCCTTCGCCGTCGAGACGCTGCTGTGGGCGACCGCGCTCGCGTCCGTCGCGGCGGTCGCCGACTACGTCCTCTTCGTCGCGCGCGAACTGACCGACGCGTCCTGGCCCGATACCGCTGCCGGCGTCGCGGGCGTCGTCGCGGGCGTCGTCGCCGGGTTCGGGGCGCTCGTGGCGCTGTTTCTCCGGGCGGAACTCGCCGGGTTCCTGGCGGCGCTGTAGTGACGGGCCCGGTCGGCCCGTTCTGGTCCAGTCAAGT
>JBDGST010000013.1:10022-12209 GCA_042217365.1 Haloarculaceae archaeon
GGTCCAGTCAAGTGGGGTCCGGTTCGACGGGACGCCCGGGCCCGTCACCGGTAGGCGTTCATCGCGGCGAAGCGGTCGTCGTAGCCCTCGCCGGCGGGGTGGGTCGGCTCCCGGTCCTCGAGGACGACGCGGCGGAACTTCTCCCAGGAGTTCTCCCAGCCGAGGTGGGCGAACTCGGCGCGACACTGTAGCTGGTGGCGGAGGCCGCGGTCGCGGAACATCCGGCGTGGGGCGCCCTCCCGGAGCGCCCGGACGAGGTCCTCGGCCGACTCGATCGACCGGTCGAAGGTGACCCACGCCGCGCCGACCGTCGACCGGAGGTGGGCGTACGACGAGATGTACGTGGGCAGGGTGCTCTCTCTGGCTATCTCGCGGGCGCGGCGGTTGTCCCAGGGCCAGTGTTTCGGGTTGTACACCTCGACGGCGTCGATCCGGTCGGCGTAGGTCGCGACGTCATCGCGGTCCAGGCTCAGCGTGAGAAACTCCGGGTGGGGCGCGAGCACGCCGGCGTCCTGGCCGTCGAGTTCCGCCATCGTGTCGTCCAGCGGGAGGAAGTCCGGCACCGGGTAGTCGGGGTCGACCGCGAGGACGTGCTTCCGGTTGGACCACTTGCCGGTGAAGTACTCCCGGCCCGGCACGACGAGCAGGTCGTCGTCGGAGTACCGGCGGGCGCGCTCGCGGACGGTCGAGAGGTGTGTGAAGTGGGGCGCGTAGACAAGGACGTCGAGCCCGGCGGTCTTCGCCCGCTCGACGACCCGGTCGTCGACGACTTTCACGTGGAGGTCGACGCGCGTCCCCGCATCGTCCCCGGTCATGGTACGTAGTTCGCAACCCGCGTTGTATGTGTTTCGACACCGGACCGACGGACTCCGCCGGGATCGGGGTATCCGCGGGGGACTCCGACGGAGCGGTTCCCGTCGGAGGGAAAGTCGTCGCGCTCGACGGCCGCTCGACGCCTATCGCAGTTTCCCGACGAGGTCGCGCAGCCCGCCCAGCCGGCGGCCGAGGCCGAGGAACCCGCCGACCACGAGCATGACGACGAACAGCCCCAGCGTCGAGAGCCAGACGACCACCATCGCGAGGATCGCCCAGACCCCGCCGAGGTAGTAGAAGGCCGCGACGGTCATGGCCGTCCCGTAGAGCAACACGAGGTACGGCCCCCACCCGGTCGCGTGGCCCCTTCGCTGCCGGGCGCGGACGTACCGTTTGAGCTCCGCTTCGAGGTCGTCGCGGTGGACGGTCCGGTCGTCGATCCGCGACTCCAGTGCGTCCAGGTCCGAGCGGAGCGATTCGAGGTCCGCGGCGACGCCGTCTGTCGAGCGGCCCCCCGCGGTGTTCCCCCGACCGCGGTCTCCTGCGTTCTCGTCGTCCTCGTCGGGACCAGTGGCCTCGTCCCCGGAACCTGTTTCGCCGGTCATTGACGGTCGTTATGGGGCCTGTCGGCTGGGGGGGCCTTGTCGGTGCCGGTCTCGGCAGGCGGCGAGCGCCCGACAACTGACAGAGCGACGAGCGTCCGGCGAGCGACGCCGCTCGCCCGTTCACCGCTCTCGACCGACGGGAGAGAGCGGTTTTTGGTCCAGCTTTTTCGAACCGGGTACCCGCAGGCCACCCCGGACGGCCGAGGACGCCCGGTTCGGAAAACGGTGGTCTAGTAGAACTCCCTGACGAGGTCGGTCGCGCCCTCGGGGGCCCCGTCGGGGATGTCGGCCATGCTCCCTTCCAGCCCTTCCTCTTCCTCCCAGGGGACCGAGTTCTCGTCCCGGTAGAGGACGCCCATGTACTCCGTGTCGCCCTCCAGGATCTTCTGTTTGGCGGCCTCGCGGTCGGTCGGGTCGTGGTCGGCGTCGGCCAGGTCGACCAGCGAGTCCCGGAAGTAGTCGTAGGTGTCGACGTCGTTGAAGGTGACGCAGGGCGAGTAGACGTTGACGAAGCCGAAGCCGTCGTGTTCGATGGCCCGGCGGACGAGTTCGGCGTGGCGCTGGGAGTCCGAGGAGAACGACTGGGCGATGAACGTCGCCCCGGCGGCGAGCGCGAGCGCCTGCGGGTCGACCGGCGGCATGTTCGTGCCCTCCGGCGAGGTGGCCGTCTCGAAGTCCTCGCGCGAGGTGGGGGAGGCCTGGCCCTTCGTCAGCCCGTAGATGCGGTTGTCCATGACGACGTAGGTCATGTCGACGTTCCGGCGGACGG
>JBDGST010000021.1:0-12155 GCA_042217365.1 Haloarculaceae archaeon
CCGGGATCTCGTCGGGCATCTTCCCCCAGTCGAACACCGAGTAGTCGTCGGTGAACGCGAACGCGCCCCGCCCGAGTTCGTCGGCGGTCGCGGCCCGCTCCACCCGGAAGTCCTTGACAGAGGTCATTGCCGGCCGTTTCGCCCCCGTCCCCAAAGAGGTTGCAGTTCTGGGCGGCGAACAGGACGGGACGACCCGGACACGGATCGACGGGAGCCGACGGGACGGGCGGGAGGAGACGCGACCGGACCTCACCGGACGTGGCGCGTCTCGACGGGAAACGGCGGGGATCGACGAAAACCGGCCGGGGCCGAACGCGACGCCACCGACCGGCCCCGGGCCCCGCCGACTCCCGAGACCTGCTGTGAGATCCTTTCACGTCCCCCGGAACGTCTATGTGACCGCCGAGCGACGGATCGACCGATGGTATCCGCGTCACACCTGATCGACGTGGGGATAATCGTCGTGGCAACCGGCGTGATCTGGGTCGGCAGTAGCTGGCTCGAAGGCGCCAGCGAGCGGCTCTCGGAGTACTACGGCCTGCCGCCGGTCGTCCAGGGGTCGGTCGTCGCCGCGATCGGGTCCAGTTTCCCCGAACTCGCGACGGTCGTCCTCGCGGCCGTGCTGACGAACTCGCTCGGGCTGGGAGTCGGCGCCATCGTCGGGTCGGCCATCTTCAACATCCTCGTCATCCCGGCGGTCGCCGGGATCGCCACCGACGACGACATCGAGGCGAGCCGCGCGCTCGTCTACAAGGAGGCGCAGTTCTACATGCTGGCCGTGTCGGCGCTGGTCATCACCTTCGCGATGGGCGTCATCTACTACCCGGTGACCGGGACCGAACACCTCGAGGGCAACATCACCCGGCCGCTGGCGCTCGTCCCGCTCGGGCTGTACGGCCTGTACGTCTTCATCCAGCTCCAGGACACCGCGGACTACGAGGCCGACCCAGACTCGGCCGACGGGATCGACGCCCGCCGCCAGTGGGGCTTCCTGCTCGCGGGGCTGGTCCTGATCCTCGGGGCCGTCCACCAGCTCGTCGATGCCGTCGAGGCGCTCGGACTCGCGTTCGGCGTCCCGGAGTTCATCATGGGCGTGACGATCGCCGCCGGCGCGACGAGCCTCCCGGACGCGCTGGTCAGCGTCCGCGCCGCCCGCGACGACCGCGGCGTCACCTCGCTGGCGAACGTCCTCGGCTCGAACACCTTCGACCTGCTCGTCGCCATCCCCGCCGGCGTGCTCGTGATCGGGAGCGCGTCGTTCAACTTCGCGATGGCCGTCCCCATGTTCGCCGTCCTCACGCTCGCGACGATCCTCCTGTTCACCGTGCTCCGGACGGACCTGTCGCTCTCGCGGCCCGAGGCCGTCGGCCTGCTCGGCGCCTACGTCCTGTTCGTCGCGTGGGTGGTCCTCGAAACGGTCGGGACGACCGTCGACTACCTGCCCAACGGCCCGGCCTGAGCGGGTCCGGACCGCCGGCGGGAGTGGCGCGATTGCCGGCAATTCTATCTGGTTCTCACCGGTCAGCGAGAGACCGTCCGGTAACGCGTCAGTCTTTTACCGCTGGTCGGCAAGGGGTTTGCAATGTCCGACGCGGCCGAGGAGGGGGCGAACGTGCCCCGGGGCGAGTTCGGCTTCGAACGCCGGCCCGAGACCGACCAGTCGTTCGAGAACGCGCTGGCGAAGGCCCGCGACGGCGACCGGTTGACCGTCGCCGACGGGATCGAACTGCTCGCGACGGGCACCGACCGACGCGGGATCGACCGCGAGCGGAAGGAACTCGTCCTGGAGGCCGCCGACCGCCGCCGCGCCGAGGTCGTCGGCGACGAGGTCACGTTCGTCGCCAACCTCAACAACAACGTCACGACCGCCTGCAACACGGGGTGTCTGTTCTGTAACTTCAAGGACCGCTCGGAGCAGTTCCGCGTCGGGAACGACGCGTCCCACGGCGGGTTCACCAAGACCCCCCCCGAGTCCCGCGAGATCGTCCGGGGGGCGGTCGAACGCGGGATCTACGAGGTCACGTCGGTGTCAGGGCTCCACCCCGCGTTCGCCCTCGACGCCGAGCACCGCGAGGTCCTGGAGGCGAGCGACCGGGAGGACCTGAACTACCGGCCGCCCGCCGAGTACGAGGGTAACCCGGGCACCTACGCCGAGCAGATCCGCGCGATGAGCGTCGGCGGCGTCCACGTCCACTCGATGACGCCCGAGGAGGCCTACCACGCCCGCCGCGGGACCGACTGGTCCTACGAGGAGGTCTACGGCCGCCTGCGTGACGCGGGCCTGGACTCGGTGCCGGGCACCGCCGCCGAGATCCTCGTCGACGAGGTGCGCGAGGTGATCTGTCCCGGCAAGATCGGCTCAGACGAGTGGGTCGAAGCGATGGAAGCGGCCGCGAACGTCGGCCTCGACACGACGGCGACGATCATGTACGGCCACGTCGAGAACGAGGCCCACCGGGCCCTCCACCTCGACCGCGTCCGCGAACTGCAGGACCGGACGGGCGCTATCACGGAGTTCGTCCCCCTCTCCTTCGTCCACCGGAACACCCCCCTCCACGAGCGCGGGATGGTCGAGGGCGGCGCCACGACCGACGAGGACGAACTGATGGTCGCCGTCTCGCGGCTCTACCTGGACAACGTCAAGCACGTCCAGTCCTCCTGGGTCAAGTACGGCGACGAGCAGGGGCTGAAGATGCTCTCCTGCGGCGCCGACGACTTCATGGGCACCATCCTCAGCGAGGAGATCACCAGGCGGGCGGGCGGGGAGTTCGGCCAGTACCGCTCGTTCGACCGGTACGTCGAGATGATCGAGGCGGTCGGCCGCGTCCCGGTCGAGCGCTCGACGGACTACCGGCAGCGCCGCCGAATCGACCCCGACGACCCGCCCCACGGGCCGGAACTCGGCCCGGAAGCCGACGGGACGCCGCTGGTCGGCGAGTAGCCGTCGCGGTTCGTCCCGTGCCGGATCCGTTAACTGCCCGCCGGGACAACGCCCGTTCGATGACCGCCGCCCTGCTCGAGACCCTCCGCGAGCGCCTGCACCTGCGGACCGTCCTGGGCTGGCTCGGGGTACTGGCGCTCGTGCACTTCGGATTCGGATCGTCGCTCCCGCAGGTGGCGACGACCGCCGCCGTGAGCGGCGTCGTCGGGCTGAACGAACTGCTCTCGGACGCCTACGACCTGCGCGACTCGGTCGGCCACGCCGGGGTCGGCGTCGCGGCCGTCGTGAGCGGCGTCGGGCTCCTCGCGTTCGACGAGGGCGCCGCGTGGCTCCCGCTCGGATTCGTCCTCGTCGGCGGGTGGTTCGTTCTCGACGCCGTCCAGACCGTCCGCCACGAGGGCGCGACCGAGGCACAGACGACGCGGGACGGCCGAGAGGTGTACCGGGACTACGTCGCCAGGCGCGTCCACGAGACGGTCAGAGAGCGGTCGCTGACCCCACGGGAACTCGGCGACGAACTCGATGCCGACGACGAAGACGTCGAGGCCGCAGTCGAGCGGTTGCGCGACCGCGGCGCGGTCGAGCGGGTCGGCAGCGAACTGCGTCCGGCGTCGGACGAGCGGGGACGGCTGGCACGGGTCCGGGAGCGGGCCGCGACGGTCGCGCGCCGGATCGCCCGGCCGGTGACCATCGAGTTCGGGAGCGACGGGCGCGACGACGGGACGGCCGAGCGGGGCCCCGACCGGGGAGACGTCCACGCCGACCGGCCGCGACGCGCCGGGCGCGACGACCGTGGCGCTCCCGAACGGGCGAGCGAGTCGGAGACGACCGAACGAAACCGCGAACGGGAGACGGACGCCGCGGGTCGGTGACGTGCCGCCGACCCGCCCCGGAAACGGGCCGACACCGCGGGTCGGTGACGTGCCGCCGACTCGCCCCGGAAACGGGCCGACACCGCGGGTCGGTGACGTGCCGCCGACTCGCCCCGGAAACGGGCGGACACCGCGAGTCGGCCCGGTCAGTCGGCCGCGGCGTCCGAGAGCACCGCCCGGTAGCGGCGGCCGGCGTCGTCGTCGGCGCCGATGGCCGCCGCGACCCGCTCGGAGACCCAGCGGCTCGATTCCGTCGGCGCCGCCGGGGCGGGATCGACGTCCCCGGACCGGAGCGGGGGCGGCAGGTACCGCTCGTACACCGGGAGGCGCTCCCGGAGCGGGACGCCCGCGTACTCGGCGACGGACTCCAGTTCCCGGAGGGCGGGCCACTCGTAGTCGGGGTTGACGTGGTCGTCGGTCACGGGCGAGACGCCGCCCAGGTCGTCGACGCCGCAGTCGACCACCTCCCGGACGGGCGCGAGATTCGGGGGCACCTGGACCGACACCTCCTCGGGGAGGGCGGCACGAGCCATCGCCACCGTCCGGCGGAGCGTCGCCGCGTCGGGCGTCCCGCCCCGCCAGCGCTCGTTCTCGCGGACCGGCTGGACGATGACCTCCTGGACGTGCCCGTAGCGCTCGTGCAGCTCGGCGATGGCGAGCAGGCTCTCCGCGCGGTCGCGCCAGTCCTCGCCGATGCCCACCAGGATCCCGGTCGTGAAGGGGACGCCGAGTTCGCCGGCGGTGCGGATCGTGTGGAGGCGCTGCCCGGGCGACTTGGCTCTGGGGCCGCCGTGGGCCTGCACGTCCGCGGTCGTTTCGAGCATGACGCCCATGCTCGCGTTGACGTCCGCGACCGTTTCCATCCGCTCGCGCGTCTGGTCGCCCGGGTTGGAGTGGGGGAGCAGGCCCGCGTCGAGAGCGACCTCGCAGGCCGCCCGGAGGTACCCGTGAATGGAGTCGTAGCCCCAGTCGTCGAGTTGCTCGTGGATCCGGGTGTAGCGGTCGTCAGGGTCGTCGCCGAACGTGAACAGGGCCTCCGTACAGCCGGCGTCGGCGCCCGTCTGGACGACCTCCCGGACCTCGTCGAGCGACATGAGCGACGCCTGCCCGGGCGGGTCGTAGTACGTGCAGTAGGTGCAGGTGTACCGGCAGGCGGTCGTCAGCGGCACGAACACGTTGCGCGCGAAGGTCAGCTCCTCCGCCGGGTCGACGTCCGCGGGGTCGACGGTCAGGAGGTCCTCGACGGCCGCGTCGCTCACCGCCAGGTCGACGCCGTACTCGTCCGCGCCGGGGATCACGCCAGTCCGTCCGCGTTCGACCGGCAAAGACCTGGCGCTCTCCGGCGAACGGGCGCGAAGCGGGGAGAGAAAGGCGGGCGGATCCGAACCGGGTCGGGAATCGGTCGGAGGTCGGGTCCGAGGGGACGAACAGAGAGGGGGAAGGGGCGCCAGTTCGCACGGTCCAGATGCGCGACGCGTGACGCGAGTCGCCGTGCACGGAGCCGGCACCGTGCGTCCCAAGCTCGGGTACGAACGAATAAAACCGTTGTCCAAATTCTGTTCAAAGTCTCCGGGTCGGACCGCGGTCCCCGCGTCACTCCCGCCCGACCTCGACCCGGCCGCCGTCGGTGGACAGCTCGAATCCGGCGTCCCGGAGCCAGCGGGCGGCCCGGCCGTCGGCGTGGAGCAGGACCTCGACGAGGTCGCCGGGTTCGTCGACGTCCGTCGCCAGCCGGAAGGAGTCGACGGTCGCGACGTCGGCGCCGGCGGCCCCGGCCCGCTCGCGGTGGTCGCGGATCGACGCGCCGTGGTAGTCGGCCCGGAACCCCGGGTGGCGGCTCACCAGCGCGTTGGTCCCCCCGCCGATCCCCGGGGCGAGCACCACGTCGGCGTCCGGCTCGAACAGCCGGGCGAGCGCGGCCGGCGTCGCCAGCGCGAGGTCGGCCATGACGACCGCGGTCGGCTCGTCGTCCGGGTCGTCGGGGAGTCGCGCGTCGACGGCCGCGGTGAGCGACCGGTCGTCCACGGCGACGGTCGTCTCGCAGTCGACGGGAGCCGTCGCGACGACGGTCGGGTCCGCGTCGACCCCCGCGAGCGCGTCGAGCACGTCACGGAGCATCTCGCGGGCGAAGCGCCGTCGCTCGTCGGCGTCGAGAACGGAAGCGAGACGCGTTTTCGGCCGCTCGGCGGCGAACGGCACGACGGTGTGCATCTACTGGAGCTTCGTGGGCTGGTCCTGGTTCGACCGCCAGTAGTAGATCCCGCCGCCGACCAGCGCCAGCACGACCAGCGCCGCCACGCCGTACAGGATCAGCTGGGTCTGCTGCTGTGACTGCTGGGCCTGCTCGGCCTGGTCCGCCGCGCTCTGGGCCTCCTGCTTCGCGAGCTGCCAGTTCTCGTTGTTGAACGCGGAGATGGACTGGTTGAGGTCCGTCCGTGCCTGGCCGCTCGCGCCCGTCTCGTTGATCGTCTGCGCGGCGTCGTCGATCGCGCTCCGGGCGTCCCGGCTGGCGTTCGTGTAGTGGTGGACCGTCTTCTGGTCGAGGTCCTCGGTGCTGCTCCCGGTGACGGCGTTCAGTTCCCAGAGGACGTACGACTGAGGGGGGTCGTAGGTGAAGTTCTCGACCGGCGGCGTGTCGCCGGTGAGCTTGATCCGGACCTCGTCGCCCCCGTTGTCGAGGTCGAGCCGCTGTTCGATCGTCTGGTTCCCGTAGACGGTCTCGTTGACCTGGTTGCCCTGCTGGAGGACCGTCACCGTCCAGCTGACGTTGCGAAGCTCCGTGCTCGCCTGCAGCGTCCACGCGTCGGGCTGGTCCTGGAACGGGTCCTCGATCACGACCGTCGCCGAGACCCGTTCGCCCACTCCCGACTCGTTGATCGCCCTCTCGTCGGAGACGGTCAGCGCACCGGCTGTGCCGACCGCGACGAGGCCGAGCGCGAGCGCGAACAGTACGACCAGCGTGGCGCTCTCAGAAGAGCGGATCCAGCTCATCTTCCTCATCTTCTACCAACTCCTCCAAGTTCTCTTCGCTTTGCTGGCGGATGTCGTCGATGTTGTCCTGGGCCTCGATGGCCACCTGCTGGAGCTCCTTGATGCGGGGCACGTTGTGCACGCCCGACAGGAGGATGGAGGCGGCGACGTTGCTCTCGCCGACGGGGTAGTCCCCGCCGCGGACCTCCATGCTGCCGGTCTGCTCTTCGAGCCACTTGCGGCCGCGTTCGATGCCCTTCCGGTTGAGGTGATCGGGCGGGCCGCTCATGACCAGCAGCGCGCGCTCGGCGCCGTCGATCTCGCAGGGGAGCGTCAGGCGTCCGAGTGCGGCTTTCCGGACCAGCGAGGTGATCCGGTTGGTGGTGTTGGCGGCCTCCATTCCGCCGTCGTCGATGCCCTCGTCGCCGCCCTTGAACCGCGAGAGCAGCCCGTCGGACCCGCCGGTCTCGACGGACTCGGCGGCGTACCCGACGGTCGAGACGCCGCCGCCGGCGAGTGTGTTGATTATCTCCGAGGAGTCGACGACCGACTCCGCGACCGCGTCGCCGGCCTCGACCTCGCCGGCGCCGAAGAGGACGCCGAACCGCCGGACGATCTCGTCGTTGATCTCCGCGTAGCCGCTCTCCATCGACTCGCCCGACTTGCGCCAGGCGTCGTTGTCGAACACGAGGAGGTTGTCCACCTCGCGCACGAACGTCTGGAACGAGCGCGCGGCGTTGAGGGTGTAGATCCCGCCCTCGTCCGAGCCGGGCAGGATGCCCAGACCGTACACCGGCTCGGTGTAGATGCGTTTCAGGTGCTTCGCCAGCACCGGCGAGCCGCCGGACCCGGTCCCGCCGCCGAGCCCCGCGACGATGAGGAACGCGTCGATCTCGTGGACCGGGATGTTGTCGATCGCACCCTGGACCTCGTCGATGTCCTCCTCGGCGATCTCCGCGCCGAGTTCGTTGTCTGCGCCCACGCCGTGGCCCTTGACGCGGGCCTGGCCGATGAGCACTCGATTCTCCTCCGGTACCCGTTCTAGTCCGAGCAGGTCGGCTTTGGCCGTGTTGACCGCCACGGCCGAGCGGACGATACCGCTCCCTGTCGCCTCGTCGTATTCGAGGAACTTGTCGACTATCTTCCCGCCGGCCTGCCCGAAGCCGATCATCGCGAGTTTCATAGCTGCCCTTACCGTTGAGAAATAAACAGTCCCATCGCGGATATAAGCTTTTTGTCCGGGTATCGGACGTGAAACAGTCGCGTGAGTAACTGGTACGTACGGAATCGCCGGACACCGGCCGATCCAGCGTCGATAGCGGAACCCGTCCCCTCGTTGACGGGAGCCGAAACTGGTCCCCGCGAACGGCGGTGGCGACCGGGTACTACGCGGACAGCCCGAGGTACTCCCGGAACGTCGTCAGGTCGGACTCGTCGCGACCGAACGCGCCGACGTCGTTGTCCGCGGTGACGTTGTCGAGTCGGAGCGACCGGTACTGGTCGCGCCCCATCGAGAACCCGACGCTCCCGAGCACGGTGAGACCGACCTTCGCCATCGCCATCGGGAGCGGGACGACGGTCACCGACCGGCCCTCGGACTCGTAGACCAGGTCCGTGATCTCCCGAAGGGTCAGCACGTCCGGGCCGCCGATCTCGTAGGTCTCCCCGACGTGGTCGTCGTCCTCGACGGCGTCGGCGATCACGGGCGCGAAGTCGCCGACCCAGACCGGCTGGAACCGGATCGTCTTCCCGCCACCGGGGAGCGGATACAGCGGTACGCCGGGTGCGAAAAGCCCCTTCAGCCGCTTCGTGAAGCCGACGAACTCCCCGCCATCCCCGAAGACCACCGACGGCCGGAATATCACCCAGTCCAGGTCCGACCCCCGGACCACCTCCTCGGCCCGGCCCTTGGCCCGCAGGTAGTGGGTCGACGCGCCGGGGTCGGCGTCGAGCGCGCTCAACTGGACGAACCGGTCGACCCCGTGGGCCTCGGCGGCCGCGACGCAGTTCTCCGTCCCGCCGCGGTGGACCCGGTCGTGCATCTCGTTCCCGCCCGACGGGCGGTACAGCGGCGACAGCGCGACGAGGAAGACCACCGCGTCCTGCCCCTCGAAGGCGCCCTCGATCGAGTCGTAGTCCGTCACGTCGCCCGCGTGCGTCTCGACGCCCGCCGGGAGGTCGCCGCCGCCCGGGTCCCGCGACAGGACCGTCACGTCGTGACCGCGCTCGACGAGTTCGTCGCTCAGGTGCGTGCCGATGAACCCGTTGCCGCCGACGAGGAGGACGTTCATGTCAGACATATTCGGATCCAGGCCCCTAAACGTTCGTGCCGAACTAGTGGGTGCGGCGGGGCCTTCGCCGCGAGCGGGAGACGGCGACTCGTCCTGTCTCGTCCAGTCCCGTCTCGTCGAGAGCGCCTGCGACACCTCTGTGTGGAACGCGCCGACCGGACCGGCGGTCCGGGGCGTTTACGTGTGCCCTCTCCGAGAGTCGGGTATGCTCGTCACGCTGGAGGGGTTAGACGGGAGCGGGAAGACGTCGGCGGCCGAGCGGTTGCGCGAGAGCGACGCCGTCCCCGCCGACGCGGTGTTCACCCGCGAGCACACCGAGACGTGGTACGGCGAGGCGGTCCAGCGGTCGATCGAGGACCCCGACGCGGACGCACTGGCGGAGCTGTTCCTCTACACCGCGGACCACGCCGCCCACCTGACCGAGACGGTCCGGCCGGCGCTGTCCGAGGGCCGGGTCGTCGTCTCCGACCGGTACTCGGACTCGCGGTACGCCTACCAGGGCGCGACGATCGCGGGCCATCCCCACCTCGACGTCGAGGACCCGGTCGGGTACGTCCGGCGGGTCCACGAGCCCTGGACGCGCCCGCCCGACGCGACGGTCTACCTGGACGTCGACCCCGAGACCGGCGCCCGCCGGGCGGGCGCGACCAACAAGATGGAGACCGTCGACTTCCTCGAACGCGTCCGGGAGAACTACGAGCGGCTCGTCGACGACGATCCCGACCGGTTCGTCCGGGTCGACGCGACCCGTCCCCGGGCCGAAGTCGCCGACGCGGTCGAGCGGGCGGTCGCCGACCTGCTCGACGACGCGTGACCGGCCCCGACGGGTCCCGCCGACGGCCGCGAGTCGACCACCGGACGGGAAGTGCCCCGGCCACGAGAACCGGGACCGCTACGGCCAGATCCGGCGGTCGCCCCGGTCGCGGTCGTCCTCGTACTTCTCGGGGAGTTCGACCTCGCCGGGGGCGGGCATCCAGAAGTAGTCGAAGGTGATCCCGGTCGCCGTCGGGAGGACGATCACCAGTCCGACGACGACGGCGGCCGATCCCAGGTCCGGGCCGAGGTTCAGCACGCCGCTCAGAAACAGCGTCAGGACGACCAGCACGAACGGGCAGGCCAGCAGCGCGTAGACCAGGCTCCCCCACCGAGTCTTGAGTCGGACGCGGAGAAACCGCGTCAGCAGCGCCGCGACGGCGGTGTTGACGAGGAGGATGACCGCGAGCCCGGCCACGGCGAGCAGCGATACCATACCGGCCGTTGGGGCGAGGGCTCCTTTGACGTGTCGACTGCCGCGGACGGCGCCCGAAGCACGCGGAGGCTTAAGACGGCGCCCCGCCTATCGGGCGGTATGCCACGGTACCGCATCGGGACCGCCTTCGGGATCCCGCTCAAGGTGGACCTGACCTTCCTGCTCGTATTGCCGCTGTTCGCCTGGGCGATCGGGAGTCAGGTCGGCGGGTACGTGGGACTGCTCAACGACGTCTGGGGGGCGGGTATCCCGGCGGACGCGCTGTCGTCCTCGACGGTTTCGCTCAGTCTGGGGCTGGTCGCCGCGCTCGGGCTGTTCGTCGGGGTCGTGTTACACGAACTCGGGCACTCGCTGGTAGCGATGCGATACGGGTTCCCGATCGCGTCGATCACGCTGTGGATCTTCGGCGGTATCGCCCAGCTCGACGAGATGCCGGAGGACTGGCGCCAGGAGCTCGCGATCGCCGTCGCGGGGCCGGTCGTCAGCGTCGCCCTGGGCGCGGTCTCCTACGTGGCCTTCCTCGCCGTGCCCGCCGGCGACTCGGTCGCCGTCGCGGCCACCAAGTTCCTGCTCGGGTACCTCGCGCTGATGAACGTCGCGCTGGCGGCGTTCAACATGCTACCCGGCTTCCCGATGGACGGCGGGCGCGTCCTCCGGGCGCTGCTCGCCCGCAACCGCCCCTACGCCCGCGCGACCGAGATCGCCGCCGAGGTGGGCAAGCTCTTCGCCATCGGGCTCGGCCTGTTCGGCCTGTTCGGCGGCGGCGGCCTCTTCCTGGTCGCCATCGCCTTCTTCATCTACATCGGCGCCGCGAGCGAGGCCCAGCAGACGGTGATGCGCGCGGCCTTCGAGGGCGTCACCGTCCGGGACGTGATGACGCCCGCCGACCGGGTGACGACCGTCGACGCCGACGCCACGGTGGCCGACCTCGTCGGGCTCATGTTCCGCGAGCGCCACACCGGCTACCCGGTCGAGCGCGACGGGGAGGTCGTCGGCGTCGTGACGCTCGACGACGCGCGCGCCGTCCGCGAGGTCGAACGCGAGGCCTACCGCGTCGAGGAAGTCATGACGACCGAACTCTACACGGTCAGCCCCGACGCGGACGTGATGACCGCGCTCGAACAGCTCGACCGGGGCAACGTCGGCCGCCTGGTCGTCATGGCGGACGACGAGTTCGTCGGGCTGGTCACCCGGACGGACATCATGACCGCCCTGTCCATCATCAAGTCCGGCGGCCGCTACCAGACCGAACCGGCCGAGAACCGCGGCGACGCCGGCGTCGTCGCGACCGAGGAGTTCCGACAGCCGTAGCCCCGAGCGTCCCCGCGTCCGGGGCCTACCAGTCGAGCGCGACCGGCGACCCGCCGTCGGTCACCGTGTCGAACGCGGCGGGGTCCTGCCAGAGTTCGTGGAGCGTCCCGGCCGCCAGAAAGCGCGTCGGCGCCGCGACCCATTCGGTCGTGACCGGGTCGTCCAGGTCGGGCGCGTCCGTGTCGAACCACCACGCCACGTACCGGCCGTCCGAAAGCCGCGCGGTCGGGTACATCTGGCCGTCGACCTCGACGTCGACCCGCGTCTCCTCGTCGACCGGCGGGCGCTGCTCGGCGTCGTCGCCGACCGCGATCTCGATCGGGATGTGGCGCTCGCCGCCCCCGGAGCGCTCGCCGTCTCTCTCGTCGTAGGCCTCGGTCGGAGTCATCGTACGGCTGTTGCACGCTGTCGCTCATAAAGCCCAGTCGGTCAGGCGTCAGACGCGCCGACGGACTGCCTCACAGACGGGTCGCGTCTCAGAACCGTTTAGACTTCACCTCCAGTAGCCTCGACCGAGGCGG
>JBDGST010000117.1:0-11998 GCA_042217365.1 Haloarculaceae archaeon
GCCATCGGCCGGCGCTACCGCCGCCAGGACGAGGTCGGGACCCCCTACTGCGTGACCGTCGACTACGCGACGATCGGCGAGGCGGAGGACGACACCGAGGGCGAGCCGGGCACCGTCACGGTCCGCGAGCGCGACACGACCGCCCAGCGGCGCGTCCCCGTCGAGGACCTCGGATCGACCCTCGAAGGCCTCCGCGACGGCGACCTGTCCTTCGCGGACCTCTGAATGACCGACGGCGGGACTCACCCCGGGAAGCGGGGCGGGGGCGGCGCGCTCGCCGGCCGAGTCCCCGACGAGGTCGCCCGCCGGCTGGTCCACGCGAGCACGAGCGCCGTGCCGCTGTCGTACCTGGTGTTCGATCCCGTGACCTGGCCGCGCGTCCAGGCGTTTCTCGCCGTCGCGGTCGCCGCGGGGCTCGTCCTGGAGGTGGTCCGGTTGCGGGTCGGGCTGGACTGGTGGGTCTTCGACCGGCTCACCCGCGAGTACGAGCGGGAGAACCTCGCGGGCTACTTCCTCGGGGCCGTCGGGATGACCGCCGTCGCGTTCGCGTTCCCGCCGACCGCCGACACCCTGTTCCCGGGGCTGGCGCCGGCCCTCTCGCCGGTGGCCGTCCCCGCGATGCTGATGCTCACGGTCGCGGACCCGCTGAGCGGCCTGCTCGGGTCCGGGGAGCTGCGCCCCGCGAAGCAGGCGTGGGTCCTGCTGGCGACCTTCGGCGTCGCGACGCTGCTGGCCGTCCCGTTCGTCCCCGCCACGGTGGCCGTCGCCGGCGGGGTCGCGACGACGGTCGCCGACGGCGTCAAGCCGGTCGTCGGCGGGTACGTGATCGACGACAATCTCACCATCCCCGTCGGGGCCGCGACGGTGATGTTCGCCGCCATCGAGTGGCTGCCTGCCCTGGGATGACTGGACGGCTGGACCCCGACGAGTTGGCGAACCACGTGACAACCGACGGTGGTTTCCGTCGAGGGACGGACATAGGTCCGTGTCCCCCAGCAAGCGATCGACCGTCCTCGGACTGTTCGTCTGTTTCCTCGCCCTCTCGGCGGGCTGTAGCGCGATCGGCGGCGGCGACGCGTCGGAGACGCAACTGACGCTCGTCAATCAGGACGACGAGAACCACGCCGTCGTCGTCGAGATCACCGACGGCGGAGAGCTGGTGTACTCGGCGGGACGGACCGTCGAGAGCGAGAGCGACCTCGACCTGGCGGCGTTCGACGGGACGGGCGAATACCGGGTGAAGACGACTGTCGACGGGAACTCGACGGTCGCGACGCACACCTTCGCGGGCGACGACTCCGTCGTCACCGTCGGCATAAACAACGAGGGAACGGTCACGATCGAGTAACCCGTTCACATCCCGAGCCCGCGGGATCCGTCATGCCCGGTTGCCGGGCGTGAAATCTCCCGCGTTCTCCGTCGTGACGACTGCCAGTTCGAGGCGTCCGGAGGGCGCGACCCGGCCCGAGAGGTAGTTCACGTACTCCCGACGTGGGGGCGACGGGTGGAACGTCGCGCGAGCCGTCTCCGCCGGCCCGCGACTGTCGACCGCGCACTCGACCCCGTACCACACGGGTTCGGTGAACGCGCCCGGGTAGGTCGCCGTCTCGTCGGGCGACAGGCTGTCCGACGCAGTCAGCTCCCGCTGTTCCGCCGGGACTGCTACCGCTCCGGTGGTCGCGCCGGGGTCCGGCCCGGGTCGCTCCCGACCTCCGTGACCGAGAGCCGGACCGTGTGCGGGACTGTGTCGTCGTTCGTAAACTGGAGGGTTCCGGCCAGCGGCGCGTCCACGCCGTCGGTCGACCCGACGAGCCCGGCCGCGACGCCCCCGACCGTCGCGCCGTGGCCGACCAGCAGCACTCGCCGTGCGTCCGTGTGCGCCACGACCCGTCGAGCCGCCTCGCCGATGCGTTGCTCGGCGTCCCGGTGGTCCTCGGGGAAGGTCGGTTCGAGCAGCGGGTCGTGGTCGGGGTCGACGCTGTCCTGGCGCTGTCCGTGCCGGAGGACCCAGACGACGTCGGTCATCGCTCCGGGAGTATTGAGTCGGGACGGACGAGGGTTGCGGGGACGACGGACTCCCGTCGATGGCGCTGGAACGGTTTTACTTCCACCCCGCATTCCGAACCCTTAGGCACCGGCAGGGCGAACGGGCCGCCAATGGCAGCCACCGACGAGGGCGACGAGAGCGACGGCGAGTACGTCGACCGGCCGCTCGTGGTCGAGGGGGCGCTGGAGGACCGCGCCTACCAGCGGGAACTCGCCGACGCCGCGCTCTCCGGACACACCCTCGTCTGTCTCCCGACGGGGCTCGGGAAGACGACGGTGAGCCTGCTCGTCACCGCGGAGCGCCTGGCCGGCGAGGCGATCAACAAGTCGCTCCTGCTCGCCCCGACCAAACCCCTCGTCCAGCAGCACGCCGACTTCTACCGCGAAGCGCTGGAGGTCCCGGACGACGAAGTGGTCGTCTACACGGGCGAGACGCGACCGGACGACCGCGCGGAGCTGTGGAGCGGGGCGCGGGTCGTCGTCGCCACGCCCGAGGTCGTCGAGAACGACCTCGTCGGCTCGCGGATCGACCTGACGAACGTCGTCCACTGCACCTTCGACGAGTGCCACCGCGCGACCGGCGACTACGCCTACAACTACATCGCCGAGCGCTACCACGAGGCCGCCCGGGATCCGCTGGTGACGGGGATGAGCGCCTCCCCCGGCGACGACGAGGAGGCGATCCTGACGGTGTGTTCGAACCTCGGGATCCGGCGGGTCGAGGTGATGACCGAGGACGACGCCGACGTCGCCGAGTACACCCACCGGACGACCGTCGAGTGGGAGCGGGTGGAGCTTCCCGAGACCGTCGTCGAGTTGCGCGACGCCCTCCAGGAGGTGATCCGCGAGCGGCTCACGGAACTCAAGGAGCTGGGGGTGACGAACAAGACCGCCCCCGACGTCTCCGAGCGTGAGATCCAGCGGATTCAGGGCCGGCTGCGCGAGCTGATGGACAACGACCAGTCCGAGGGCTACGAGGGGATGAGCCTGCTCGCCGAGGTCCGGAAACTCCGGACCGCGGTGACCTACGCCGAGACACAGAGCGTCGAGTCGCTCCGGCGGTACTTCGAGCGCCAGAAGCAGGCCGCCCGCGCCTCGGGCGCCTCGAAGGCCGACCAGCGGATGGTGTCGGACCCCCGGGTGCGCGAGGCGATGCGCCGCGCCGAGGAGTACGACGACCTCCACCCGAAGTTCCGGCGCGCGCGAGTGCTGATCGCCCAGACGCTCGGCGTCGAGGACGGCGACCGGGTCATCGTCTTCACCGAGTCCCGGGACACCGCCGAGACCCTGACGGAGTTCCTGGGCGGGCACTTCGAGACGCGGAAGTTCGTCGGCCAGTCCGACACCGAAGGCAGCGACGGCATGACCCAGACCGAGCAACAGGAGACGCTGGAGTCGTTCCGCGCCGGCGAGTTCGAGGTACTCGTCTCCACGTCCGTCGCCGAGGAGGGACTGGACGTCCCCGAGGTCGACCTCGTGTTGTTCTACGAACCCGTCCCGACGGCGATCCGGGCCATCCAGCGCAAGGGCCGGACCGGCCGCCAGACCGAGGGCGCCGTGACCGTCCTGCTCGCCGAGGACACCCGCGACGAGGCCTACTTCTGGAAGGCCCGCCGCGACCAGAAGCGGATGCGCGAGGAGTTGGGCTCGCTCAAGTCCGTCGCCGACGAGATCGAGGCCGAGATCGGCGACGAACAGGTCCCCATCGACGGCTTCGACGAGGACGGCTCCGACCCCGACAGCGGCGGCGGGAACTTCGACGACCCCTCCGACGTCGACGACGCTACGAACGGGACTACAACCGAAGAATCCGGGGACCGGAACACTCCCCGAGGCGACGAGGGCGCGTCCGCGGAAACGACACCTGCACAGGAAACAAAGGGTGAGACCGCAACTGGCCCGCAAGTAACCGGCAACGACCAGCAGGCGGGGCTCGACGCGTTCGCTGCCGGGAAAGCGGAGGAGCCTGGCGATAACCCCGCGAGCGGTGGGACGGAGGGAGACGACGAGAACCGTCCCGCCGTCCCGACAGCGAGCGGCGGGTCCGAGTCGGTCGAGGTCGTCGTCGACCAGCGGGAACTCGACGCCGCGATAGCGAAGGACCTCTCGCGTCGCGACGGCGTCGAGACGCGCCTGGAGACGCTCGCGGTCGGGGACTACGTCCTCTCGGACCGGGTGGTCGTCGAGCGCAAGACCGTCGCGGACTTCCTCGACACGCTGACGGGGGGCGACGAGCGGTCGGTGTTCGAGCAGGTCAAAGACGCCACCCGCTACTACGCCCGGCCGGTCGTCCTGATCGAGGGGGAGGGCCTCTACGAGGAGCGCAACGTCCACCCGAACGCCATCCGGGGGGCGATCGCGTCCCTCGCCGTCGACTTCGGCGCGAGCGTCCTCCAGACGGCCGGGGAGGACGAGACCGCCGACCTGCTCGAAGTCGTCGCGGCCCGGGAACAGGAAGACGAGGGCCGGACGGTCAGCGTCCACGGCGAGAAGAGCGCCAAGACGCTCGCCGAACAGCAGGAGTACGTCGTCGCCTCCGTTGCGGAGGTGGGGCCGGTCACCGCGCGGGCCCTGCTCGACGACCTCGGGAGCGTCGAGGGCGTCATGACCGCCGACGCCGACCGCCTCCGGGAGGTCGAAGGCGTCGGCGAGGTGACCGCCGAACGGATCCGCGAGGTCGTCGGGAGCGAGTACGACGGCTGACGGTCCGGACTTCGAGCGGACACCGGTGCCGGGACTTCGAGCGGACACCGGTGCCGGGACTTCGAGTCGAACTACCTGGGGATATCGGAAACGGATCGGGACGATCCGCCAGACCACGCGACCGGGATCCCCTCCGTTTCAAATCGAGAAACCGAGAGATCCGAACACCGATTACCCCGGGGTTCGATGTTCCGGATCGGGACAGGCACACAATGAGCGACGGCATGGAATGGATCGTCAGGTTCGAGTTACCGAACGGGGGGGAAGGGCCGGAGACGGTCACGAGCGACGCGCTCGCGGACGAGTTCGACGCGGTCGTGGTGCTCCTGTTACGGGACCACTACTGCCAGGTCTCCCGCGAGCGGGCGAACGCGTACAGCGACGCGGTCGACGCGTTCCTCGACGCGGGGGTCGGCGTCGTCGGGGCGCTCCCCGACGGCCAGGACCGCGCGACCTACTGGCGAGAGCGCTACGACCTCGACTTCCCGGTACTCGCGGACCCGAGTGACAGGCCCGACGCGGACGCGCCCGACGGGCCCGCGACCGCCGGTGGTACCGCGAGTCCGGCGGCGATGACCGACGGGACGCCGCGGTTCGACGCCTTCTCCGACATCGAGACGGGGGTCGAGTCGCTGCCGGGGATCGGCGTCCTCGACACGACGTCGCGGTACCCGCGGCTCCGACACACCGAGGGCGGCGAGACGCTCCAGGACTGCCCCGCGCCGGACGAGGCGCTGGAGGCCGCCCTCGAACTGGTCGAGTAGCCGCTCCAGACCCTCTTCCGACCGTTTTCCCGTCGAGTTTTCGACGTCCGCGAGCGCCGCGAGCGTCCGCCCGGAGAGAAAACCGACGACCGAAGGGTCTCCCCCGGAGAGGAAACCGGCGACCGGGAGTCAGAGAGCCGCCGAACCCGACCGAGGGGGACGAGGCCGACGTGAGTCTACGAGCGCAGCGCCGACAGCGCCTCGGCCGCCTCCCGCGCGGCCGCGAGGTAGTCTTTCGCTCGCCGGGGGTCCTCGCACTGCTCGGCGCGCCTCGCCTGCGCGAGGAGCGTTCGCGCCAGCGACTCGCGGGCCGCCGAGACGGGATCCGCCGACGGGTTCGAGTCCGCGGACGGTACTTCCGCGGATGGCGCGTCCGTCCGGGCGGAACCGTCGGCCGTCGAATCGGCCCCGGCAGTGTCCGCTCGACCGGACGGGGCGCCGGCAGGCCGTTTGGTCTCGATGTCGGCGAGGGAGTCGGGGGCCGGGTCGTCGGTATCCCGGTCGGCGGCCCCGGGAGACGCGGCGTCGGCGGACGCTGACCCGGCGTTTGCGCTATCCGCGTCGGCCTCCGGCGTGCCGGCGCCCGTCTCCGTGTCAGCGTCGCCACCCGATCGGTCGGGAGCCTCAGCGTCCGGTTCGGCCTCGGCCTCGGCCTCGGATTGGGGATCGGTCTCGCCGTCCGACTCGACGAGCTGCTGGCACGTCGGGCAGAACTCGTCGCCGTCGTACCGGAAGATGGGGTCGCCGCAGTTCTGACAGTGGGCGTCGGTCATCGTCGCGCCCTTCAACAGGAGGTCGCTCATCCGCTCGGTCGCCTCCCGTTTCGCCTGGTCGCGCTCGTACTTCTCCCGAAGCCGTTCGCGCTCCGCCTCCTTGTCGAAGTCGCTCATGTCCGAGAGTCAGCCCGGCGCGAGGGAAAAGGGCGTCGGCACGTCGCTGGCGCCGGAGACGACCCGAAAGCCCGGTGCAAGGCCGATACGGCAGGCCCCCGGACCCGGGTCAGGAAGGCCCCCGGCGGTTGGGCCAGTCGACGCCACGGTCGGCCTCCGATGGATCGAGCGATTCCTCCGGGACCCGCTCGTCGAGCAGCGACGCCCACTCAGCGACGTGTGACTCGCGTCGCCGTGTCATGGCCAGACACCTTCGGTAGCCGGATCGCTACGAAAAAGGATAACCGTTGTGACCGTGCGGGGAGTGGATCGACGCCCCCGCACGCGCTGGGGCCCCGGTTGGCCGGCTCGCGGGAGAGAGACGCCGGCGAGCCCCTCGGCCGGCAGGCAGCGGAGACGGAGTGGCTGCCGGGAGGGGTCACCGGTCGAACTCGACGCGGGGATCGAACTGGAGGTACGCGAGGTCCTGGAGGAAGTTCGCGAGGACCCCGACGACGACAGTCAGAACCGACAGCGTGAGAACGAGTGGCGCGTCCCGCGACACGACCGCCTCGACAGTCAGTTGGCCGATCCCGGGAGTGCCGACGACGTACTCGACGGCGACGACGCCGACGACGACCAGCCCGAGCATGTCCGTGAAAAACAGCGTCGACAGCGGGATCACGTTGGTCCGGAGTATGTGCCGGCCGACCGCCCAGGTGCCGGCGCCCTTCATGCGGGCCGTCTTCACGAAGTCGGCCGTCGCGTACTCCGCCAGGAGGTCGCCCGCGTACCGGGACTGGATGGCAAACAGGTACAGCCCCATCGGCGCCATCGGCCACGCGGCCGCCACGAGGTTGTGGGGCGCGAGCGCCCCCTGTCCGTGGTCGTAGAGCCTGGGCGTTTCGAAGATCTCCATGTACGTGACCAGGAACGTCTCGCGCAGCCAGAGGGCGACGAGAAACACCGGGAGGCTCACCGCGACGAGCGTGAGCGCGCTGGCGACCGAGTCGAGCGTGTTCCGTTCCCGAGCGACCGTGTACACCCGGGCGGCGGTTGCCCCGCCGACCGCGAGCGCGAACGCGGGGACGAAGTACGCCGCCGTGAACGAGAGGTGCGTGAGTATCGTCCCGGCCACCGGTTCGTCCCAGACGGTCAGCAGCCAGGTCAGCCAGTCGACGTACTGGGCCGCCAGCGAGTCGCCGGGCGACGCCGGCGCCCCTTCGGCGGTGAGTCCGGCGCCGGCGAACGGGGTGAACGCGACGTACGCGAACGCGAGCGTGAACACGGCCCAGACCGTCCCGACGAGCGCGCTCACCCGCCAGACGACCGTCCGGAGGTGCCTCATCCGTCCGGAGTCCGGGGGGTCCACCGCCAGGAGCACGGCTCGGCTGTCCAGCGGGCGACGCGTCGGGAGGGGTAGGCCGGACGACCGACGCTCGGTCCGCTGTCCACGGGGGGGTCGGATCCGGAGGGACCGGCGCGATTCGACCGGGGAACGGCCGGGCGGGCGGGCTGGCGGGCAGGCTGGCGGGGGCGCGTCACTACGCGACCCGTGGGACCTGTAACTACTTAGTAGTTCCAGCCACATATCGGCCGAAGAGTGATTCGATGGGCGAAGGTCCGCCCTGGTCGGGCGAATCCGGCGTGCCATCCGCGACCCGGTTCGACGAACTCGACCCGGACCAGCCGGGCGACCCAGGAGCGGTTCCCGCCGCAAGCAGCGTGGGATTCCTGAGCGGGATAGCTCTCATCGCCGCGGGATTCTACCACGAGCACGTGCGGGGCGGGTCCCTCCCCCTCGTCTCGAACATAGAGCCGCTGGACTGGCTGTTCGCGGCGTCGCTCCTCGGGATCGCGGCGTTCGTCGTGGCGCCGCTCGCGAACGACCCGCGTCGCGCCCGCCAGTACTGGCGCCGACTCCGCCGCCGCCCCGCGGCCCTCGTGAGTCTGGGTCTCCTGCTCGTTCTGGTCGTCGTCGGGCTGTTGGGCCCCCTGTTCGTCTCGAAGCCCCAGACCGTCGCGTTCGACCGGGCCTACCAGCCGCCCGTCGGGTTCTCGGTCGACACGAAGTGGCTGTTCACACCCGAGAGCTGCGTCGGCCCCATCAGGCACGGCCGGTGTCACGGGACGCTCCAGTACCCGCTCGGGACGACGAACACGGGCCAGGACATGGTCCCGCTCGTCGTCCTCGGAACACACACGGCCCTGCAGGTCGCCGTCGTCGCGACGGCGCTGATCGTCCCGGCGGGAGTCGGATTCGGCCTCCTTGCAGCGTACGCCCGCGGGCGGGCCGAGCGCCTCCTGATGCGGGTCGCCGAGGTCTGCCAGACCGTCCCGGCCGTCGTCGTCTACATCCTGTTCTGGGGCTGGAACGCCGAGTACCGGCTCCTCGCCCTGGTCGGGGCCTTCGGGCTGACCGGCTGGGCCGGCCTCGCGCGTCTCGTTCGTAACGAGGCTCTCCAGTTGCGCGACCGGCCGTACGTCGCCGCCGCCCGCGGTACGGGCGCCACTTCCCTGCAGGTCGTCCGCTGGCACCTGCTACCGAACGTTTCGCGGTCGGTACTCACGAACGCCACCCTCCAGATACCGCTGATCGTGTTCACCGAGGCGGCGCTGTCTTTCATCGTCGTCCCGTCGCCGTTCAACGACGACCCGGTTTCGCTCGGCGACGCGACCGTCGTCTCCTGGGGCGGGACGATAAACCTCGGTACCCAGGTCGCCAGCCTGGAGGGAGGCTGGTGGATCGCGACGATACCGGCACTGCTGCTCGTTGCGACGATGCTGTCGGTCAATCTGGTCGGGCGGGGCCTCGGAGAGGTTCTCGATCCCCGATCGAAGTGAGTTCCTTCTCTCGACCCCCGATCGAAGTGAGTTCCTCCGTCGCTCTCCTCACGACGGACCGACCGGATCAGACGTCCTCGCGCCAGGTTTCGGGCACCTGGATGCTGTACCGGCCGTCTTCCTGGAGCGCGATGATGTACTCCTCGCGGTCGTACAGTTCCATGAGGTTGAGTTCGTACTGTCCGGGTTCGACGACGCGGATGCTCTCGAACTGCTCGTTGAGTTCCTCCCGGAGTTCGGCGAGGTCCGGCCGGTCGGGGCGCTCGACGTCGGGCTCTTCGACGACCGCCCGGTCGGACCCGGACTCGGTCTCCGGACCCTCGTCGCCCGGGTCGGCCGCCGGTTGGCCCTCCGTTTCGGGTCCGGGTTCCTGAGCGGGCTCGGGTTCGGACTCCTCGGCCGGTTCGTATCCGGCCCCCGACCCGGCGGAGGTGTCGGACTCGTGCCAGGAGTCGGAACCGCCGTCTGCCCCATCGGCAGGGGCGGGATCGGCACTTCCCGGGGGGGATCCGGTGTCGGATCCGCCCGTGTTCGGGAGTTCGTCGGGTTCGGCCACCCGGGAGCGGGCGTCGGCCTGTGCGGAGTCCTCGACACCGGTCTCGGCCGGGTCGGGTTCCGCGACGATGATGTCGTCGTCCGACCCGTTCGCGGCCGCGTCGCTTCGAGGAGTGGCCGTCGTCGCGCCTGCCCCCGCGTCGCCGCTGACCAGGTCACGGACCGTCGCGGCGGCAGACCCGACCCGGTGGCCCATCGAGTCCTTCGGACCGGAGTCGACGGGAGTTACCGACCCACCGGGACTGGACGCGTCGTCCGGTCCGGTCCCGTCGGTCCCGGCGCCGCCAGGCGCTGCGTCATCGGGTCCGGCGTCGTCGAACCCGTCCGGCCGGAACTGGAACTTCGTCCCCGAGCAGTCGGGACACCCCGACAGCATCGCCTTGGAGCCGTCGGCGAACGTCCGGCCGCAGTTCGTACACTGGTGTGGCATGCCCTACTTGCGGGAGACGAGCGCACTGATGAGCGTCTCGTCCTTGTGGAGCGTCTCGATCTGGTTCGCCGGGCCGATGACCGTCAGTTTCTTCGTCGACTCCCGGCCCATCAGCCGGCCCAGGAAGCTCGCGTCGTCGGCCTGGGACTGCGGGTAGGTCTCTATCTCCACGCCCGTGAACTCGTCCGGGCTGATCTCGGTCATCGTAACCTCGATGAGCCGGGACTCCTCGTCGGGGGTGAGCCCCGACTCCAGAATGACGATGTTGCCATCGCGCACGCCGTCGAGGATCATCCGGATCTTCTCCATCGTGGCCATGCCGTCCATGCGCTCGGCGCTGATCAGGTCGATCTGGACGCCGTCTTCGTCTTCCGGGTGTTTTGCTTCCGCCATGCTATCACCCGAAGTACTTCGCGATCTTGTCGTACACTTCGTCCATGTTGTCACCCTCGAGCGCCGACAGCGCCGTCGTCTCGTGTTGCGGGAACGCGTTACGGATCCGCTGGACGCTTGCCTCCTCCAGGTCGATCTTGTTCGCGAGGATCAACACCGGGAGGTCCTGGCTCTCGATGATGCCGATGAGCATCGTGTTGACCTGCGTGAACGGGTCCTCCGTCGAATCGAGAACGTAGATGACGCCGTCGACGTCCTCGCGGAGCCAGTGCATCGCTTCGGCGACCCCCTCCGTCGCCTCCCGCGAGCGACGGACGGCGTCCTCTTTCTCCATGTCGTGTTCCAGGAACTCCGTGTAGTCGACCTTCGTCGTGACGCCCGGCGTGTCGACGACGTCGATGGTCACTGTCTTCCCGTCGCGTTCGATCTCGACGTTCTCCTTCCGGCGCGCCCGCCGCGTCTCGTGCGGTATCTGGCTCTCCGGCCCGACGGCGTCCCCGGTCCAGTCCCGCGCGATGCGGTTCGCGAGGGTCGTCTTGCCGGCGTTCGGCGGCCCGTAGATGCCGATGCGTTTCGGGTCTTCCTCGGAGAACAGCGTCGATGCTGCCCGTGAAATGCTGTCTTTGAGGTCTGTGAGCAGTCCCATCCTATCCTCCTGCGCGCGAAGGCGCATCTGAGCGAATTACCCGGGCCGACTCACTTAAGCCTACGTCAGACATATATAAATATTGTGGTAATTAGTGGAGTATTCGGCCGGGAACGAGCGCTCAAACGGCCATTTCTGGCGATCCCATCGCTCGACTGTTGAACGGATTGATATACTGGCGGACGGACGGCCGGACGACTTCAGACGGCTGGCCCCGGCAGTCCCGACTGATTTGCTACCGCTCGATCCAGCGGCGGAGGATGGTGAATTCTCACCCCCACCCCTCCGTTTCGAGTGGAACACCCGAACACCCCGGCCCAGACGTGCTTCCCGGATCTAACGAGGTGGGAAGGCTTTCCGAGATGGAATAACTCTAGCGAATGAAGACAGTGGGGATAATGTCCTCAAGTAGTACTCAGGTTGTCTAGAGGTCGTAAACCTATAAACCTAGAAAAGAATTACCTCGAAAATATGTTTTCGTTCTAGTGCGGGTTTGGTTTAACTACGGACACTATAAAACTTTCTCTCTAGTGTGGTCGAACGAACGGCGGTTCACCCCTGCCCATTCCCTTCCGCGGTTCCACCCGAAACGAAGGGGTGGGGGGGCGGCGAACATCACGGAATGAAGGACCCGAATTCTCGCCTCGTGCCACAACTCGTTCCAGATGATTGACGTCCTCCCACAGCTGAAGGCCTGTCTCTTACCCATAATTCAGTGTTGGAGCGTAAAATGAACCAGAACGAGACT
>JBDGST010000057.1:0-11669 GCA_042217365.1 Haloarculaceae archaeon
AGGCGTCGCCGACCTGGCCGAGGATCTGGTCCTCGCCGACGACCAGCGACTCCAGTCCGGCGGCGACGCGCATGAGGTGGCGCAGGCTCTCGTCGTGGCCCATCTCGACGAGCACGTCGTCGGACACGTCGGAGAAGAACGCCTCCAGCGCCGCGCGGCCGTCGGGTTCGTCCCCGGTGACGACGTAGGCCTCGACGCGATTGCACGTCTGCAGGACGTACGCCTCCGTGACGGCGGGCACGCCGGTCAACTGATCGACCGCGGTCCGCTGGCTCTCGACGGTCGCCGCCTCGATGTCGTCCAGCGTCGCCCGGTCGTGTGCGACGCTCGCGCCCGCGATGACGCCCCGTCCGGTCACGACGGATCACCCGTCACGTCGTCGATTACGTCCACGGCTACTTGCCGGACCTTCGTGTCCCCAGTATCTAAAGCCTTCCAAACCTCGTCGGACCGGACGACCGCCCGCAGGGCGTCGCGGCGCACCTCCGGGGGGACGCCCTCGGCCCGGAGGTCCTCCCGCAACTCGCCGGCGACGCTGGCGAGTTCGCCCGCGCCCGAGACGTCGGCCTCGATCCGCTCGCGCAGGTGGCGACTGAGCGCCGGGCTCGTCCCGCCGGTCGCCACCGCGACGACGACCGGGTCATCCCGGACCGTGGCGGGCACGACGACGCTCCCCGGGTCGCGTTCCCCGGCCTCGTCGGCACGGTTGACGAGGACGTCCCGCTCCCGGGCGGCCGCCTCGACGGCGTCGTTGACAGCCGCGTCGTCTGTCGCCGCGATCGCGAGCGCCGGGTCGGTCCTGTCGAACCACCCCTCCACGTCGCCGGGGTCGGGCGCCGCTCGAACCCGCCGTGCGCCGCCGAAGTCCGCGTCCGCGAACGACGGGCTCACCGCGACGACGTCGGCCTCGCGGGCGAACCGCCGGGCCTTCCGCGCGCCGACGCGCCCGCCGCCGAACACCAGGACCGTCTCGCCGTCGAAATCGTGGAGAAGCGGTATCATCTGTGGGTCAGTGGACATCCCCGTCAGGCCTGTCGGACCCGCCGGCCGCGTTAGGCCTGTCGGACCCGCCGGCCGCGTCAGGCCTGCCGGACCCGCCGGCCGCGTCAGGCCTGCCGGACTCGTCGTCCGTGTTCGCCTCCGCGCGCTCGGCCAGGCGGATCCCCGTCTTCTTGAGGATCCGCGTCGAGAACAGCGTGTCCCAGTCGTCCTCGGTGACGTCCCAGTGTTCGGCCATCCGCTCGCGGACCTGCTGGACCCGCTCGCGGCTCTCCTCTTCGCTGCGGCCGTGGGTCATGGCGAAGAAGTTGTACGGCCACACACCCTCGTGGCGCGGCCGCTGGTAGCAGTGGGTCACCCACTCGAACGACGAAACCGCGCGACCGACCGCCTCGACGGCGTCGTCGGGCACGTCCCAGACCGTCATCCCGTTCTCCGAGTAGCCCAGCGCGTAGTGGTTTGGGACGAGCCCCACCCGGCGGACCTTCCCCTCGCGGTCGAAGCGCGCTATAGTCCCCGTGACCCACTCGACGCTCTCGCCCAGGGCCGCCGCGACGTCGCGGTAGGGCGTCAGCGTGAGCGGGAGCCCGCCCTGGATCTCGACCACGAGGTCCCGCTCGCGGGGCGTGAGCGCGTCCCGGTCGGTCGGCTCGACCGCCGGACCGAGGTCCGAGAGGTCGATCCCGCCGTCCAGGTCGGCCAGGGGGCCCTCGACCGGGAACGTCGCCTGGACGTGGAACTCGCGCCGTTTCGGGAGGTTGTACGTCTCCTGTCCCGTCTCGGCCTCGATCTCGTCGAGGACGCCTTCGACCCGGCCCGGGTCGGCCACCGAGACGACGAACCACATGTTGAGGTGGGGGTGTTCGCGCTCGTAGTTGTGGGCGACCTCCGCGTGCGCGTTGACCTGCTCGGCTATCTCGTCGAACCGCTCCTCGGGTGCGTGCATAGCGACGAGCGTCGCCGTCCCCCCGATCTCGTCCGCGTTGATGAGCGCGCCGAACCGGGTCAACACGCCCTCGTCGTCCAGGCGCGCGAGGCGGTCCCGGAGGTCCCCGGCGTCCACCTCGACCCCGTGGTCTCGCAGCGCCGCCGCCGCCGGCTCGTACGGGTCGGTGACGACCGGAAATCCGCCCTGGAACGCGTTGACGACCGCCCGGTCGGTCGCGTCCAACTCTGTCATACGGCACACTCCGGGGAGGACGCCCATAAGCGGTGCGCCTGTCGACGGCCCCGGACGTCGCTCCGCGTCGTCTCCCGTCACCTCCGGACGCTCGGGCTGTCCGACTAATTCTCCCGGGTGGTTCAATATGTATAGCC
Organism: Haloarculaceae archaeon; assembly: GCA_042217365.1. Classification (GTDB taxonomy): domain Archaea; phylum Halobacteriota; class Halobacteria; order Halobacteriales; family Haloarculaceae; genus JBDGST01. The sequence goes on from JBDGST010000057.1 coordinate 2,317, forward strand.
CCGGGACGGGCGCGGTATCGACGCATATCGCGCACAGACCCATGGGGTGGGAAGCACAACGGACAGTAGACGATGAGCGATTCCATAGTCATCGAATTCGGAGAACTCTCGGGGCCCGGTCGGGTCTCCGCAGCCATCGTGCGTGGCGTCGCAGAACTGCGCGGTTGCGACCCGATCGAGCTCGACTTCTGTCTGGCCGACCACGTCGACCCCGACGCGCTTGACGCCCTGTTCGGGGAGAACAGGACGAACAGCTCGACGCTCCAGCTGACAGTCGATACCGACGATTTCCGGGTGATCCTCACTTCCGATGGATACGTCACGGTCTCCGAGCCCGAGACCGCCGCCGGCGAGAGTCAGACCGCGGCGACGATCTGATGACCGAGCAAGCGCGCACCCGGAGCCCGGAAACCAAGTACACCGAATTCGAAGTCGGTGGGAAGACCATCGGGCTCATCGCGGACGTGGCCAACGAACGGGCCTGGATCCAGTCGACGGCGACGACGACAGTCGAACCCTGACGATGGTGGACAGCGACTCCGTCGGGACGCCGCGCGCCGGTGGCCCCGTCACGTCCGACGACCCGTCCGGAAGCGACCTCACGTTCGAAGAGTTCGGGTGCCCGGACGCCCGGATCGTGGCCATACGCGACACGAGCGCTCCCGACCGCTGGATACAATCGACACTCGCGGTCCTTGTCAAACAGTGATATGTCAATGAAACGGTGCGACCAGTGCCTGACGACGTTCGACGGCGAACAGTGGCACCCGGCGATGCTCGACGACGCTACCGGCGAGATCCACGAGTTCTGTTCCACGGAATGCAAACAGCGGTTCGTCGAACAGGAACGGCCCGAGGGCGCGGCGTCGAGGGACTCCGACGCCGACGACGAGCTCAGCGACGGGAGACCGGAAGACGAAGAGAGCGCCGCGGACGGGAGGAGATGCGACGACGGGGCTGCCACCGACGGCGGGAGCGTCTGCGGCGGGGGAACCGGCGAGCCTGGCCACTGAACCGAGGCCGGGACGGACAGGCAGTCCGGAAATTTTCGATGCTCCGTAGGGTGAGGCCACCGCTCACGGACACGTCGATGCTTCGACCCGTCTCCGGGCCGTCGCCCGCACAGCCGGCGAGCCCGGGCGCTACTCGTATATCGGCTCCCCGTCTTCCTCGTAGATAGGGTGCTCGTCGCAGAGTTCCTGCACGGTTTCGGCTGCCTCCGCTTTCACCTCGTCGTCGTCGACGCTGTCGATGACTTCGGCGATGCAGTGGGCGACCGTCCGGCAGTCGTCCTCGTCGAAGCCGCGGGTCGTCAGCGCGGGCGTCCCGGCGCGGATGCCCGAGGCGACGAACGGCGACCGCGTCTCGCCGGGGACCGTGTTGGCGTTGAGCACGATGCCGACCTCTTCGAGGGCTTCTTCGGCCTCCTTGCCGGTCACGTCGGGGTGAGAGTCCCGCAGATCGACCAGCACGAGGTGGTTGTCCGTGCCGCCCGACACCAGGGAGAAGCCGTGCTCGCGGAGGTGCTCGGCCAGCGCCTTCGCGTTGGCGACCGTCTGTTCGGCGTACTCCTCGAACGAGGGGTCGAGCGCCTCCTCGAACCCGACGGCCTTGCCCGCGATGTTGTGCATCAGCGGGCCGCCCTGGATCCCGGGGATGATCGCGCTGTCGACGTCGTCGGCGTACTCCTCGTCGGCCATGACGATGCCGCCCCGGCCGGCGCGGATCGTCTTGTGCGTCGACCCGGTGACGAAGTCCGCGACGCCGACCGGCGAGTCGTGGACGCCCGCCGCGACCAGCCCGGTGATGTGCGCGATGTCGGCCGTGTGGTAGGCGCCGACGTCGTCGGCGATGGCCTGGAAGGCCTCCCAGTCGACCTCCCGGGGGTACGCCGAGAAGCCCGAGACGATCATGTCGGGGTCGAACGCCTCCGCCTGCTCGCGGACCTCGTCGAAGTCGATCCGGCCGGTTTCGGGGTCGACCTCGTAGTTCTCGACCTCGTAGACCTGCCCGGCGAAGTTCTTGGGGTGACCGTGGCTGAGGTGGCCCCCATGGGTCAGGTCCAGCGACAGTATCCTGTCGCCCGGTTCGAGGACGGCGACGTAGACGGCCATGTTGGCCTGCGAGCCCGAGTGGGGCTGGACGTTGACGTACTCGGCGCCCCACAGTTCCTTCGCGCGGTCGATGGCGAGCTGTTCGACCTCGTCGGCGTACTCGCAGCCGCCGTAGTAGCGCGAGCCCGGGTACCCCTCCGCGTACTTGTTGGTCAGCACCGAGCTCTGGGCCTCGACGACCGCCTCGCTGACGTGGTTCTCGCTCGCTATCATCGCGAGCGTGTCCTGCTGGCGCTCGACCTCGCCGGCGAGCGCGTCCGCGACCGCCGGGTCCACCGCCCGCACCGTGTCGTAGTTCATGCCTGTTGGTCTCTCGACGCCCCCCGCTCAATAATCTACCTTTCCGCGACCGGGGACCACATCCGCCGACCGAATCGAGGCTCCGTGACGCCCGTTCGGCCGCGTACCCACCCGGACCCTGGTTCCATCACGCGAACCGAACCCACCCCCGAACCAGTCCCTCGGTCCGGCCCACGGACCGAACCGTCCCCCGGTCCCACGGACCAGCCGATCTCTCCGGGCCCGGCGGCTCGAATTCAATCGCCCCCGCCGATAAAATTAAGTGTGATAATTCAAAACACCGAAAGAGCGCATGAGTTCGAACTTCTTCGAAGAGGACGTCGGTGACGTTTTCTCGGACGCGATCCGCGGCGGGAGCGAACCGGTCTATCTCGTCAATCCGCCCCTGGGTACGCTCCCGGAACTCGTGTTCCGGTTACACGAGGCCGGGGATCTGCCGCGGATCGACATGCTCGCCGTCAGAGACGACCTGAAGGCGGCCATGGCGGACTTCATCGTCGCCGGTCACGCGGCCGACCTGGTCGAGGAGGGGACGCTCTCGATTCGCCTCCTCGGGACGGCCCCCGCGGCGTCGCTGGTCGTCTCCGAGTCGGCGGTCGTCTCGGTCGTCGTCGGCGACGACAGCGCGGGCGGCCTCACGACGGAGGACGACTCGTTCGTCGACGACGTCCGGGGCCACTACGAGACGGCGTGGGAGGACGCCGAGCCCTACACGCTCCGGACGCCGGCGCTCGAACGCGTCCGCGAGACCCTCGTCTCCGAGTTCGGCGAGGGCGCGCTCGCCGACTTCGAGGGGATACTCGACGCCCTCACGGTCGCAAAGGGCGAGGGCGAGGGCCTCGACGAGGTGACGATCAGCGTCCTGGTCGCGGCCAAGAACGGCGAACTCCTCTACGACATCAGCAAGTGGGGCGAGGACATCGGGCTGGCGAGCAAGGCGACGTTCTCCCGGACCAAGAGCAAACTCGAGGACGCCGACCTCATCCGGACCGAGAAGGTCCCCATCGACGTCGGCCGGCCCCGGCTCCGACTCCGGCTCAACGAGGAGCGGTTCCCCGACGACGACCCCGAGACGCTGGCCGAACGGACCCAGGAGCTGCTCCCTTCCCCCGAGTGACGGGCGGTTCTCGCCGGAGTCCGTTCCGAACCGCGTCGACAGACGTTCTCGTGGGTTCACGTTCGCGGGCCGCCGACGGAAGCGGTTTCTGGTTCGCATCTCCGGGTCGTCGATACAGGTCCGCCCGGGCGGTTGTCACGGCGTACCGGATCTCCGGAGGCCCATGTGCTTTAGTGGGGTCGAGTCGTCGTGGCGGGTATGTCAGTCGGACTCGTCGGAAGTGGAGCGGGCGCCGACGCCGTGGCCGCCGCGCTCGGCGACGCGGACGCGACCGTCGACCGCGCGGGCCCGGGCGACCTGGAGCGGAGCCACGACCTCGCTCTCGTCGTCGACCGGGCGGGCGCGACGACCATCGAACTGGTGGCCGAGGCGGCGGCCGACGCCGGGATCCCCTGGTTCGCCGTCGAACTCGGGGGCATCGGCGGCTATCCCGTCGTGGACGCCGCCGTCACCGGGTTCGACCCGGACGGCGCCTGCTACGACTGCCTGCGCGACCGCGTCGCGTCGAACGTGCCCGAGGACGCGGACCCGGTGGCGGCGCCGTCAGACGCGACCGCTCGCTTCGCCGGCGCGGTCGCGGGCCGGCGCGCCGTCCAGTTCCTCGACCCGGCCGAGCCCGACCCGCTCGGGCGCGTCGTCGAACTGCCATACGCCGAACGGACGCTGCTACCGGTCCCCGGCTGCCGGTGTGGCGGGGAACGGGACCGGGTGCTCGACCAGGGGGACATCGACCGGTCGGTCGAGCAGTCGCTCTCGCGGGCCGAGCGCGGCCTCGACGACCGCCTCGGTATCGTCGCCGAGGTCGGCGAGGCCGAGTCCTACCCCGCGCCGTACTACGTCGCCCGGCTGTGCGACACTGCGACGTTCGCGGACGCGACCGCTGCCCGCCGGGGCGGCGGGCTCGATCCCGGCTGGGACGCCTCGTTCATGAAGGCGCTCGGCGAGGCCTACGAGCGGTACTGCGCCGGCGTCTACCACGCAGCCGAGTTCACGGTCGCGGCCGCCGAGGAACTCGACGACGCCGTCGCGCCGTCTTCGTTCGTCCGCCCGACGGACTGGGCCGACAACCCCGACGCCGAGGAGCGGCCCTGGGTCGACGGGATCCGGCTGGACCCCGGCGAGCGCATCAGCGTGCCCGCCGAACTCGTCCACTACCCGCCGCCCGAGCGGACGATACGGCCCGCCATCACGACGGGGCTGGGGCTGGGGAACTCGTCGGTCGAGGCCCTTCTCTCCGGGTTGTACGAGGTGATCGAGCGCGACGCGTCGACCATCGCCTGGTACTCGACGTTCGAGCCGCTCGGCCTCGCAGTCGAGGACGAGCAGTACCGTGAACTGGCGGCCCGCGCCGGCGCGAACGGCCTCGACGCGACGGCGCTCCTGCTCACGCAGGACGTCGACGTCCCGGTCGTGGCTGTCGCCGTCCGGCGCGACGAGTGGCCGAAACTGGCGCTGGGCACCGCCGCCCACCTCGACCCCGCCCGGGCCGCCCGGAGCGCGCTCGCCGAGGCGGTCCAGAACTGGGTCGAACTCCGCGGGATGGGAGCCGGCGACGCCGCCGACGTCGACGGCGCGTACGGCCGCTACGCCGACGAGCCCGCGACCGTCGAACCGTTCGTCTCCCCCGACCAGCGGGTGCCCGCCGCCTCGGTCGGCCCCGACAGCGTTCCCGAGGGGCGCGAACACGTCGGTGCGGTCCTCGACCGCCTCGACGAGGCGGGCGTGACCGCCTACGCCGTCCGGACGACGACGCGCGACGTCCAGAAGCTCGGCTTCGAGGCCGTCAGGGTGCTCGTACCGTCGGCCCAGCCGCTGTTCTTCGACGGCGCCTACTTCGGCGAGCGAGCGCGGACGGTCCCCGGCCGGCTCGGGTTCGAACCCCGACTCGACCGGGAGCACCACCCGTATCCCTGACCACCGATCGACGTATCGATACGTCCAACGACCTGCCAGATGGTCAACTACATATCGGGGCCCGACGGAGCGACGACGTCCCCGACCGCCGGTCCAGTTTGTCGAATTTCTGGCAGCAAACGGATAGATGCGAGGGTTTATGCCAGGGTATGTTGATAGTTCACACGGAGGCTGGGGGCCGTTTTCGACGCTGGTCGCGGCCCGCCAGCGGAGAGTATCATGGTGACAGAATTCGACCTTCCGTGTACAGACTGCGACGAGAAACTCGAACAGCGGGAACTGGACGGGCTATCGTCGACCGGTTCCGTCACGGTCGCCGAGTGCCCGTCCTGTGGGGGACGGTACTACCCCGAGGGCGCGCTCGACGTGCTCTCGGTCGCGGGCCCGACGACGGGGCGGTGACGGGTCGCTGCTCGCGCGAAAACGGGGAACTGTGGCCGGTTGACTGACTGGGGCGTTCTGGGCGCCGGAGATGTCGGCACGGGTAGCCGATGCGGCGGGATGCTTCCGGAGGGCGACAGCTACAGTGGGAATCAGATAGCGAACGTGACGCGGATCATGTCACGGGTCCCGGGGCCGAGGCCGACGGCGGCGGCGGCGACCACGAGCAGGAGCGCCCACCGCGGACTCTCGTCGAAGAACGCCTCGTCGAACAGCCAGACGATGCCGAACGCGACGACGAGTTTGACCAGCAGGAAGGGCCAGGACGTACCGATGGCCGAGGCGAGGGAGGCCGGCAGTATCGACTCGGTGAGGCCGACGATGATCCGGTTCGCGGGATGTTTGGCGCCGTACGTGAAGGGGTGACCGAGCGCGGTGGTCCAGTCGGCCGCGACGACGTTCGCCACGCCGTCGATGGCGTGAGCCCAGAGGATCACCAGACCGATCTTCCCGGTTCCGGCGTTGATCTCGGGTCTGTACTCCTCGATCGCCGCGTAGATGCCGTAGGCCAGCGCGGACGCGAGGACGAGGTCGACGACGAGGATCTGGGGGTAGAAGTCGACGTAGTCGACGGTCATCGACATCCGGAAGAGGAACGCGACCGTGAGCCCGAGGACGCCGGCGCCGATGGCGCTCATCGCGTGGAACTTGTCTTCGACGTAGCCCGCCGAGGCGAGGCGCACGCTCGCGAGGAGTGCGGCCAGCGTCACCGCGAACACGGTGACGTAGATGATCGGGCTGATGAGCAGCGTGTTCCATGGGTAGCTGATGAAGGGGTCGACGCCGGCGGGCGCGGCGTCGGTCGCGTCCTCGACGACGCGGAGCGCCCCGCCGAACAGCATGAACGGCACCAGCGGGAAGAACAGCCGCTTCTTCTCGGCCAGGCCGAGGCGCGAGAGCAGCAACAGCACCCCGAAGAGCATGAACACGAGCGTGACCATGTATCCGATCTCCGAGACGACCGTGTAGCCGGTGTACGCGACCGATCCGGTGTCGGCCGCGGCCCGGCAGGCCTGGTCGGTCGCGAACAGCCGGATCCCCTCGCCCGTCTCCACCGCACAGCGGGCGTCGTGGGCGTCCGAGTAGATCGGCCCCCAGAAGTACTTCCAGATGAAGCGGTCGTAGACGACGCTCGGCATCGCGAGCGACCCGCCGACGAGGGCGACGAGGGCGGCGGCCAGCCCGCCGAGCCAGGTCCGCTCGGAGATCACCTGCTCGTTTTCCATGCCTGATCGCCCGCCGTGCGCCCTGTTTAGCGTTCCGGTCCCGTGCGCGACGGTCGCGGCGGCGACGCGGCCACCGTACCGCGACCGTCAGTCGTCCGCTGCCTCGCGGACGGCGGCCACGACCGCGTCGTGGGCCTCGCCGTTCGAGGCCACCAGACACTCGCTGTCGACCGTCCAGGGCTCGCCGTCGAGGTCGGTCACGACGCCGCCCGCCTCGCGGACGAGGTGGGCGCCAGCCAGGGAGTCGAACGCCGCCTGTGGGGACAGCGAGACCGTCGCGTCGAGCCCGCCGTCGGCGACGAACGCCAGCGTCGCCTGCATCGTCCCGAACCGGCGAACGTCACCGGCCCGCCGCATCAGCGCGGCCGAGACCTCGCCGAACGCCCCGGCCTGCGACTGCGACCACCGGTCGAGGAGGCCGACGGTGAACGTCCCGGGGTCCGACCGGTCGCTGACCGACAGCCGCGTGCCGTCCCGCGTCGCACCCTCCGGCCCGGCCGCGTACGCGTCGCCGAGCACCGGGAGGTACGTCGCGGTCCCCACCGGCTCGCCGTCCACTGTCGCGGCCACGCTGGTCGTCCAGACGGCGAGCCCCCGGGCGTAGTTCGCGGTCCCGTCTATCGGGTCGACGACCCACGCGTCGCCCTCGTCGGGAACCGAGTCGACGAACCCCCCGCCGTCGGCGCCGACCGGCGTCACCCCCTCCTCGGCGAAGACGGCGTCCTCCGGAAACTCCTCGCGGACCGTCGCGACGACCTGGCGCTGGGCCGCGCGGTCGGCCTCCGTGACGAGGCTCTCGTCCGCTTTCGTGTCGACGCTCAACTCCCCCCGGAACGACTGGCGGGCGACCGCACCGCCCGCCCTGGCCGCCCGTTCGGCCATCGCCGCTCGTCTGTGCGCGTCCGCCATGGGTGCCCCTGCGACGACCGGACAAAAATCCCCGTCGCTTTCGGCCCGCCGGGGGACGCCCGCCCCGCCGCCGGCGCTCCGTTGTTCGTCCGGGGCCGAACCCGGCTCTCTCACGCGGATTCGCCGTCGAGTTGCCAGGCGAACAGCGCCCGCAGGACCACCACGAGGCCGTTGGCCTCGCCCGCGCCCCACACCGCGGTCTCGTCCAGCGGCTCCGGCGGGTGGTCCCCGTCCCCATCGACGAGGACGCTCACGAGCGTCCGGGTCCGGTCGACCATGAGCGGGCGGCCGGCGGGCGTCGCCGACCAGTCCCACGTCGGCTCGAATCCCTCGGCCGCCGGGACCTCGCCGGCGACCTCGGCGGGGGCGCCGTCGGCCATGCCGGCCACGCGGACCGCGACGCCGCGTTCGCCGGCCGCCCGGAGCGAGCCGACGACGCCGTCGGTCAGCAGGTCGGCGTCGGTCGTGAAGATCACCTCGTCGTCCGCCCCCTCGACGAACTCGACGACCCGGTCCGTGACGGCGTCCCGGCCGGTCACGGTCCAGACGCCCGCTGTTCCTCGGGCCGCTGGGCCGACTCGACGTCTTCGAGCGCCTCGGTGAGGGCGGTGACCCGGCGCGCGTACTCCTGGCGGAACCGCCTGGCCGCCGTCTCCGCCGACACCGGCCAGAACCGCTTGGGCGTGGACTGCTGGACGTCGACGAGCCCCTCGTCGCGCAACTCCGCCGCGGCGTCGTAGACCCGCGTCCGCGGGACCGCCGAGACGGCGCTCACGTCCTTGGCGGTCCCGCTGCCGAGCCGCGCGAGCGCGACGAACGTCCGGGCGGCGTAGGTACTCAAACCGAGCTCCTGTAGCTGTTCGACCGCCTCGTTGCGCGACCGGTCCGACCCATCAGATCCCATTTTTTCCCCGGATCCGCCGGAAACCACGCGAGGTGGTTCCGGCGCGCAGCGCGAGTGAGGTTGGGACCCAGTCCGTGCTGCGCGCCGGTCACACGTTCGCGTTACCGACGTAAAACTGTATTGTGATTATTCGACCCGGTTGCGTAATTCGAGCTCATCTGACCGAACGTAGGTTTGCTTCGGGATTCCGTTTCCATTTGGCCAGTGCAGTCAACAACCGGTCGATCAGGACGAGGTACACCTGCGTTGCGACCCGTTCGAAGCCGTGCTTGGTGAATTCGAGTTTCCGGTCATCGTCTTTGAGGACGCTGAAGAGACGTTCCGCCGCTTGCCGCTGGCGGAACGTCTCGCCCAACTCAACGCCGTCGATCAGCTCTTCGTCCACCTCGCCTTCCTCGACTAACTTCTCGATGCGGTAGTCGTAGTCC